>NC_012623.1:1085625-1447500 GCF_000022485.1 Sulfolobus islandicus Y.N.15.51 | reverse complement strand
TGACATAATTTATAGCTTAATATTGACACTTATCTCCGCACTCAATGTTCTTAGGGTTTTCATTAATTTTCTTTACTTGCTTAGGGTTAGGAATTCCAGTAATATCATTTTGATATTGCTAGTTTTCACAGAGCTTCTCATGTTCTCGTTACTGCTTCTAGGCTTTACTTGCTTTTCTTGCCTCCCTATTCTTCCGATTTGAATCCCATTGAGTTGGAAGGATTTGAAGCGTTGAGTTAACATAACTCGGATTACACTCTTGTATTGAGGATGGATTCTCAAGGCAATTACACGTTGGCAAGTTTCACGATGGACTTGAGGAAGGTGATAGAATAGAATGTTTTCTTAAATTTTGTTTATTATCTGTTAGCAAGTTTCATCTCACAATAGTACGAGTTTTTCCAAATATTTTTCTATATTTTGCATTAAGAGAAGTTATAAGCCAGTTGCGGCTATTATAAAAAAGACTATAAAGGAATAAGTAAAATATATATATATTATGCCATCAGTTGCAGAAGTAATAATAAGAGTATTAGAAGATAATGGAATTCAAAGAATATATGGAATTCCTGGAGATTCCATTGACCCTTTAGTTGACGCGATAAGAAAATCTAAAGTAAAATACGTACAAGTAAGACATGAAGAAGGTGCAGCTTTAGCTGCCTCGGTCGAAGCGAAAATAACTGGTAAGCCTTCAGCATGTATGGGTACTTCTGGTCCTGGATCAATCCATTTATTAAATGGATTATACGATGCAAAAATGGATCATGCTCCAGTAATAGCGCTAACTGGACAAGTAGAGTCAGATATGATAGGTCACGATTATTTTCAAGAAGTTAACCTAACTAAGTTATTTGATGATGTGGCAGTATATAATCAAATTTTAATTAACCCAGAAAACGCGGAATATATAATAAGGAGGGCTATAAGAGAGGCTATTTCCAAAAGGGGAGTAGCTCACATAAATTTACCAGTAGATATTCTCAGAAAGTCCTCAGAATATAAGGGTAGCAAGAATACTGAAGTAGGTAAAGTTAAATATTCGATAGATTTTTCTAGAGCTAAGGAATTAATCAAAGAAAGTGAGAAACCAGTTTTACTAATTGGAGGAGGGACTAGAGGCCTAGGTAAAGAGATAAATAGGTTTGCTGAAAAAATAGGAGCACCAATAATATATACATTAAATGGTAAGGGGATTTTACCAGATTTAGATCCTAAAGTTATGGGCGGAATAGGTCTTTTAGGAACTAAGCCTTCCATAGAGGCGATGGATAAGGCTGATTTATTAATAATGTTAGGCGCATCATTTCCTTACGTTAATTTTCTAAATAAGAGTGCCAAAGTGATACAGGTTGATATAGATAATTCTAATATAGGTAAGAGGTTAGATGTTAATCTCTCTTATCCGATTCCAGTTGCTGAGTTCCTAAATATAGATATCGAAGAGAAATCAGATAAATACTATGAAGAGTTAAAAGGAAAGAAGGAAGATTGGCTAGATTCTATAAGTAAGCAGGAGAATAGTTTAGATAAACCAATGAAACCTCAGAGAGTAGCTTATATAGTTTCCCAGAAGTGCAAGAAAGACGCAGTAATAGTTACTGATACTGGAAATGTAACTATGTGGACTGCTAGACACTTTAGAGCTTCAGGAGAGCAAACCTTTATATTTTCTGCTTGGCTAGGTTCAATGGGCATTGGAGTCCCAGGAAGTGTAGGAGCTTCTTTTGCTGTAGAAAATAAAAGACAAGTTATTTCTTTTGTAGGAGATGGAGGTTTTACTATGACTATGATGGAAATGATAACTGCTAAGAAATATGATCTTCCAGTTAAAATAATCGTTTATAATAATTCTAAATTAGGAATGATAAAATTTGAACAAGAAGTAATGGGGTACCCAGAATGGGGAGTCGATTTATATAACCCAGATTTCACAAAGATAGCTGAATCTATTGGATTTAAAGGATTTAGATTAGAAGAGCCAAAAGAGGCTGAGGAAATAATAGAAGATTTTCTAAACACTAAAGGACAGGCACTTTTAGATGCAATAGTAGATCCAAATGAGAGACCAATGCCACCTAAACTAACTTTTAAGCAAGCTGGAGAATACGTTCTTTCAATATTTAGAGAGAAATTAGAGGGTATTTAAATGATACTTATCTTAGGTGGAGGATTCGCAGGAGTTTCAGCTTATAATCAAAATAAAGAAAATTCCTTAGTAGTCGACAGAAAGGACTATTTTCTTTTAACGCCATGGATAATTGATTTTATATGCGGAATGAAGAAATTGGAAGATATTATAGTAAAATATAAGAAAGTTATACTTGGAAATGTGCAAAAAATTGATTTTAAAAATAAGAAAGTTATACTTGATAATAGTAAGGAATTAACTTATGATAAACTTATAGTAAGCTTAGGTCATCATCAAAATCTTCCACGATTAAAAGGAGCTAAAGAGTATGCGCACAAAATAGAAACATTAGAAGATGCTATAGAGTTAAAGAGAAGATTAAATGAAGTTAAGGATATAACTATCATAGGGGGAGGTGCAACTGGTGTAGAGTTAGCTGGGAATATAAAGGGGAAGAAGATCACTTTAGTTCAAAGAAGAAATAGATTACTACCAACTATGTCCACTGCCTCGTCAAAAAAGGCTGAAGATCTATTAAGAGAGTTAGGAGTCAATCTAATGTTAGGAGTAGAAGCTATAGAAATCAAAAAAGATTCTGTAGTCACAAGTTATGGTGAGATTAAAACTGAATTAACTATTTTCGCAGGAGGCTTAAAAGGACCACAAATAGTAGGCAATTTACATGCTAATAAAAACCATAGACTACTCGTAGACAAAAATCTTAAGTCAATTGAATATAATGACGTTTATGGCGCAGGTGATTGTGTAACATTTGAAGATAAGGAAATTCCAATGACTGCAGATATTGCAGTTGCTGCTGGAAGAGTAGTCATGAAGAACATATTAGGTAATGAAATAGAATTTAAGCCTAAAAGATTAGCTACGACAATCCGAATTAGAAATGAATTCTTTGGGGACTTTGGGGAAAATTATGTAGAAGGCAAATTTGCTAAAATACTTAAAGACATTTCTTACCTGGAATCATTACTTTTACCTAGACGTTTGAGAGAATAAACCTTTTAAAAATATTTATAAATTCTTATAAATAAAAATACTAATTAAATTTAATAATTATTAGGAATTTTTTCGGACATTTAAGCTTCATAGAATTTAGTACAGTGATGTTTGAGAGTGTCGTTATTAAGCTAATAGCAGTTTACGGGTTTCCCTTCCGTTTAAAAAATTTTTGATCCCTCCACCTCCTTGATAAATTCTTTTTATCAGTCGAGAGCCAACTCGCCCACTAACTTGTACCGCGTGAGTTGATCGAGGTAGTGTGAACTATGTTGAAAATTCTGTTTTTCTCTATATTTGGTTATTTTCTCCTACAATATAAGCTTAATCTCTCGTTATACTGAAAGATATAATTGCATTTCATTCCTTATAATCCATAATACTATATTTCTCTCTTGTTATTTATATTCAATTATTTACATTAGGGACAGTCTCTTGAGTAGATCATTAAAGAATTCCTGAGATATTTTATTATTTTCATTAAAATACTTTATGATATCTTATATAAAAGAATCATCTTAGTTGCTACAGTAGCTATAATCTCCTTCTTTAACTATTGAGGAGTTAGTTGCTTAAGTGATAGCTTTAGCTTTTCTCTTTACTATTTGGCAATTATCTCAAGAAATCTGACTATCACTATTCTTAAAAAGGCTGAAGCTTCCTACTTGATTCTATGATAATCACTAAAACTCTTAATAATACTAATCTTAGGATCTGATAAAAAACTGACTTCCATTTTTAACGAAAATCTCACGTGACATCTTAAGTTTTTTCATCATCGATTTCTGAGCTCTATTTTTCCGGGTCCGAGATAGGATAAAACTTACTTATTATTAAACGTACTAAATAGGGTATTGGATTTAAAAAGTCCTCCTTTAACATTGTTTAACTCATAAAGTTAAAATCTAATGAACAACTGTTGATAGAAAAGTAGAAATATTTAAAAAATTGTATTTGGGATATGGATGAAGAAAAAAAGAATGTAAGTGAATTGAGAAAAGGTGTCCTTGGTACTTGGCTTGTTGCAAGTTATGGAATTGCAGCTAATGCCCCAATAGCTGTTGCCACACTCTATTTTGTGGGCCTTGCTGGATTGGTAGGAGGAGCTATGCCACTCACTGTGATACTTTCGTACTTGATCTATGCTACTACACTTATTGTTATTTATGAGTGGAGCAAGGAGATTGCAGCTTCATATGGCTATGTTGCTATGATAAAGAAGGGATTAGGCAGTAGTTTGGCTTCCTTTACTGTAGGATATGGTTATATTTATCAATATCTTGTTGCTGGAACAGCTGGATTTGGAATATTAGGAATTGCGTCTTTCATCTACTTGATCTCTCCCAGTATTGCTTCTTCAATGCCTTGGTTATGGGCAGCAATAGTGATTATAGTTACAATTGAGATTACGACAATAATGTGGCTTGGAGTGAAGCCAGGAGGTCTACTAAATCTCATAATAGGATTAATTTCAATAGGTTTTCTAATCGTAACTTCTATAGTTTTAATTGCTGGAGCAAAGAATAGTATTTTACCATTTACTGTTATTCCAGTTAATAATAATTGGGCGTTGGTACTTACGGCAATGATTTTCGGTGTTACTACCTTTGGTGGTGCTACAACTCCAATAGGAGTAGCGGAAGAAGCTAAGGTTCCAAAAAGTACTTTGCCAAAAGCACTTCTCTTAACGTTTGGATTACTTGGAGTTGGATTAATATTGAATTCTTATGCACAAACCATAGTATATGGAATAAACAATATGTTTAATTACGCCAATCTACCAGACCCAATGATAGTGATTTATAGTAAGTATTTCAATCCCGCGATTGTGTATCTGTTAATAATACTTGTGGCGTTTATGTTTAACTCTTCTGCATTGGCATTTGCTACTAGCGGGAGTAGAATGATATTCGGTATGGCTAGGGATGGTGTATTATATCCTAAGGGTTTTTCAAAAGTTAATAAATACGGTGTGCCAGGTAATGCAATAATACTTACGGGTATTGTTACAGGTGCTCTTAGCCTTATAAGTGGTTACATTCTAGGTCCGTTAGAGGCTAGTATATTTTTAATAACGTTTGGCTCATTCTATGTTGCCTTAGGTCATTTATTTGCTGCTTTAGGGTTAATTGTACGTAAGGTTAAGGTGGGTAAGGCTAACATAGTGAAACATGTAGTGATACCGATAATTTCAATAATATTATATATTGCTGTAATATATTTTGGCACTTACCCTGCGCCAACTTTCCCATTAAATATAGCAGTTTATGCAGCCTGGGCCATTCTTTTGATTCACATAATAACGTATTATGTAATAAAGAGCAGATTTCCAGATAGAATTAAGAAGTTTGGCGATTATAGTCTTTAAATATAGAAGAGAAGTCTTATATAATTTTTAAACCTTTTTAATCACTTAAATTTCATATGCAGGAACTGCTATTCTATAATTAATGAGGAGATTATCTTCTCTATTGATTTTCGCAAATGATAGAGGAAATCTTGCTTGGAGATACTTAATTTTTCAGCAATTTCTTTAGCTTTTATTTGCCTTGGATAATTGAAATATCCCATAGCTATTGCGGTTTTTAGTACTAGTATCTCCTTTTCTGTCAAACCATTATAGAACATATCTGAAAACTTTATTTCTTTAACTACAAGGCACTACATGCTGACGCCTCTAACAAACCTATGGGGATAACGAGTCTAGCGCGTCTCCCACGTCGAAGTCCTTGACATTAACTTCCTTACCCCTAGGAATCCTAAAACTCTTCTTGACAACTCCCTTGTAAACACCGTCCTTTATAACATGATAACAAATGCTTGCAAGCTTTCCGGCAAGAGCACAAGTAGCTTGAGTAACACTCTTCCCCCTAGCAATAAGCCTCTCATAATACCCTTTAAAAGGCTCAAGACCCCTAGCAACCTTGGCAACCAAGTAGAGAGCTCTACGCAAATACTTATTACCCCTAATCATACCGGAGTGAGACTCGCTATCACCACTCTGCTTAGTTTTGGGTGCAAAGCTTGCATAAGCCCTAGCAGCCTTAGAACTGGAAAAACGGGAAACATCACCGAACTCAGCGTAAATAGTTGCAGCACTAATCAAACCAATCCCGGGGATCTTACTCAACTCAATTACTGGTTTTGGAATCTTGGAAATTATCATATCCTCAACCTCCTTAATCATTTTCTCCAAGTTTTTTAACAGTTCAACTAATTGTTTTAACGCTAGTTTTTCCGCGTCGTTTAAGTTTCTCCCTAGTTTTTCTTTTAGTTCCTCCTTCTCTTCCTTGCTTAGTCCCTCCCCCTTTACTAGCTTTTCAAGTAGTTTTCTTCCCTTCTTGTCGAATGGTTGTATTTTATATCCCGCGAATTCTAATATTTTCCTTATCTCGTTCTTTACTTGTGTTGTCTTCTCTACTAAGCTTTCCCTATATCTCGTTAGTTCTCTTAGCTCCATTATTTCTCCTGTTGGTATGTATGATCCCTTGATTACTCCGGTCATGTGTGCTACTAGTAACCTTTGTGCGTCGAGTTTGTCTGTCTTTTTCCCTAGTATTTCTGTTAGGTGTAGTGGGTTTATTACTGTTACCTTGTATCCTTTTTCCGTTAGTTTTTCGTGTAGGTAGAAGTAATATATTCCAGTTGCCTCTATTATTCCTTCCTTATATTCTCCTAGGAATTTAATTAGTTCCTCTATTCCCTCGTTGTCGTGGTTGAATTCCTTTACCTCCTTGACGTATACTGCTGATTTTTCTTGTTCTACTACTAGTTCTCCCTTTGCTGCTGTTAGTTTGCTTTGTGAAATATCAATTGCGAAGGCCTTGTTTGTAACTTTTAATTCCATGCTTGTGTATTACGCGTTTCTCGAGATATTTTTTGTTCTCATAATACCTTGTTTTCTTTGCATAGTGTTAAGTGTTTCAGCCCCTAGAGTATTTTGTTACAACCTCCTACTCGGGGGTTTTTATCCCCTCTTGTTAGATCGTTCTAGGGGCTTCACAGCTAGCCTTGTAGATGGGGTTTTATCCCCATGTTTTCTATGAGCTTATGTTGTTTTTCTCCTTACTTGTTTATTTCCTTTTCTCTTGTAATACTTGGTTTTATTCGTTCTCTTGTTTTGCGTGGATTGCCCCGTAGGAGGTTATCTATGGGAAATCTTTCTGATAATTTACCTATTAAGGATTTTGCTAAAATTGTTACTTCCCACTTTTCTATTCCTTCCCTTACAATGTTTCTATATTCCAATACATTATTGCTCGAGAGTATATACCCTGCAATTGTAGTACTTAGGTCTTCAAGGAAGTCAATTACGTAGCCTCCTTTTACTTTTCTATATTTTAGAACTTCGTAAACGTTTTCTGACCTTTTTAGGTCCGTTACTATTAATTTTACTGAAGCTATTGTGACTCTAACTTTCTTATTATTATATTTTGATACATTTAAGGTAACAACGCTATCTCTTATTTTGCTGGTCCAGCAACCCTGGTGCGATATTGAAAAGTTAATTTTATAAAGATTCTTCATTCCACTATGAAGGTGTTTTCTCACTTAATAAATTTTTCAAGCTAAAACATCAAAAATTTTTAATATTTGAAGACAGACGCTACTGAAATAATTAGAATGTTTTAAGAAAGTTAAGCCTTAGACCCCAAATTCATTTTACAAAAATAATTGCATTGTATAATTTTTTCTAACCAAGAAAATTTTGTAATTAGAGAAAAAGTTAAGGGAGATGTAGTCTGGTATTACTTTAGGGGAGAAACGCTTGACAACACCAGACTACATCTCCCCTAAAATACGAGTACAAATAGAGGAAAAATTATTTTCCATCATAAACTTCAAGGGAAGAAAGGCAGAAGAAGTCAAGAAAACACTTGTAACAGCAGCACTAACAAAAGATTCAGTAGAAAACAAGGCAAAAGAGCTTGGCATATCACCACAAACAGTTAGAAACTACGTGGAAGAACAACCACAAGTAATAGACCAAATGCTAAACGTGATCAAAACGATTTCCGCTAAGGAACTAGGTGGAAGAAAACGTGTAAAAATATCAATAGACTGGACATCAATAGAATACAAGGGAAAACCCGTAGAAGGACTAGGCGGGTCAGAAAAAGGCTACGCGTGGAATTACGCAACAGCAACCACAAGAGTAAAGGGAAAAACACTAATACTAGCATTCACGCGCGTAGAAAAAGGAATGACTAGACTAAAGATAGTTGAAAGCCTAATACAACAAATACTAGCATTGGGCCTAGAAATAGAATTAGTAACACTAGATGCTGGTTTCTATTCAGTGGATGTGATCAACTACTTGTCAACTTCATCATTGGAGTACCCGTGGGTAAGGTAGGGATACATAGGAATTTTGATGGAGATTATACTGTAAAGTCAAATGGTAAGAAAGCGACATTTAGGCTAATAGTACATCATGGTAGGGGAAAGGAGTACTTGGCAAAGGGGACAAACCTAGACGTAAATAGGAGTATTGTTGTGAAATGGTATGACAAGGTTAGGACGCCAATAGAAACATCATACAAGTTGATTAAGTCTTTCCTAATCTTTACCTCATCAAGGAGTTGGTTATTCCGCTTGTTCATCTTCGTACTAGCAATGTTAATCTATACACTATACTTGCTCCTCAAGGGGACAACGAGCAAGGAAGACTTCCGCTTACTCCTAACTATCTTGCTCTTGCAAGATAATATTACTATTTTGCAAGAATATTTAGTTAAATTATTTTATCCACTTTTTAACTCCCTTGAATTATTTTCGGGGTGATGAATTTGGGGTCTAGGGTAAGGGTTTTATCGATAATTATGAAAATAAATCCTTTTCATCACACATTCGTAAATTACACTAGTTTTCTCTATGTTATCTAATTCAACATATTCATTAGGTACATGAGCTTGATCTGGATTACCTGGACCAAAATTTATCGAATCGGAATTTTTATAGAAGACTGCATCATATCTTATATTACTTATTAGCTCTTTAGGTACCACGTTAAGAGCTGAAGTGATACAAAATTTAAACGCTTTAGCTATGCCAGAATCTGGGTTAGAAACTGAACTTGGAATAAAAGATTTAATCTCAAAATTATATTCTATCCCTATTTCTCTAGCTGTAGTGTCAATTACATTCTTGTCAAATTCTGGAGTTCTATTGTCGTGTGGAGGAATAGCTCTATAATAACTAAAGGCAAAGAAACCCGGTACTATTCCATCACTATTAGTGGGATTAAGCGTATATCCCCCGAGGTTAACTATTTCCTTTCCTAATTTTTCTTGTAACTTGAGTGCTAGTTTAGAAGCTAGCAGGAAGGCATTAATACCATCTTTTGGGTTGCTTGCATGAGCTTGTTTGCCAAATATTTTTATTACACCCCTCACTATACCAAAATGCCCTACATACAAGTTAGGGAAACTGGTAGCCCCCCAAATATCACCATGGTAGGGGTAACACGAGTTTCCTCTGTTAAGTATTTAGTCCCTATACCTCCACTTTCCTCATCTGGGACAAAAGTTATCTCGATTGGTAAATCGTTAAATCTAGAAAGGGCTAAATATAAGCTCACAATTGAACCTTTCATATCTGAGGTTCCCCTTCCGTATGCCTTATTATTAATAATTTTAAGCTCGAAAGGATTTGCTAACCAACCATCCCCTGGTGGGACAACGTCATAGTGAAAGTTGAAGTGAAGTATAGGATTTGGGCTGTTTCTTACAATTACTATTAGTCTTTTGTTCCCTTTATGTGATGGAGAGTAAATGTAGTATTTGTCCATGTATTCCTCTGGTATTTCGATTAGCTGTATTTGAAAACCTAACTCATTAAATAGGTATTTAAGATAAAGTGCAATATTCTCGTATTCTAATCCAGGTGGATTAGCTGTTTTGATTTGTATTAGGTCTTTCAGTAGTTTTGCTGGATCTACCATTTCAATGATTACCTTCTTTTAGCCTTTAACAAATTAGACTTTCCTAATCTGTTCTCTAATTCTTCTAATTCTTTCTCTTCATACATTTTCCCTCCATTTTCTATATATTTAAGGAGTTCAATGCAAAATCTTGACGCGTGTTCTAACATTTCAATGTTTAATACACCAGTTTCATATCCCGGTATAACTTGTTTGGAGACTGTTGCAATTCCAATCACTGGAGAATCTGTATATAGCCATGGCGAGATTAGAGTACTAATGTGATATACATTATAATCTAGAGGAGTTAGATCTCCAGTTGTCAAAGGAACCATGTAAATTTCGTGACCAGTTACCTTATTGTAAATGTCAATTACGTTATCGTGAAGTTTTAGGATATACCCGTCTTTAACTACATGAGTTATTGCGAAATCGTCGAACTTAGCTATTCTGTTTCCTTTAGTTGAGTCAATTGATACAACGAATGAGGCCGAGGGATCGACTTCAACTTTAAGTGCTTCATCTAATCCTAAAAGTGGGACCATGAAGTCAAATGGTTTATGGGGAATTAGTTTAGCCTTAACGGACAAGTTAGTTACAAATAGTACATTGAGATCAAGTTCTATTCCTTTTTCTCTTAAATTGAGAAGTTCTAGAAGTGTGGTTAGGCTTACAATTGCTCCATCAGCGTCAGAGACCAAACCCTTATTTACCCCAACCATTTGTATTGCCCCTAATCTTCCTAAGATCTCTACTTTGTCCTTTCCTCCGCCTTCATAAAGTGCTTTTATAAAGGTTACTTCTCCAGCTTTTACTTCCTCGTATTTGACTTTACCTTCTAACTTCTCCTTTATCTTCTGTAATGGGTCTTCAGATTCTAGAATGTCTATAACCTCTAATAACTTTTTTAACATCATACTCTCAGCTTCCCCGGATTTAGGATATCGTGAGGATCTACTATCCGTTTATATTTCTTCATTAGTTCTAATCTATATTCTTCATCTACTCTATCATTTACAACTAAGGAGTGTATTTCAAATGGTATCCCTTCCTTTGTCATTATTGAATCTATTATGTCAAAGTTTAGTCTATCAGAGATGAAGACTGTGTAAATTACGGTTTCCCCTCTCAATGTCATAACATCGCCGTGTATTAGTACATTAGAACCTAAAGCGTCTTTAACTTGGCTTACTACTTTAAGGAAACTGTTAAGAGAGAGCAATCTAACCTCGTAAAAATAATCGGAGAAATTGGTTAGTCTGCTCATGGTAACGTAAATAGCCGCAAATGCCAATTCGTCTAAGAATTTCATATCTACTTCTTCTCCAAAGCTTTTTGTACTTGCGACTATTACATTCCATTTACCCGGAGCTACTCTATTTTTAGCAACTAATGATAAGGCCTCTTGATCCTCTATAGTGATTCTCCTTATCTTATCTCTTTCATTCTCTGCATCTTTTAGGAATTTTACCAACTTACCTAGTTCATCAAATCTTATTATTTGATCTTTCCAGTCTTCATAATCTACAGTAGCTATATCAGCCCCGATTATTATGCCAGTTGTCCCAGCTGCTTGAGCTACTGCTAAGGTATTTTCTCCGGTTAGTTCAAAAGTTCCAGTAGGGCCAACAATTTTTACACGTCTAATTCCGCCGTTATGGAAATGATAGCCATATTGATATGATCCAATCCCTACATCTCCTCCTGCAATATATCCTCCTAAAGTGGAAATGTAAAAGCTACTAGGATATACCTGTAATTCTTTTCCCCTCTTCCTAAGGTAATTCAGAGCATCTAGAACCTTTACTCCGGGGGATATTTTCAAATACTTCTCGTCATATTCCATAGTTTTATTTAATTTCTGAATATCCAATACAATAGAGGGATGTATTGGTAGTACTTGTCCTATTGTAGATGTTCCTGCACCCCTAGCTAATAAGGGGATTCTATGAATATCGCAAAATTTAACAACGAATTCAACGTCATACCTATCTTCAACAATTACTACCCCTAGCACTCTCTTACCCATTTTCGATAGAATTGGAGAGACTAAATAGGGAGATTTGGAGTAGTGATCTATGACGTTATCGTTCATAATAAGCTTTGAACCAAGTTCTTTCTCAAGTTCGTCTAATTTCATCATAAACATTATTTATAAATTAATATTAAAGGACTACCTTTAACAATGTAAAATGATTATGTTCTTGACAAGGAATAGGCAATAAGGAGAGCTAATGAGTTATATCTTAGGGTAGATTGTTAAGGGTATGTTTATATCGGTTTTAATAAGAAAATAGACATATAAGAAAAGATATTTTGGGAACATTCACAATAATTTTTCTATTCTTGTGCCAGTTGTCCATCATTATATTTTCTATATTTAATTATTTTAAACCTAACTTCTTGACCTACATCATAAAATTCTTGAGAAAGGATAGTTATATTATTATTTTTGAAATTGCATATTAAGTATCTTGACTCCCCTGAAGCTTCTACTGATTCTACTATACAAGATAAATTGCCTTTTCCTACTTCTACCCATTCTGGCCTAAACCCTATTTCTTGCGCCTTTTCTTTCATTAGCTCACCAGGTAGAAAATTCATTGGGAATTCACCTACGAATTGTGCTACCCATTTTGTTTTTGGATATTCATATAGTGTTTTTGGATCACTGACTTGTTCGAATTTGCCTTTATGAAGTACAGCAATCCTATCTGCTAGACTTAAGGCTTCCTTTTGATCGTGGGTTACATAAATGAACGTACCTTTCAATTCCTTTTGTATTCTCTTCAGCTCTCCTCTAGCTATTGTCCTTACTCTAGCATCTAGATTACTTAATGGTTCATCCAACAAGAAATAGCTTGGATTTCTTACAATTGCCCTAGCCAGTGCGACCCTTTGTTGCTGCCCTCCACTGATTTGTGTTACTTTTTTATCTAATATTTCTGATATACCTAAAAGCTTTGCAGTTTTTTCCACTCTTTCCATTATTTCCTCTTTTTTCATTCCCCTCATCTTGAGTGGGAATGCTATATTATCTCTCACTGACATGTTTGGGTAAAGTGCATAGTTTTGAAATACCATAGCAACATTTCTCTTCTCTGGGGGTTTGTCTGTAATGTCTACTCCATCTGCTATAATTTTCCCCTTATCTAGTTTTTCAATTCCTGCCAAGATTTTCAATAATGTTGATTTTCCTTCTCCACTTGGTCCTAGTATTACAAAGAACTCTCCAGTCTCTATCTTCTCTGTTATGCCATTAATTACAATGTTTTTGCCATATTTCTTTACAATATCTATTAGTTCTACCGTCATCCTTTTATCCCTCCTGCTAAATATTCTCCTCTTAGATATTTTTGTAATGCAAAAGTTAAAATTATTACGGGAATTGTGAATATTAGTGAAAATGCTATTCCTGCCAATAAGTTTCCCCTGGTAACGTCTTGATATATTGTTACTGGAAGTGTGGAGTGATAGGGAATTAATAGGATTGCATAAGTAAACTCATCCCATGAGAACATCCATGATATTAGGAATGCTGCTGCTATACCAGGTGCTGCTAGTGGTAAGAGTACTGAAAATAACCTATTAAATAAGTTTGCACCATCAACTCTAGCTTGATGTTCGAGGTCAATGGGTATTGATGAGAACGTGCCTTGTAAGATGAACGTAGCTAATGGTAGTGTTATTAGTGTTTGTGCTAAGGCTAGACCTATTACGGATTCAAAAAGGTGAAGTTTAAGAAAATCTACTGCTATTGGAATACCTATTACTATTGCTGGCATCATATTGGTAACTAATAGAAGGATAATTATGGAATATGCTATGGCTCTTGGTAATCTACTTAAACCATATCCCGCTGGAATAGCCAATGCTATGGTAATGATTCCCACTAATGTCGCTGTCTCCAGACTTTTTATGAATGGATCAATAAACGCTGTGCCTTGTAATGCTGTTATTAGGTTATTTAGTGTTAGTGACACTGGTAATAGTGAGGGAAATTTGGCTAAGACGGTATATTTTGGAAAATTGAATGCGAGTAATACTAAAATGTAAAGTGGAAATAGGAAGTAAATTCCTACTACTATTGCACCTAAATATGTCCACCATCTCATGTTATCTACCTCCGGAGAGTTTGATTACTATGCCAGAAAATACTAGGATGAATCCAAGAAGTATCGTTGCCGAAGCTAATGCTAATCCAACTTCTGGAAAAGTTGTAGTATATAAGTCGTATATTAAAGTGGTGAGGAGAGGGGGATGCTCACCAATCAGTATTAAAGGTAAAGCGAATATGTTGAATTCTTGCACTCCCCTTAGAATAAGTGATATCCCAATGAAGCTCCTAAGGTTTGGTAATGTTATGTAGAAAAATCTCCTAATTGGCCCAGCTCCATCTATTGCAGACGCGTAATATAACTCCTTTGGTATTGAGGACATTCCAGCCAATAATATTAAGGCTACAATGGGTGTGTTTTTCCAGCTGTCCGCAATCATCACTACCAATAATGATGATATGGAAGATTGGTACCAGTTTACGTTAAGACCAAAAAGAGAATGAAGAATTGTATTTGCGTATCCTCCAGAGGTTTGAAAGACAAAGCTGAAAGTTACTGCTGCGACAACTGTTGCAATACCCATTGGTATTATTGTTATTGTAGATAAAGCTCTTTTCCCAAAGAATTCTCTGGCTAGAACTGATGCAACTAGAAAACCTAGAGCTAGTTGTATTGCTAATGCACCAATTGTAACTACTATTGTATCAATTATTGCGCCAGGCAAATTAAAATAGGATAGTTCTTCGTAATTATATAAAGAGAAACCCCCATGGGGGTCTTGAAAACTTAAATAAACAGCCTCAATTGTGGGAAAAAAGGCAAAACCAATTACGTATGCCAATGCAGGAAGTACTAATAAAAAATGGGTTAACTTCACTTTACTCACCCATATAGTGGCCCAAACACCCCTTCCTCATACTCTTGTGCTACCGTTGCATTATAGTTTTGTAAGAGATACTGATACATTTCCTTATTTGCTTGGCTCAATATTTGAGGTATCTGCGAATATGGGGCATGATTTACGATTATTTGAGTAAACACGTTGTCTGCTATCTGTCCCCAGACAGTTATCCACGGTACTGGTTCTCTAAAGAATGCGTTCTGTAAGGCTTCTTCTTCAGCCTTGTATAGTGAACTTATATTACTTGGAAGGTTTTGATAAGCTTGTTGATTTACTGCTGGCCATGAGAGGTATATGATAAATTCTCTTTGAACTTGTGGAGATAGTAAGAATTTGGCGAATTCTATTAGTGCATTAATGTGCGTTGCTCCCTTAGGTATTGCTAATACATCACCACCTACTAAGTGATCACCGTTAACAGGACCAGTAGGGCCGGGATAGAAGCCTATGTTGCTCATATTAACTCCTTCACTTGCCATAACGCTATAGATATAGGGCCACTGATAATCGATCAAATAGTAACTACCATCTATTAATCCCTTATAGCTTCCCCAATATCCGTGAACGTAATCTGGGTTAAAATATTGTGAGAGATTGTACAAATATTCAAATGCAAGTACATCGCCAGAATCATTAAATAAGAATGGATTTCCACCAGCCTGGACCATCCACTGGTAAAGCTCAGTATAGGTACTTGCTCCACCATGCCCTTGGAACATTATTGGTTTTAAACCAGTTTTATCATAAATTATCTTTGCGTATTGCAGCAATTGTGACCAATTTTCTGGTGGAGAAGTCAAACCTATTTGCCTAAAGAGACTTGCGTTATACCAGACTAGAGGAATGTTAGCTCTTAGAGGAATGAAGTAAGTACCATGATATACTTTTTGTTCATACTGGACTAATGATTGCATTGATGGAATTAGACTAACATTCTGTAAGATTTGATTTACATATGGGGTTAGGTTCATTAAATAGTTACCATTGAGCAATTCTCCTATAACTAGGTTGTCTTCACCGATTATAACTGGACCGACATTACCACTCATTACTAACTCTTCAACACTTTTTACTATATCACCGGCACTTTCGTCAACATAATTAATTTTAATATTAGGATGTGTTGCCTCGAATTGTGGAATTATTATTTTCTGTGTTATGTTGGCTTCAGATGGCGATAGATCATCGAAATAGGTTATAGTAATGACTTGTGATGGAGATGTTGACGTAGCTAATTGCGAAGTAGACGGAGAAGTGGTAGATACTACTTGTGACGGCTTATGACTAAGTAGAGTTACCGCAGCAAAAGCTCCTATTACGATTATTACTATTGCTACTACTATTCCTATTATTGTGGTTGTAGATAAACCACGTCTCATTTTCTCTTTTTTGGAGAATTTATCTGGGCGAGACATGGTATTATATAGATAGTTTATAGTGTCTAATAAACTTTTTTAAAAGTTATAGTCAGATAAGTTAGAATTTAGTTCTAATTAGATTTATCAATGAATGTCTAAAGAATTTAAATTTGATATATAACTATAATTATCTTTCAAGATGACCAGATGTTCGGCATAGGAAATATATAATACGATCTAAGTAATATATAGGAAAAAAGGAATAAAATTTTATATACTTAATAAAATTACTCTTGCTTATCATTCTAACAACTTCATAGTATTTTCAAATGCTATCTTAGCCCTTTCTGCAATATCCTCTGGTACTTTAACCTCGTAAACCTCTTCCTCTAATGACCTCTTTACCTTTTCCAAAGTTATCATATTCATATATGGACACCTAGCACAAGCACAAGCTTCGGTCGTTACGAGTGGGTAGAATTTCTTACTGGGATTCTTAATCTTCAGAGCGTTTATCATACCTATCTCTGTTGCAACAATGAACTCCTCGTTTTTATTCTCCTTTGAGAATTGTATCATTTGATTGGTAGATCCCACGAAGTCTGCGCTTTCTAAAATTTCCAATGGCGCCTCTGGATGAGCCATTAACAAGGCATTAGGGTACTTTTTCCTTGCCAATTCTACTAGTTGCTTAGTATAGTTGGCATGTACTATACATCTACCATTTGGCGGCACTTTAATAATCTTCTTATTGGGAACTTTTTGTTGAACGTAATTAGCTAGATTGGCATCTGGTCCAAATAGTATTGTATCTGCGTTTAGTTTCTTTACGACTTTCACTGCAGTTGAAGACGTTACTATGTAATCTGCTAGAGCCTTAGCGTGAATGCTGGTATTTATGTAAAGCACTACTGGGGCATTAGGGTACATTTCTTTATACTCTTGTAATGTTTTAACGTCAAGTGCGTCAGATAAAGTACAACCTGCACTAGGTTCTGGTGAAAGTACTTTCTTTTCTGGATTTAACGCTGAAGCTTGTTCCGCCATGAAGTACACTCCTGCAAATATTATAATCTTAGCGTTTGTCTTCATTGCCTTAACTGCCAAGTCGTAAGAATCTCCAGTGAAATCTGAGACTAACTGAACAGAGTATTCCATGTAGTTGTGTCCTAAAATTATTGCATTCTTTTCAGTTTTTAGCTTCTTTATTTGACTTAATAACTTTTCAACTCTAGTCATTTTCCGAACATATGTTCGTATAGCAATCTAGTATAAAAACTTTTAGTTAATAAAAAACTTTTTATTTGACCGAACATATGTTCGAGTATGATCTACATTTTCGGCAGTGGTCTAGCGGGTCTAAGCGCTGCAATATCCTTGCATAAATCTGGATACAAGGTAACCGTTATTTCGAAGAAAATTGATGGGGGCTCAAGTTATTGGGCGAAGGGTGGTATTGCTGCAGCTGTTGGCAACGAAGATTCCCCAGAACTTCACTTGAGCGATACTTTAAAAGTGGGTGATGGGTTATGTGATGTTAAATCTGTGGATTACGTTACGAGGGAGATTCGTTATGTTATTAGCACAGTTGAGAAATGGGGTTTCAGATTTGATGAGGGTTTAAGGTTAGAGGGCGGGCATTCTAAGAGAAGAATATTGCATAAGACTGACGAGACTGGTAGGGAGATAACTAGTTTCCTTTTGAACTTAGCTAAGAAAGAGGGAATTAATCTCGTTGAAGATAAGTTACTAGCCTTAAAGGTCAAAGATTGTAAGGTTGTAGGATTCGTAACGGAAAAGGGTGGAAGTTTTGACGCCGAAAAGGTCGTTTTAGCTACAGGTGGTTATGGCTATTTGTTCAAATTTACTTCTAATCCTAGTACAAACGTGGGAGACGGTATAGCCATAGCCTTTAGGACTGGAGCTTTGGTTTCAGATATGGAGTTTGTTCAATTCCACCCTACTGTTACAACGTTTGATGGTAAAGCTTATCTATTGACTGAAACCCTAAGGGGTGAGGGAGCGATTCTGCTGAACGAGAAGGGCGAAAGATTTACTTTCAATTATCACAGTAAGGGTGAATTAGCTCCAAGGGATGTTTTAAGTAGGGCTATCTATGACCAGTACAAGAAGGGGCATATAGTTTATATTGATCTTTCACCCATTGAAGATTTTGATGGGAAGTTCCCCGTTTTAAGTAAATACATTAAGAGGTATGGTAAGAAGTTGCAAGTTTTTCCAGGGGCGCATTATACTATTGGAGGGATAAGGATAAATGTTCGTGGAGAAACCAATATTAAAGGTTTATATGCAATAGGTGAGGTTTCGGATAGTGGTCTTCACGGTGCGAATAGATTGGCTAGTAATTCCTTGGCTGAGGATTTAGTGTATGGTATTAACTTACCAATGTATATTGATAATTGGGAGGGGTTAAGTGTGGATGACGCTAAGGAAACTGTTGAGGTTAAGTTAAGTGGTGGGAATTCTTTGAGTTTGGATGAGATAGGAGAGTATAATTGGAATTATTTAGGGATTGTCAGAAATGGCGAGGGGTTAAGTAAGTTGGTTAAGGTTTACGAGTCTGCTGATTTGAACGATAACGCTACACTGGTTAGCCTATTAAGTGCCAAAGGGGCATTGTTAAGAACGGAAAGTAGAGGTACACATTATAGGGAGGATTATCCTAATAAGAGTTGGGAAGACGGTAAGAGGATATATTTCGTGGTGAGCAGAAATTGATTGAGTGGATTTACGTTAAGAGGCTCTGGGATTATTTAGAAGAAGACGTAATGCCAGAGGATATTACTACCAAATTTTTAGAGGGTATAAAGGCAAGGGGTGTTGTTAAGTGTAAGGATTCTGGGATTTTGGCGGGTAATAGGTTTGTTATTCCTTTTCTCAACTACTTAGGGTTTTCTAACATAAATGGGGAGAAAGACGGTAGTGAGGTTAACAAAGGTGACGTTGTTTTACTTTTTGAGGGTAATGCTGATGTTTTGACTGTTGAGAGGCTTATTTTGAACTTCCTAGGTAAGCTTTCCGGCATTGCAACTATTACCAATTTAATGGTTAAGAGGGCTAGAGAAGTTAACCCTAATGTAAGAATTTCTGGTACTAGGAAGACCACCCCGGGCTTTAGGTTATTTGAGAAGTATGCTATTGAGGTTGGTGGTGGTGATCCTCATAGGTATAATTTATCCGATGCTGTTTTGATTAAGGATAATCACATTGCTTTGTATGGGAATATCGAGGAGCTTATTAAGAGGGTTAAATCTTCGGTGAGTTTTACTAAAATTATTGAAGTTGAGGTTTCCTCTTATGAAGACGCAATAAGGGCTTATAAGGCTGGTGCTGATGCCATATTACTAGATAATATGAAACCTTACGAGATTTTACCAATAGTCAATGAGCTTAAGGGTAAGGTCATTTTAGAGGCTTCTGGTGGGATAACGCCGGATAATGTTGTTGATTACGCTAGGACTGGCGTGGATATTATTTCCAGTGGTTATACTACACATAGTTCTAGATCTTTGGATTTCTCTCTTGATGTAGAAAAAATCTAATTTTGGAAAAACTTTTTAAGTAATACGTTACAGCCTAACGTATGTTCAACATTAAGGAATGTAAGCTTAGCTTTAACGAGTGCATTAAGACATTAATTGAAAGGATAAAATCATCTGGAGCTGAAGTTTTTGCAATTATTGATCACTCTGAGAACGCGAGAAAGGTTGGGCTTAATTTAGAGCCTACTGTAGTAGTTTATTTTGGAAACCCTAGAATTGGTACTTTATTAATGCTTAAGAATAGGCATATCGCTTATGAGTTACCGTTAAGGTTCCTAGTCTGGAGTGAAAATGGTGTTGTTAAGATTGGTTATAGGAAGCCGAGTGAGGTTGGAGAGGAGTATAATATAAGACATGGAGAATTGTTAGAGAAGATGGATAAGTTCATGGAAAGTTTACTCTCTAACCTTTAATTTTTGGATGTCTGCTATCAACTCGTCTAGTACCTTTTTTACAGCTATTAGCGGTTTCTCATGGGATAGTAAAAATCTTTTGCCCTTATCAGTTATAAAGTACTTCTTTATCTCTTGTCCTCTTTCGTTTTTCATAACTTGCGGTATTGTCAGTCCTCTTCTTTCTAAGTTCTTCAATATAACGTATATTGACCCTTCTGGTAGTTTATAATCCAACTTCTCTCTTATTATCTTTTCGAGTTCATATCCGTGTTTTGGCTCTTCTAAAAGCGTCTTTAAAATTAGTAGTGTTATTATCCCACCAAGAATCTTTTCTGTCCTTGTAGCCACAAAGAACTATATAAAATTTATGGATAAAAAGCTTATCCAAATAATGGTACCTTACTTTTCTTTGGTGGTTTGGGAACTAAGGCTGTCAATGCTCCCGCGAGGAAAGCCATTACGGTTACAATTTCGCTCGCAAATACTAGGTTTGAAACTTGAGATATTGCTCCTACTATTATTGGTCCAATAACTCCTCCGCCAGTAACTCCTAGTCCCCATACTAGTGAGTTAGCAAAACTTGCTGAGTTTCTAGGTACGAAATCTCCAACTATTGATAGCATTAGTGGAAATGCGCTGAAGTTAAAGAGTCCAAATAGTGAGAGTAATGCTATGTTCGGTATTTTTAGAAATAGGAGTAGCGCTATGGCCGCACCAAAGGTCGATATCACATAAATTAGTCTTCTCCCTACTCTATCTGATAAAAATCCCAGTATCGGTTGCCCTACTACAGCTACGGCTAGGGCTATGGTAATTGCTTCACCTAAATTAACGTTGTAAGAATAGCCATAATTTTCTACTAATAGTGTTGGAAGGAACTGTGAGATTCCTTGACCAAATACGCTTCGTAGTAGTGCAATAATAGTTAGCAAGATTACTACAAATAGTGTACTTCTACTATTGGTTGTAGTTGAGAGAGAAGGTGTTTTAGGATCCTCTTCTTTCGTAATAGTAATTTTTAGAAATAATGATGGTAACGCTGCTATTATTGATATTATGCCTATTATTAGCGCATCTAAGGTCATGTCCTTGTTCAATATTGCAAATAGAGATAATGTTAATGTTGGGTAAATCGCTCTGCCTAGACTGCCCATTGACCCGTTAATACCTAA
Organism: Sulfolobus islandicus Y.N.15.51; assembly: GCF_000022485.1. Classification (NCBI taxonomy): domain Archaea; kingdom Thermoproteati; phylum Thermoproteota; class Thermoprotei; order Sulfolobales; family Sulfolobaceae; genus Saccharolobus; species Saccharolobus islandicus. Next base: position 1,425,986 of record NC_012623.1, on the reverse strand, counting down.
TGCAATACCCGCATTTCCCTTGTATGTTATTGATAGAACAGCAGCACCTATTGGATGATAGAATGCTGATGCAAAACCCGCTATTGCTACTGAAATAAATGTTAATGGCAAGAAGTGAAGTTGTATTGAGTAGCCGAATAGTATTAGCCCAATTCCCCACAGTAGTATTCCTATTCCCATTATCTTGGAATAGTTAGTAAACTTATCTGCTACTCTAGAAACTAATGGAGAGGCTAATGCAGATATGCCGAAGAAGAATGCACCGGATAGTATTCCAATTAGGAATTTTGATATGTCGAGATATGTTATTAAAAATGTGAATGCTACTGGAAGAAACCAGCTATTTCCATCGTTTATAAAGTGAGATAATGAAGTTAAGGTTAGTATTCTGGCTTTCATAAGAATAGATTAAAGTTTTATCCCTAAAAAGTTTACCCCTATAGTTTGGATAAGTTAACAAGGACTCTATATACCTCTGCGTTGCTCCACGCTTGTGCAAAACATCCTCTTGGCCTATATGGTGGTATGTCGTCAAAAATTTCCGGGATATATCCTTGATTTTTACTGGCGTGAGTTAGAAGGGGATTTAAGTACTCTAGCAAAAGTTTTAGTTCCATTATGTTACTTTCAAGTTTTAACTTGGCATCAACGTATGCACCCAGTAGCCAGGGCCAGATGGGTCCATTATGATAAGCCTCATCTCTGCTTCTCCTATCCCCCTTATATACTGGTTTATAGTTAGGATCTTCTCTACTTAAGCTACTTAATCCGTATTGTCTAAGCAATTTACTTTCAATAAGTGTTAAGATCTTAGAAGCTATATTCTTATCATCTATTATGGGAAATGGTAAAGAAATGGAAAATATTTGGTTAGGTCTTATGCTCTTATCTGGAATGTTATCCCAGCTTATATAATCGTAAAGACCGTTTTGTGAAATGAATTTTTCTGCAAATGATTTCTTAACTTTTTCTGCCATAACTGATAAATATTCTGCTTTTTCTCCCAATTCCTTAAGTAAGAATTCAGCTATCCTTAACGCGTTATACCATAATGCGTTTATCTCAACTGCAGCGCCTTCTCTTGGGGTTACTATTCTACTATCATAAGATGCGTCCATCCAAGTTCTTGGGGCTCCTTTGTGGAAAATTAGGTTATCAACGTTATAGACTACTCCATTTCCCTTGGAATACCAGTCTATTATATCCAAGACCTTATCAAATACCTTTCTAATAAAGTCATTATCTCGTGAATAAATATAAGTTTTATAAATTGCGTTTATAGCCCAGAGTGAAATATCAACACCTTTGTATACTGGTTCTCCGTTATAGCTTATGAAATTGTTTGGTAGCATACCCCTTTTTTCAAGATTTAAATATCTGAGAATTATTTGTTTAGCAATATCATACTGTTTATCAACGAGTAAAAGTCCTTCTAAAGATATGAAAGTGTCTCTCCCCCACTCGTCAAACCAGTGATATCCAGCTATAATTGCCCAGCCGTCTTTTCCTTTGACTACAAAGTCTTTTCCTGCCACTGAAAGAAGTTTTAAAATATCATAGTGATCAGTTTCTTCAACGTTCAAATCCTTTGGACGTTGGTCGTAATATGCTGTAACTGAGATCTTATTTGAGGTTGAGATAATGCAGAATGGATTATATAAATCTTCCATATAATTATTCCCTAACTCTTGATCCAATTTATAAATAAAGTTATAATACCAGTAACCAGAATTCATTAGCTCATACTTATCATGAATTTCAAAGTTCAAAATTCTTTTCCCCTCATATAATACGTAAATTATATTTGGTGGATAAATCTCATACGTAAAGAATTCGTTTTGGAATTTCTTAGCTAGATGATGGCTTCTAAAAGTAACGAAGGGACATAATTTGAATTTACCCCTAGTCGCAATATAGGTAATTGTTATCGCATTGTAACCTTTATGAACCTTTAGAGTTTTTTGAACTTGTGAATAGCCAAAGTCATAATACCAAGTTATTTTGTTATTACCGGTTTTTTCAACGTTTACTAGATATTTATACCCATCTGGATAATATGAGTTCGGATAATGATTAGTCGACATCGAGTACGCGTTCCCGTTAATAAGCAAGAAATCCTCAAACTTGGAAAGTATTAGGAATCTATGATGTGGTTGGTTTAATGGAACTATTAAGTATCCATGGTAAGTCCTGGCGTTTATTCCGCATATTGTGGATGATGCATATCCTCCAGTCCTAGTTGGTAAAAGCCATTCCTCCTCGCACTGGTCTAAGGGGATCATCCAAGGGTTATATATGGTTTAAGAGCTTATTAATTGCTATTATGAATTCAGCGTGAGACCACACTAAAGGTGTAACTGATGTCGGCTCAAAAGTTTCTGGATCCACTTGTTCTGGTAAAAAGCCAGTTGGTAATGCCCTATTAATTACCCATTTTATGTACTCGTTTGCCTTATTTTTATCGTTAATTGTAGCATAATATTCAGCTAGCCATAATGTTGTGATTATCCAAGGATTTGGTTGTTTTCTCCTCCTCTGATACATATCATTCTCATACCTTATTACTCCACCGTTCACGGTTAATTTATTTTCAATCTCGTTAATGGTATTTATCATAATTTTGTCATTTGCGTCCACAAGACCAAAGAAGAATGGGGCATAGAGACTTGAGTCCACGGTTAGATCTTGATTGTTTTCCTCATCTATTCTTCTAATAAACCTTCCATTATATGTCATTCGTTTCAAAACCATTCCTTTTAATAAACCTGACGTATCACTTAAGTCTTCACTTAATATTTCATCTCCTACATCATAAGCTAACTTTGCTCCCTTCGTCAATGCACCGTAAACTGTAGATACTGTATAAATATGTATGCCATATCTTTCTTCCCACAGATCAAAAGATGGTTTTGGTAATCCCTCTTCCATAAAGGACATCATAAATTTTAAGGCCGGCTTTACGAACTTCTTATATAAGGGAAGTATTTCGTCAATGTCTTCGTATTTTTCGTAATGGCTAACTATTGCCCATACTTCTAATGCTGTCTCGTCTTCTTGGATTGGATATATCCTTTTCCCCTTATAAAACCAAGGATGCCAAGAACTAGCTAGAGTTGTATTTGGATTATATTTATGGTACAAGAAACCTTCAGAATTTACTATATTAGAAATAAATTGAAAATGTCTTAATGCTAGTTCTTTATAACCAGCTAGATCTAGGGCATAAGCAGCAATTGCCGCATCCCTAGGCCAACAGTATTGATATGAATCCCCATAGATCTTTACAAAGGAGAAGTCTGAGGAGGCTATTATTGACCCGTTAATGTCCATGTGATTTCTTATTATAAAAAGGCTAACATCATAGACTCTCTTAATATCTTGCATTAAACTGTTTCTGAAGAGTTTATTTTTCTTTAGCCAATTCCGCCAAAACATATAGGTCAGCGTGAATGAGGTCTCTACGTTTGCGAAGTTTATTTTTCTTATTTTTTGCCTTAAATCCTCTAGGTTTCTATCTGCAACGATTACATTGTATAATTTCACATAGGAATTAGGATCTATATTTGCCTCTATACCCATACTTGAATTTACATCTCCGTTTTCTATACCGTTAAGCCCCAAATTGCCATCGTAAATATCACCAATCAAGTCACCTTTGCCTACATTATATTCAGAAAATATTGATGTTGTAGTAAATACTTTAAAGGCCAGATATCGTTTAGATTTATAATGAACAATTGAAAGGGATAAGGGATCATAAAATGCAGTATCCCCAAATGGATTTGAATATAAGTTTATATCATGTATAAAGAATATTTTTATATTTCTATTATTATTTTCATTATTTGCTACTTTTATAATAGACATATAAATCGGATCATCAGGGTCTAGAAAGTTGTAAGAGAGAAGAGAAAGTCCCAATTTCCTAATGTCGCTCCTAATCTCAACCATATTTGCTTCATCCAGATACAATACAGTAGTTTCCCATTCTTCATCTAAGGAGATGACATTCTTATCTTTATCCCAAATGGCTAACCTAATTGGGTTTCCAGAAGTCTGGTTTTCCATTCCAATGTAAGGATAATAAATATCAACTATTCTACCCTTCTCATCGAAGTTTATTAACATTCTACCATTTCCTATGGAAGAAACTCTCATGGTGAGATGCCTTATCACGTTAATATTGTATCATGAATTCTACTGCCGGCATTTATAAACTTGTGTGGGTAAATTCTAGAACCTATAATCTCACTACCTTCCCCTATTATTACATCGTCGGCAATTACACTATCTATTATCCTAACTGGTTTCTCATCGTTTGACCTTATCTCGACATGCCTAGCTATTATCGAATTTTCAATGTATACGTTATCTCCAATATAACCTCTATCCATAATCGCGCTTCTTACTATCTTTACTCCCTTCCCAATCATCGTGAAGTTATCTACATTAGACTCCTCTATATATGTATAGTCACCTATTTGACAATGTCTACCTATAAGCACATCCCCTTCAATTTTTATGAGTCCTTTCTTGAATTTTCTCTGTATCTCCTTTCTTCTCTTCCTTGAGTCCGGGCTTGTTCCTTGTACAAATATACGTCTATTAGGATCTATCCTCATTCCACCTATTTCAGAATCTGGCAATGTGTGTAATAGCGTAATCATTGCGTCCAAATAACGCTCTGGAGTACCTATATCAAACCATATTTCTTTCATGGGATATCCGTAAACTGGATAACCTTTATTTATCAAGTATGGAATTATATCCTTTCCGAAATCCATTTTACCCATATTATACATTTCCTTCACGTCATTACTCTCAAAGATCTTTCTTATTTCGGGGGATAGAATATAAATTCCAGTATTTATTAGATCTGATGGCGCGTCCTCTCTCCTCTTAGGCTTTTCAACAAATTTTCTTATTGCCAAGTCCCCAGTAGTATCGGCTACACCGAATTCACTTAGGTCTCCTTCATATTTCTTTAGTACTATGGTCATCAACGAGCCTTTAGATTCGTGAAATTCCAATGCCTTTGCTATATCCAACTTGAATATGTTATCTCCTTGTACTACTATAATAGGCTCATTAATGTCATAATATTCGATATTTATTCTCACAGAATCGGCGTTACCTATACTATCTACTCTTGGTTGATACTTAAAGTGAACTCTTGGCTTAATCTTATATCTTGCTGAAAAACCAATACCCTCCTTGAATAAGTCAAACAAAGACCTATAATTTACATACCCCCCTTACACCAAAGATGAATTCCTTAATCCCTTGTTTAGCTAACTCTAAAATTGTATATTCAATAAGTGGTCTGTTAAGTAATCTAATAGCTGCCTTAGATGTTTCTATTGTTAAAGGTCGTAATCGGGTAGCTTCCCCACCTATGGGAATTATGACTTTTACATCTGATATATCCCACTTTGTCATCAAATAATATTTATGAACGTGTAACTTATAAAAAGATATGAAAAGAATAATATTAGGATTTGAAGTTCATCAGCCGTTCAGGATTAGAAGAGATTTCTTCTGGAACCCGAGATTTAGGCAAAGCTTAGAGGATAGGTTTTTCGATACTGAGAGAAATAAGGATATATTTGAGAGAATAAAGAAGAACTGCTATATCCCTGCAACTAATATAATACTAAACTCCATTGAAAGAGCTGAAGAGGAAGGTAAAGACGTTAAATACTTCTTTTCAATTTCAGGTACTTTCTTAGAGCAAGCTGAAAGATGGGGCAGAGAAGTAATAGACTTGTTTCAACAATTGGCTTACACTCATAAAGTTGAATTTCTAGCACAAACATACTATCACTCAGTAACTGGTCTTTGGGAGGATAAAAGTGAATGGAGAGAGCAAATTAAGATGCATAGGGATGCTATAAAATCGTATTTTGGGCAATATCCTACTACTTTTGAAAACACTGAATTAATAACTAAAAGGGATATTATAGAAGAAGCTGAAAGGATGGGCTTTAAGATGATGTTAAGCGAAGGGACTAGTAGGAATTTAAGGGGAAGAAGTCCAAATTATGTCTATAAATTAAAGGGACATGAGATTAGAATATTGTTTAGAAATTACATATTAAGTGACGATATAGCCTTCAGGTTTTCTAATCCAAATTGGGATCAATATCCGTTAACGGCTTCCAAATACGCTGATTGGATAAGTAAGAGTGAGGGAAATGTGGGATTAATATTCGTAGATTACGAGACTTTTGGAGAACATCACAAAGAGCATACTGGAATTTTAGAATTTCTCAAATGGCTACCAATAGAGCTTGAGAATAAAGGGGTGGAAATGATGATGCCAAAGGACGTTTACAATGATGTCTATGATGAAATAGAGATCTCTCACACTACCTCATGGGCGGATATAGAAAAGGATGAGAAAAGTTGGTTAGGTAATATAATGCAATGGGCTTACGACGACGCAGTTAGAAGGGCTGAGATGCCCTCAAGGGAATTGGGGAATGAGTACTTAAGAGTTTGGAGGTATTTCACTACAAGCGATAATTACTATTATCTTTATTTAGGGCATGGGAGTCCAGCTGAAGTACATTCCTATTTCAACGCCTTTGGATCTCCTATAGACGCATTTATAAATGAATTTTATACAATATCGACATTTATACATGAGGAGATAAATAAATTAAATATTAAGAATGAGCCTTATATATTTATGTTAGGAGATAAGAGAGCGTCAATAGCTTGGAATGAAAAAGAATTCATGGAAATTGTAATGAGAGATGAAAGGTTTAAAACTCATTTGAAAAACTTAAGGCAGTGGTTAGGAAATGAAAAGGATTGAATCACTGTGGTTACCTGAGGACATTAAAAAAGTGTGGATGATAACATTTGAATTGCAAAAGATAGCAAGTGTAGGAGGATTAGGAAATGCTGTATATAACATGGCTAAACATCTAGCTGAAAAGGGAATAGATGTTACGGTTTTCATGCCATCTCATGGAAGGCATCTAAATGAATACTATAGGTCTCTCTTAAGTTTGAGGCACATTGACATGGTTGTTGAGGGAAGAAGAAAGGGATTAGATAATAACTATTATCATTATAAAATAGGGTTTGAAGAAGGAAAAATAGATAATTTCAAGGTGATTTTGGTAAAAGGATTAGATTATAATACTGGTAGAATATTGGATTCATGGAACGTATATGATAACACAATGGAGAAAACTTCGCTCCTTACAAGAGGATTAGAGGGATTCACTTTAGGCAATCTATCTAACCTTCCAGATATAATCCATGCACAAGATTGGCACGCTGTAATTCCCGCAGTAAGGATAAAACAACTCTTGGAAGAGAGACGAATAATCGTCCCAGTTATTTACACCATTCACTTGCTGAATTACATTGGCGTACCTTGGCACTACGCTTCTCAGGACTGGTCTGGAATTGAGGATTGCTGGCATTATATTTGGATGGTGGCCAGGCATGAATTATATAAATATTCATATGTATGGGATGTGTTGTCAAATGGAAAAATTGAGAAATTTGGTTGTTACGAGGCTGATATGTTAAGTAGTGTAAGCTACAGTTATTTAAGTTTTGACGTATTCAATTTTGTAGGAAATTGGGTAGCCAATAAATCATGTGTAACGTATAATGGCACAGATTGGGATGTAGAAGAGATCCAGAATAAGGCTGTTACAGTGTATGGAACTAAGGACAGAAGGGAGTTAAGGAGAAGGCTCCTTTCATCTCTACACTCACTCAGAGTTATTCCAGAGGACTACACTACCGGCAATATGCTATGGAATAGTAGGGGTAAGTTAGGGGTAAGAGATGATTGGACTTTCGATGATTTAGGGGAAGGGCCCTTGGTTTTATTTACTGGGAGATTAGTGTATCAAAAGGGTATAGATTTACTTTTTAGGGCTATGAAGACAGTTGTGAATGAAATAAATAATGCTAGACTCTTAGTTTTTGGAATTCCGTCCGGAGATTATAACTTGCTTTGGGATATTATAGAGAGAGCTTCAGAAATTAGGGATAACATGAGGCTAATAGTAGGTAGAATGGATTTAGATATATATAAGCTATTTCATTACGTTTCCTCAGTCTTCGTAATTCCATCTAGATGGGAACCGTTTGGTATAAATTCGATCGAGGCTATGGCTATGGGATTACCAGTAATTGCCTATGCTGTAGGGGGTTTAAGAGAGACAATCGTTGACATTAGAGAGGATAAAAATAATGGCACAGGTTTCTTGATTAAGCCTGAAAGTATAGACGAATTAGCTAGAGCTATAAAAAATGCGTTATATTTGTCAGAGGCTTCAGAGCTTAATAGAAGCGATTTGCTATATAAGGCTAGTGAGGTTAAAGTAGATGATACGAGATACTGGGAGAAGGTACGTGAAAATGCAATAACTAGGGTTAAGACTAGATTTAGATGGGATGCAGTGATAAACTCTTTAATTGAGTGTTATAGAAGGACTCTCGATATGGCTAAATATAGGGCTTTAGCCTCCTTTTGAGGAAGATATTATGGATATAAAGAACGCATTGGAAAGAAAAGACATCAAATATTTGATAAGGTATATAAGAAGTGTACTTAATTTGCTGAAAAGTAAAGATAGATTAGAAAGAGAAGTTGGATGGAAAGCTATAGATTTCTTAATCGAAACTGGGAATGTTAATGAACTAGTCCAGTATAGGAATTACTTAAGATCATTACTGTGGCATAGATTGCAAGGGGTTAGAGATGACGCCTGGAAACACTTACATGTGTATAAAATCTTACAGACAAAGGGGATTGAAAGAGCATTAAATGCGCAATCAGACAAAATAAAATGGTCTGCTTGGAGTAATGTTCTAAATTTAGTTCAACTAGAGATGGTTCCAAAAGAACACATCAGAAGCGTGAGATACGCCTATTGGAGATTATTAAGAAGTATATATCCAACTATTAGGAAAAAAGCTTGGAGACTGTTTGTTAAATTAGTTCATGAAGGGATATTTGACTCCTCAGATAAGCATAGGTTTTCTGAATTGCTAAAAAGCAATAAAGCCAATGTTAGAATTCTGGCCTGGAGGACGGCTTTCATGCTTGTTAAAGAAAATTTCATCAGTGTAGATGAGTTAAAGGCAAATATTGGATATCTAGAGGAGCTAACTATGCAACAAAGTAAAGTTAAAAAAGTTGCTGAGAAATTAATTAAAGAACTAACTTGAAAGTTGGAATTGTAGGAGGAGGGATAGTAGGCTTATTTACTGCTTATTACCTAGGTAAGGAAGGGATAAAAGACATTATAATATATGAAAAAGGTTTCCTAGGAGCTGGTTCTATACACGCTGCAGGCTTGATAGAGCCTTATAGATTTGATAAAATAAATACCCTTAGCATGATTAAAAAGATGTTAAAATATAAAATGAATGGGAGTACTGACATAAAGGAAGTTGACAAACTTTGGTTGATAGAGCTTATTAAGAATCTAGAAAAGAATCCTCCAAAAGAAGCTTGGGATACAATGAGAGAAATGGCTAAGTTTTCTCTATCGGAATACAAGAGAATGGCTGAGGAAAAGAACGATTTCGATTATCATGAAGATGGTCTTCTTGAATTGTATCATAATTCTAAAGAGTTTGAAAATGGAATAGAGGATGAGAAAAAGAGTCCGTTTAGTCCTAAGTTTGAAGTTGAGGAAGTAAAGGGTTTTGCAGGTGGGATATTCTTTCCGGAACTAAGTAGAATATCTACTGAAAAATTCGTTGATAGAATTTCAAGAGAAATTACCGACAATATAAAGGTTAGAAATGAAGAGGTTAATAAGGTATCTAAAGAGGGATACGTAGGTGAGGAAAAGTATGACTTGGTAATAGTAGCAGCTGGGGTTTGGTCTAGAATACTTAAAATTCCACTAACTGCGTTTAAGGGTTATGGGTATAGAGTTAAAGGCGTTAGTAAGCTAAATCGCGCAGCAGTTATTGTGGATTACGGTCTAGCTATCTCACCGTTAAGTGATCATATAAAGATAACTGGAGGATTTGATGCAGACTTTTCCATTCACTCCAAAAGAGCTGAAGAATTTCTAAAAAAAGCTAAAGAATTAGTTGATATCCAATACGTTAATGATTTAAACATGGGCTTTAGGCCATGTTCACCAGATGGTTTCCCAATAATTGGGAGGAGAAATAATCTAGTATTAGTCACTGGAGCGTGTAGGTTAGGATGGAGTTATGGACCAGCTATGGGTAGATATGCGGTTGATTTAGCCCTAGATAAGGTGAAAGATCTTGGTTATATTTCACGATACTATCACGAATAACAACTGGATACGCTAGATCATGGTTTATGGGCTACTTTAGAATTATACAAAAATCTATAACTTATTATGTCGATTATTACCCATGAGAAAGAGGAAGTACAAAAGAGACTGGAGCAACTACGACAAGAACGTCATAACTAGGTACAAGCTAATGTTCCCCCCTTCTACGTTTTCGAACACTGGTTAACTAGCAGAGGAGAATAGGTATGCCAGAACCAAGTATAGAGCTCCAAAGGAGTTCAGCGAATTCCTAGCCTTCCTACCTTATATATAGAAGGAATATTGAGAGCCCTAGAGAGATTGAAAATAATCCCAACCAACCTCTCAATGGGAGAGAGTAAGGAACATAAGCGTGACCTTCCCAGAAGCAAACGACCAACTTGAAGTAATAGCAGATACAACGGGAATAAGCACAAGTAAGGGAGGACAATACATTATAGCAAAATGGGGTAAGACTAGGGATTCAAAATTCCTCAAGATCGAGATAATAATGGATAAGGACCAGTTCAACGTGATAAACGCTGAGGTTACCAGCAACGAGGTTGAAACTGCGATTAGGGATTTACGAGATAAGGGAAAGAAGTTTTATGGAGGCTTATGATGCTAACGAGGTTTACAAGACTGGAGTTGGGGTTGTTGTCCCACCTAGGTTTCTACGAAGCGTGGTCATCCTTTTAGGCTGTGCGGGAGTTCAAGAAGTTGGGTTATGATCGATGGAGGTTATGGTGTTAGATGGAGGTTGAGTCCTTGTTTTCTGCTGTTAGCTTTTTGGGAGTCTGTTAGAACAAGTTTTGCATCTAAAGTGGTTGAGGCTAAGCTCTGGGTTTACGCGTGGATGGTCCACCTGGCTAATTCTGTAGTCGGTAGGGCTCTGGGTATTAGGGTGTGATCTTGAGAAGAATGTTGAAATAAATACTAGTTATCAAAAAATTCTCCTTGTATTATATCATCTTTATAAAATAAAATGAACTAATCAACAAAGCAGCTAGATCAATAATGTTAAAGATAAAGAAAATTTCCATCCAATTTTAGTGTAATTTAAAAGAAATGGGGTTTAAGAAATAATTTAAACTATTAATACGTAGAGTATTATTGATGAGCGAGAGTCAAGAACTAAGAAGAAAATTAATTGAAGCTAAAAAACTGATATTAGATGGTTTCGTTGAACAAGGAATTGAACTTCTCTCTAAGACAATTACATCAGAAAACATTAAAGAATCAAATTGGATTATATGCAATGTAATAGATACAGCAGATTGTGATGCAGTTGTAAAAACCCTAGATTCCATAGGAAAAATATTTGATATGTCCCCTTGTGCTAATATAAAGAGAATAGTTTACTGTTATGCGTTAGTGAATAAAGCGAGTGAATATGTTGATTTGGCACTAGATATTATAGTCAAGTCAAATAAAAAGGATGCATTAGATAAACTATATAATGATTTGAAAAATGAAAAAATTAATCCAGAGTTCTTATTGAAGATAGGAATTGCATATAAGAAACTAGGTGCAGTCAAAGAAAGTAATGAAGTCCTAAGGAAGGCATGTGAAAATGGATTAAAAGAGGCATGTGAAAACATTAAAGAAATAGCTAGTAAGATTATGTAATGAGAAAAACTAAAATAGTTGCCACTTTAGGTCCTTCCTCAGAGGAAAAAGTAAAGGAGCTTGCTGAATACGTTGATGTTTTTAGAATAAATTTTGCTCATGGTGATGAAAAATCTCACAAGAAGTATTTTGATCTCATTAGGACATACGCACCAGAGTCTAGCATCTTAGTAGATTTGCCAGGGCCTAAATTGAGACTGGGAGAGCTTAAAGAACCAATAGAGGTGAAGAAAGGAGATAAAATAATTTTCTCCCAAAAAGATGGAATTCCAGTCGATGATGAGCTATTCTATTCCGCTGTAAAAGAAAACTCATACATCTTAATTGCAGATGGAACAATACGTGTAAGGGTCACGTCGAAAAGTAAGGATAAAGTAGAGGGAATTGTTGTAGAGGGTGGAATTTTATTATCGAGAAAAGGAATAAATATCCCTAACGTCAGTCTAAAATCTGGGATAACAGATAACGATTTAAAACTTTTGAAAAGAGCGTTGGATCTGGGAGCAGATTATATAGGTCTCTCTTTTGTAATCAGTGAAGATGATGTAAAGAAGGTAAAGGAATTTGTAAAAGATGAAGCGTGGATTATTGCAAAGATAGAGAAGAGTGAGGCGTTAAAGAACTTGACCAATATTGTCAAGGAATCAGATGGAATAATGGTAGCTCGAGGCGATTTGGGAGTTGAGACTGGGCTAGAAAATTTGCCTTTAATTCAAAGGAGAATAGTAAGGATTTCAAGAGTATTTGGCAAACCCGTTATTTTAGCAACTCAAGTACTAACTTCAATGATAAACAGTCCTATACCTACTAGGGCGGAAATTATAGATATTTCTAACTCAATCATGCAGGGCGTAGACTCTATAATGTTAAGCGATGAAACTGCCATAGGTAATTATCCAGTTGAAAGCGTAAGAACTCTTCATAATATTATAAGTAATGTAGAAAAGAGTATAAAGCACGGACCAATTGGGCCACTTAATAGTGAAAGTGATGCAATAGCTTTAGCTGCTGTAAACGCAAGTAAAATATCTAAAGCAGACGTAATAGTAGTGTATAGTAGATCAGGGAATTCAATATTGCGTGTATCGAGATTAAGGCCTGAGCGTAACATAATAGGAATCTCTCCCGATCCTAAACTATCTAAGAAGTTTAAGCTATGTTATGGTGTAATACCTCTAAGTATAAGCAAGAAAATGGAATCAATAGACGAGATAATAGACGTTTCCACAAAGCTGATGGAGAAAAAGGTTAAGGACTTAAGATTTAAAAAAATTGTTATTGTAGGAGGGGATCCAAAACAAGAGGCAGGGAAGACTAACTTCGTCATAGTCAAGACATTAGAACAGTAGAAGGAATGATAGAATTATTGCAAAAATTATAATTATAACAGAAAAGATAGTATTCTCAGTCTTTTTTGGTTTAATAGAACCTTTCTCTAAATCCTTTTCGTAAGCTAAATACGTATATAAACCGTAAAGTATGGTTATTACACCTAAAATTATCATGACCTCACCGTAAATTATTGACGTAGACTGAGTATTGCCAGTTGGCTTTAGAAGATGTAGAAAGAGTACGAATTTAGCTATAACAAAGCCAAAACCTATAAGAGCAATTCCAGTTCTTATCCATGCTAATAAGGTCCTTTCATTTGCTAGATGATCTGAGTTTGACATATTTAAACACCCTAAGGTTAAATACCTATGAAATATAATTTGTTTATAAGTGATGAGCTTCCAGGCTTAGATCGATGAAGAGGGATGTGCAAACGCTGAGTTAGGTTTTATATTTACTTTACCAACCATTTACTCGTGAATCCAAAGGAATTATTGGCAACGTATACTTTGAACTATCTAAGAGAAAAGAAGATAATAGGTGTTGGTACAGGAAAAACTGTTAAAAAATTGATAGAAGTTTTGAGTAAAGAAGAAAATCTTAAAGAAACTGTATTGTTAGTTGCGAGTTCGCTCGATACTGAAATCGAATTGAGTAAACACGGTTTTAAAGTAATTTCACTCCTTTCCGCTATTCAACCTGAAATTTACGTTGATAGTTTCGATGTAGTTACCAAAGACGGTATAATGATAAAGGGTGGAGGAGGTGCCTTGCTTAGAGAGAAGCTTTTAACATATTTTTCTAAGTATAGGATTTTTATAGGAGAATTCAATAAGTTAAAGGACTCTAAACTAATTGACGTTCCAATTGAGGTCGTAAGCGTCGGCGTAAGTTATGTCAAAGATAAGCTAGAGAAAATGGGATTTGCTGTAAAAATAAGAGAGGGAAGCGGTAAAATGGGACCAATTATTTCAGATAATGGAAATGCGATTTTAGATGTTTCTGTTAAGACTGAAAATTTATGCGAGTTTGACAGAATGATAAAGACCATTCCATCAGTAGTAGAAACTGGGATTTTCTGTAAGGAATTATATAATAAGATAATATTGGCTAATGAAGAAGGTAGGATTGAGGAAATGTATGCGGGGGACGGGATTTGAACCCGCGAAGGCCTTCGCCAGCGGATCTCTTACTAAAGGGTCTTGAGTCCGCCCCCTTTGACCAGCTCGGGCACCCCCGCACATTTTAAATATAAACTCGTTTTCCTTAAAAAGTTTTAGAAGAGGATTTACATTTTCTTAAGGACTAATGACGTTAGTGTTGATCTCACACCTTTAGTTGCTCTTATACTTTCAATTATCTGGTTTAATTCGTTGGAATCCTTAGCTTGAACTTTAACCAATATGTCGTAATCGCCGGAAATTTCCATAACCTCCTTAACGCCATTAATAACTGACAAACGACGGGTCACTGATGTGGTATAAACGTTAGAATCACATTTAACTGAAATTAACGCCTCTATTTGTTCGGGTGGCCTTGGCTTTAAAACTCTTCCAGTTACCTCTTCAGCTAACTCAAGCAAATCCACATCTCTGTAAAATCTTATGGTTGTATTTGACTTGATTTTGGCTAAAATCTGATCCATTTCAGCGTCACTAATCTTCACACCTAGTTTTTCATATTTATCCCTCAACGCATGCTTTCCCGTATATTTATCAATCGTATAATCTCTTGTTCTACCAAATGTCTCTGGAGGCATAAATTCATATGTTCTAGGATCATTTAACACTCCTGCCACATGGACCCCTGCCTTATGCAAGAATGCGTAATCCCCAGTAATGGGGTAGTTGGGTGGCATCGGAATTCCACTGTACTTTTCCACCAAACTGGAAACATACTGCAATTTATCTAGTTTAACGACTTCTATACCAAAATGATATTTAATAGCTGCTGCTATTTGTTGCAAAGGTACTATACCAACCCTCTCTCCAAGCCCATTGACTGTAGCATGGATAATTGTGGCTCCACCTTCTATCGCAGCTAACGCATTTGCTACTGCCAAACCTAAGTCATTGTGAGCGTGAATATCAAACTCCAAGTTTGGTACTTCCCTTGTCAATGCACTGAATAATTCCTTCGTTTTAGATGGATATAAAATACCTACAGTATCCGCTATACTAACCCTATCTGCCCCTGCATCTCTAGCCGTTTTCGATACTGTAACTAAGAAATCGAAGTCTGTCCTTGAACCATCTTCTGCGGTAAATCTGACTTTTACGCCATGATTTTTAGCGTAGCTGATCGTCTCAGCTATTGTCCTTAAGGCCTCTTCTCTAGTTGCTTTGTGTTTTGCCTTTAAATGTAAATCACTTACACCATAGAATATTGCTATCCTATCTACCTCCAATTCTGCTGCAATTTCTATATCTCTTTTTACGGCTCTACTATGTCCTACAATTTCTGATGTTATAATACCCTCTTTTTTCAATTTCACTATTCTTTTTATCCCTTCATAAATATCTGGGGATACTGCTGGATGGCCAGCTTCTATCATAGATACTCCTAAATCGGATAAGGCTTTGGCTATCTCTACTCTTTGATCTACAGTGAATATCACTCCAGGGGTTTGTTCTCCTTCCCTTAACGTTGAATCTAAAATACCTACTTTTATCATATAAGTGAGAATCAAGGTAAAGGATATATAATGAATTTGGTAAAGAAAGGTTCGAATTACAAACTATTTTATAGTACTTAGTATCAACTGATTCACATTCTCTATGCCTATTTTTTTGTAATATCTTTGCAGTATCTCTGCAATCATGTCATAAAATTCTTTATTTTTCCTTATCTCATCCAAATGGCTCGAATATACATATATTATAGATGTCTTGATATTATCACTACTTCTTATATCTAGCTCTATCTCATCTAATATCTGCATAACCATATCGAAATTTACTTTCCCTTTAAATTGTCTTAATTTTGCAAATTCTGGATCTTCTAGTATTGACATAACCATCACGTCGGCTCTATAATTGATGAAACTTCCTCTCCTTTTAATATGTTAATTATCCTATTAAGCTTTCTATAATTCATTACCACAACCCTTATTTTGGAACGCTCAACTATCTTTATTGCTAGAGGATCTAATAACTCATACGTACCAGCTTGAACAGATTGGGAACCCTCTAAGATTTTACGTAAGTCTTGAGTAGTTAAGTGAGGAATAAGTTTTACGTCCGTATACACTCTTGGATCTTTCTCGTAGACACCATCCACATTAGTTGCAACAACTAAGGTTTTTGAAGAGGAGGCCTCAGCAACTAGCGCAGCCACAGCAGCAGTTGATTGCCCAGGCTGAAATCCACCTGTAACCACTACCTTTCCATGAGACCAATCTTGTATAAACTCTTCTAAACTTTGGGGAACGTGCATATACGCTAAATCTTGCAAGGAGAACATTACTAGATAAGCGTTAAGTCTTGAGGCCCATATACCTAAAAGATCTAAATAAGCTTCACCTATTCCAATTTCTCTTGCTAGCTTTATATACCTTCTAGCAGTAGAACCTCCACCTGTTACAATACCTACTCTAAAACCATTATCAGTAAGCTCCCTGATACTCTCTCTTAAGACTATTAAGTTGTTTACATTATCTTCATCAAAAAACTTACCACTTATCTTTAAAATAATGTTCATCACTTTACAAAAAAGAGGAAATAATTTTAAAGTTATATTGGATAATCATCTGGTAGTTTATGTCTGAAGTATTTTCCAGTTTCTGGATCTTTAAATAGACCTATCTTCACACCTTTTCTGCCCTTTGGTGCCAATGCCCATACCTTCTCTGGAACTAATTCAGCCTCTTTACCGGCTGGTGTTTTTACTTTTACTGCTTTTTTACCCGAACTCATACTTTCTCTATAATACTACTATAGGACTAATTTTATAAACCTTTCCATGAGTTAGATGAAGTATAATACCTTAAGTCCTTCAAGGGTAATATTAAAGGTTTATTTTAGCCCTTAAATCGCTCTTGTCATTCCACCATCAATTAAAATTGACGTTCCATTAATGTATCCTGCGTAATCTGATGATAAAAATACCAAAAGAGCACCTAACTCATTCTTTATATCCCCAGTCCTTCCAATAGGAATTTGAGAGATTACCTCCCTCTTCCAAATCACATCTAATGGTTGACCAACTTTTTCTGCATACCTCTTTAAAGATCTCTTAGCTCCTTCGGTTTCGAAGCTACCCATTAAGATTACGTTAACACTTATGTTGTATTCACCCATTTCTTTACTAAGCAGTTTTGCCATCTGGATTAATGGGGCTCTTGTAATATCCGCTAATGAGAACATTCGTTGGGGCTCTTTAACTGTCCAAGACGATAGAAAGAATATTCTACCCCATCTTTGAGCCTTCATGTGTTGATATACCAGATTTGTCAGTTTTATCGCACTTAATAGATATAGTTTAGTAGCATATTCCCAATCCTCCATAGTATTCTCAAAAAAATAGGAAGGTTCTTTAGGAGGATTCCCAGAGTTTACAACTAAGATATCAATTCCGTTCATCATCTTTAAACTATAGTTAATTAACTCCTCTAGAGATTTGAAATCAGTTAGATCTGATACAAAACCCCATACTGATGGTCCTATTTTCCTCATTTCTGAAACAGCTTTTTCTACTTTCTCTTTACTTCTTGAAGATATTACAACATTACACCCTTCCCTTAAAAAAGCCTCAGCAACTCCCCTCCCAATTCCTTCTGTAGACGCTGTAATGAGGACTCTTTTACCAGAAATATTAATGTTCATAATAATTTTAGGTATAAAAAGGGATTTTTAGGTTTTGGGAGAAAGCTTCTTAAAGACTTCAACAATTGAAATGAAATCGACTTCTGAATATCCTAATGCTTCAGTCATTTTATACAGTTGTAATGCTAATGACGAAATTGGCGTAATTATCTTTAAATTTTGAGCTTCCTTTATGACAATCTCTAAATCTTTCCTCATGTGTTTAGTGGCAAACTGAGTTGAATAGTCTTCTTTTAGTAATTTAGGTGCTTTTAATTCAGTCGTGGGAGATCTAGCACTACTTAACGTAGTTAAAATATTAATAACCTGCTGAGGGTCTAACCCAGCTCTTATTCCGAAATTATAGGCTTCCGCTATGGCTGCAACATAGGAGCCTAAAAGTAAGTTATTTACCAGCTTGGCATAAAGTCCCATACCATTAGGACCCATATAAACTACTGACGATGCAGTCTCTTTAGCTATATCATTAACGGTATCAAACTTATCCTTAGGTCCACCTACTAATACTATCAATTTCTTTTGCTCAACAAATATCGAAGTTCCTATGACTGGAGCATCGAACATTGTACCGCCATTACTTTCTATTCTCTTAGCTAAGCTAATACTTAATGTTGGGCTTATAGTACTCATATCGATTAAAATTTTGCCTTTCATTAGTGGTATTAAGGGTTCTACTATAGACTTCACTGCATTATCATCAGCTAACATTGTTATTATAACATCTGATGATTCTACAAGTTCTTTAGGATTTAGCGCCCTATTTACCTTATACTCCTTTACAAAACTTTCAGCTTTTTCTTGAGTTCTATCGTATACTACATTAAGTTTATTAGCCTTAGCTAGATTAGCTCCTATTCTATATCCCATTATACCTAAGCCTATAAGACCTACCTTCATAAAATAGCATATATCTTTAACAGCTAAAAAGATTTTAGATAAGTCCCAACTATATCCTTGATTCTTCCCTTAACATCAATTAAATCAATAGATAGTATTATAATTTCGTATTGAGACTGTAGTTTACTTAATTTCTCCTTAAGCTCACTAAAAGATTTGACGTCAATAAAGAGGTCGTATATGTTTCCATATACTCTTGCAGCTTCACTTAAACTACTTGTAGAATAAACTGTAACTCTATATCTCCTCATAGATGGTTTAGCGGATGATATGGCTTGTAATTCCCTCTTTCCAATGGTCATTACTTTGGAAATATTATACCCTCCTATCTCTATCTTATCTCTTTCCTCGTTTTCTATAACAATAGGGTACTCTGCAAGGACCCTTATACTCGTGGGTTCAGAAAATGCGAAAATAATCTTTTTCTGAAGTAAGCTATCAAGTCCTTCATTTCCTTTTTTGGAGAACCAAGAGGATATCGGTAGGTTTCTATTTAAACGATTATAAACGTATAAGGTTCTTATATTTTTGGATATAATAAATACTTGCCTATCAGAAATCCTATAAACTATCTCTACTTCAGGGCTCTCCATGTTTGGAGGATATCCTCTTTCCGCTAACATTTTACCTACTTCTCTTTTTATTTCATGTTTTATACTCTCGTAATATATAAGAGCGAATTCTTTAATTATTTCATTTTCTTTCTTTTTAGTATCCTCATCTAATTCAACACCAAGCACATAACTTTTAGTACCTAATCCAGATAGCAGCTTGAACGCTTTTTCAAAGAAATCTTGTTTTATTTCATCTATTTTATTTTGGCATAAATAGCAAGGATAAGTGTGAAATTCTGAAGAGAGATAAAGCTTGTACCACTTTTCCGCTATTGGTCCGAGATTCTCCATTATACTTTTTATTGAAATAAGGTCAACTATTTTATGATCTTTTATCTTTTCGTCCAAGAACATCATTAATGAAATCTTTATAGCCTTACCCCTTTCTTTATTCTCTAATCCATATCCTAGTCTTGCAAAACATCTTCCTAAACAGCTATTACACAAGGGATATTTTGATAATATTTGTATAGCTTTCTCAATTATTTTATTATCCGATTTTCCCTCCGAAGAGTTTATCAATACTGCCCCTCCTTCTTTTTACCATTTTCAAAAGCTTATTCATGTTGTTATACCACTCTAAAAGTTCTCTTACATCTTCAACCTCTAATCCTGATCCTTCAGCTATTCTTCTCATTCTCGACTTATCAATTATACTAGGATTTTCCAATTCCTTATACGTCATAGAATTTAAGGCTGCTAGCCATCTCCTAATCTTTTCCTCTCCTAATTTCAATTGGTCTTCGCTAGGGGTGGGAAGCATAACACCTAAACCCGGGATATGTTGTAGCACTTTAGAAAGGGGACCCATTTTCCTCAAAGCCATGATTTGTGCATAAACATCTCTAAGTGTTAGCTTTCCTTTACCTTCCATAACATCTTCCATTTTCTTTTGTATTTTCTCGTATTCCTCTAATCCTTTAACTTTCTCTAGAATTGATTCTATATCTCCCATCCCTAATATCCTAGAAACATATCTCTTGGCATTAAATATTTCTAATTCGTCTATTTTTTCTCCAGTACCTATAAACTTTATCGTAGCTCCAGTAGCTGCTACTGCTGACAACGCTCCGCCTCCCTTTGCAGTGCCATCCATCTTCGTTATTATTATAGAACCGATTGGACTTGCTTGATGGAATCTAGATGCTAAATCATAGGCTTTTTGTCCAATGGACGCGTCAATGACCAAGATTACATCATCGGGTTTCAATGCCTCATATATCTCCTTCATTTCCTCTAGAAGCTTAGTCTCTTCACCATATCCATGTCGTCCTGCAGTGTCTACTATGATTATATCCATTTTGTTCTTTACAAACGTATCAACTCCTTTTTTAGCTATCTCGATGGCGTTTTGATTATTTGGTTCTCCATATACTGGTACTCCAATTTGATTACCTAACTGCAACAATTGATCATAAGCAGCTGGCCTATACACGTCAGCCGCCACTAAACCTACTTTATAACCTCTTCTTTTGTAGAAATAAGCTAATTTCCCTGCAGTGGTTGTTTTTCCGCTTCCTTGAACACCAACCAACATTATTATAAAGGGTAACTTGGTGGGATTAACATTAGGTTCCTTATCTCCTCCAAACAATTTGGAAAGTTCATCATAAACTATAGAAATGAACCATTCCTTCCTTTCTAAAACAGATGGAGGCTTTTCCTTATTTAGCCTTTCTTTAATCTTGGCGGTTAATGAAAAAACTAGCTTTACATTTACATCGGATGAAATAAGAGACTTCTGAAGTTCTTTTATAAACTCATCTACAGCCTTCTCGTATGGTGTAGACCTTGTAAGGAACTTTCTTACGGCATCCCTTATATTTTCTAACATTATTACTTGACCCTAACTATTTTTCTTCTTCCCATTATTTCCCAATACTCTAATTCCGCATTAGGTCTTATTTTAGAGGCTAGTTCGTCCTCTGTTGGTTTCTCGATCTCGAAGGTCTCATAAGTTTCTAAATCCATTACTTGTATTTTGTCACCCATATCTGCAATTATTTGACCAATATGCTTTTCTATGATGGGAACTTCAACTTGCTGATCTACTGGAGCCATTAAAGTTTTTTTAGCTCCGCTAAAAACGCCAATTGCAACTACATTAGCTTTTGCGCTACCGTGCTTACCCGTTTTAGCCTTAGTTACTTCTACAACCCTACAAGGCTCTCCGTCTATTACTACATAACTACCTACCTTGAGCTCACCGACGGTCGTGTACGTTATGCTCATCTTTAACCCTCTATGATATAAAAAGTGTTAAACTTTAAACTCTTACTCTTATTAAAAACGCTCCGAGCTTTGGCCCCTCATCACTTTTCAGGCCTAGCTAGGTCTTCACAGCAATTTTATTTTATTTAAAACTAGATATTAAAGTATGCCATGGAAGATAAGGTGTGCAAATTGTAATACTGAGAAAGTATTAAATATTAGCTTTGATATAAGTTCACAAAAAACCATATATATCTATTGTAATGTATGTAAGAGGAATACTTTTAATGAGATTCTAGGTTATTATGAACAAGAGTGATGAAACCCATAAAATTGATGAAAATGAAATAACCTGTCTCGGCTGATTAAGCAATATAATCCTTATTGGTTATCTTTTCTGGAATGTATTGGAAGCCGAGAAACTTAAGACCCTTGCTTGCCATAGCCTCTATTTCCAACTTAGCCTTCCTCTGTAGAAAAGTATTTATCTCCTCTTGCCATGCTTTAGTCTTAAACCATTCATAGTTTTTAATCTCCTCAGCTCTCTTTATGTCTGCATCCTTGGCCTTAATTATATAGTTCTTTCTCTCAGCTTCACTTAGATAGGGTTTCTTTCTGGAGTTACCGAAGATATCACCCATTGATACGCCCAAAAATTTAGAATCTGGAGTAGCTAGCCTCTCACTCTCATAAGATAAAGATATCGAACCTATCCTGAACACACTAAATATATACCATCCGTAAGGATCAGCGTCAGTTAAGATATAAACTGGCAATTTTAATTCCTCATTAAGTCTTCTAACAAACCTTCTAGTAGCCCTATCTGGTTGACCTGCACTAGTTATTAAAATGGACTTGTACTGTTTCCAAAAACCAGCTCTATGTAATTGTTGGAACACTGCATCCTTCTCCACTACTAGCACAAATTCTGCATCTACGTCAATGAAATCTATCAAATCTGGAGTAGGTTCAATTGCATAGGCTCCATGACCGGTTTTACTTAGATCTATTACATCATTTCCACTCCTTATCCTTAAATTACCTACAACTTTACCCTTTTCCTTACTGAGAATTAGCATTTCTTCTCTAAGAAGAGATGTAAATACTTCAATATCAACTATAACACTATCGGACTCCTTTTGCTCATCCCATGTATTCTCTTCGGATACAATCTTATTGCCTTCGATTGACTTTAACAAAAGTGAGTGTTTCCCTCTGTAATAAAGGTCACGTATCGTGGGATATTCGTCACTCACTAAAGCATCATAAATTATTGATGCCATTAACACAGTTTGCATAAATCGCTTCGCTTCGTTCAAATCTAGGAAATTCCTCTTGAGTTTCTTTTCTCCCAATAATAGCAGCTTTCTTTTTTCATCGTAAATCGCATTAGATAGAGTTCTCATCGGGATTTCCATCACTAGCGGTTCGCCTTTCTTGAGTTGCTCAACTAGATTAAGGAATTTATCACGCAATATATTAGCAGCTTTCCTTCTCGCTTCCTTATCAACTTTCGATATAAATTCAGAACTCATTCATTATCCACCCTATAGACCTTTCTATATTCTTCAATGTTAATCAAATCTAATTTCTTAGAAATAAGTTTAAATAAACCTTCTGAGATCTCGTTCTGGTACTTAGACACTAACTCTTTATTGCCAGATGCTAAAAAGGTTGCTAAAGATCTGCTAACCTCTGGTATATATTTTAAATACGCAAGTAATTTCTTCTTAGCTTCTTGTTCCTTTCTCTTCTCACTCAAATACTGTTTAAGTTTTCGTGCGACTTCCATCAATGCGTTCTTTATTTCCTTCTCTATATCCTCTACTTCAGCTATACTTTCCTTTCCAGCACTCTTATATGGTATCTTGGTACTACATAAATGAACCATTACCACCATTTGATATTGATCCGACTCAATACCATACCTTTTCCAATCCAGCTCTTCAACGACTTTCCATATGACATCTGATTTCTCGTCGTAAATTAACGGAATCTTATTGGCATATCTTAAAACTATAGGCTCTTCACCAACGGGTATACTACCGCCAAATGCGACACCTGCTTCAACTATGAATGGATGTCCTTGGTAAGCTTTAGGTTTCCTAGTTATAGAGGCTGCGAAGTCTGGATTAAAAATCTTTTTTAAACCTAATTCAATTAAATCTTCCCCTATTACAGAAAGTGAATCCGCTGATGGGGATCTAAAATCCTCATACTTTTTAAAAGTCTCAACTAACCTAGTTATTTCCTCTTCTGTTAAGTTCTTAACTTTCTTATTGGGCTTTAATCCAGCTAATTCTAGGATCTTATCTGCAGTAGTATCCCCTATACTTTGAAATTCATTAACCAAAAATTCTTTTATGGTATAGTCTCTCTTTAGATTATTTATTAGTATCTTTATTTCTTCCCTATCTACTCCATAGGGATGAGGCTTAACTTCTTGTGGCGGCTTAGGAATCTTATTTGTTAATCTCGGATAATATGTTACATTTCCTTCAGGATCTTTGAAGATAAATTCTGCGTAAGGGGTAATAATGTAAGTCCTCTTAATATACTCGTAAATTCTTGATTTAGCTTTAGGCCAATCTCCCGGTATAGAAATTGCAACGGACGTTCCATGAAAACCCCTAGTGTTTTCCACAGATCCCCTTTCTACAATTATTGGCTCGTTCTTATTTATATCAATTTTTAACTTAAAAGTGTATATTCTTTTAGAATTTGCTGGGGAAGTCTCTATTTCTATGGGCTTATCTTGATGCATTTGGCTATAGAGAACAGCTGCCTTTACACCTAGACCATACATACCCCTAGTTTGCCTATTTGCATATTTCGAACTGTATAATACTCTACCAAAGGCATTGGGAACCTCCTGGGGAGGAATGCCTATTCCATTGTCAACCACATTAACTTTATATATTTGCCTAGCTTCGTCAATTAAGTCAATCGTAATCTTAATATTAGGCAATATCCCGTGTACATCGGTAGCGTCCAGCGAGTTCTCTATTAACTCTCTAACTGTTTGATAAAGAGCCCTCGCTGGATTAGGGAATCCGGCCAGCTCCGGATTCCTTTTAAAGAATTCTGCAGGAGATAAGCTTGTAAACTTTTCTTTAGCAGACATGAATGTTACACCCTATATATTACAATATTTAGCTTAATAAAGACGCGGCCAAAATAGGAACTATTATTGTCGCATCTCCATATATGGTTGCGTGTTTTGCATTTGGTCTAATCTTGTTCCAAGATATTGCCTCTCTTGGTTTAGCTCCACTTAAACTACCGTCATATTCTTGAGCAGTAGTAACATATACAGCGTAATCTAAACCATCTTTAAACTGATTCCACCATATCGTATGGTGCTTGCTTATACCACCTCCTATTATTAATGCACCACTCTTTTTGCAAGAAAAGACCAGATCTTTAATTAGTCGCATATCCTCAAATAGATTAATCTTAAAGTTTAGAAATTGAGATTGTATAAATAGGTTTGTTCCAAAACTACCATCTACTATCCCTGGAACTATTACTGGAACCTTCTTCTCGTAAGCTGCTCTTAGAATCGAATTAGAATCACTTATCCTCTTTCCAAACTCCCATAGTAACTCATACGCTGGTATTTCCTTTTTATCCTTAGCTATTTCAGGCAAGAATTTCCTTACAATCTCCTCTATCACTTTGCCATAGGATTCAAAGGGAACAAGAACATTTCCTAATCTGTGAATTTCCAAATCTTTTAGCATCGCATCATCAATATCAAAGGAACCTTTGTAATAAACCCCGCCAAAGCTTCTAGCCAAATCGTGATCTATCGTGCCTCCAGTAGTCACTATTATGTTAAAATATCCCCTTTTCACAAGATCTGCAAATAAACCTCTTAATCCCGTAGAAACTAGATTTGCAGTAAACGATAGAAACCTTAAATCAGCGTCTTTTATCATTTCCTTAAGTATTTTAGAACCTCTTACTATACCCTCGCTGCTAAAACCGTATATCTTATCAAATACATTAACTATATCGCTATATTTCTCTAGATCGCTTAATGCTATATCTTCAACTGGATTTTTTAACAAATCCTCTCTATTTATCATCCTTTGGTAACCCCTATAGGTCTTAATCGCATAACCAATTTAGCGATTTTAACTTCATGAGCGACTTTAGCTACTCTATCAACATCTTTATAAGCTCCAGGTGCCTCTTCAGCTACTACCCTCCTGGTAGCAGCCCTTACCACTATACCTTTTTCAGCTAAAGTTTCAACTACTACATTAGCGGGGTAATTTCTCACCGCAGCTTCTCTAGACATCCACCTACCAGCACCATGAGGCGCAGTAAACCATGTCCTTCTACCTTCTGGTATTCCAGCCATAACGTAGCTAGCAGTACCCATACTACCTGGTATTAAGACGATCTGACCAATATTTCTATGATCAGCAGGGATTTCTGGACTGCCAGGTGGGAAGGCTCTAGTAGCACCTTTCCTATGTACCAATACTTTCTTCCTTTTTCCCTCAATTACATACTCCTCAATTTTGGCTATATTATGCGCTACATCATAAACTATATTAAGATCTAATTTCTCTGGGTCAACACCGAACACTCTTCCAAAGCTCTCTCTTATCCAATGGGTAATTAATTGTCTATTCGTCCACGCGAAATTAGCTCCAGATGCCATTGCGTGAAAGTAATCTTGACCCTCTCTACTCTCAAAGGGAACTGCGGCTAGTTCCCTATCTGGCAATTGAATGTTATACTTCTTCATGGCTCTTTCCATAATTTGCAAATAATCACTAGCTACTTGATGGCCTAGGCCTCTTGACCCCGTATGAACCATAACCATTACTTGACCTTCGTGATCCACTCCTATTGCTTTAGCAATTTGAGGATCAAATATCTTATCAACAACTTGAATTTCTAAGAAGTGATTACCAGCTCCTAAAGTTCCTAATTGAGAAGCACCTCTTTGTTTAGCTATTGGACTTACTTTCGAAGGGTCTGCCAACTCCCAACTACCATGTTGTTCCATATGATTCATATCTTCTTTCCATCCAAAGCCCTTATCGACTGCCCACGCTACTCCTTCTGCTAATACTTGATCCAATTGTTGAGAGGTAAGTTTCACTTTACCCTCGCTTCCTACACCACTAGGTACGTTTCTATGTAGCTCCTCAACTAACTGGGCCAATTTTGGCTTTACGTCTTCATAATCTAAATTGGTTCTGAGTAATCTAACACCACAATTTATATCATATCCTATCCCTCCAGGGCTTACAACTCCTCCTTCATCAATTGCAGTAGCTGCTATGCCGCCTATAGGAAAACCGTAACCTTGATGGCCATCTGGTAAAACGTAAATTGATTCTTGAACACCAGGTAAACAAGCCACGTTAGTAGCTTGTCTTAATGTCATATCTTGTTTCATTTTCTCAATCAAAACGTCATCTGCAAATATGGTAACGGGAACTTTCATACATTCTTGGGTACCTTTATCGATACGCCATTCATATGAATTAACTCTAGTAATGTTAATCTGCATTTTTCAATCAAATAGAGATATTACTTAGCCTAAATAAAACTACACCTATTAATGGAGTATTTATTTCAATAACCTTAAATTTTCTTTTCAGCTTTTTTGCTCACTTGCTCTAATATCTCATCGTATTTCTTTCTAACTTTCTTTAATGAAGAATTAATGCAATCCGTATCAGCCTCCATAACCATCTCTTTAAGGAACTTGTACGCACAACTTTTGCTGTGAAAGTATAGTTTATCACCACCAATTTCAATTATTATTCCTTGACCTTCTGGAAAAGATCTTCCACATACATTACAAGTATATTTATGAGACATAGATTGAACGTTGATTTTATATTTTTAAAAATAACGGTAAATGGTGCTATTCAGTAAATTTGGCGTGATAATTAATGCTAGATCATCTTGACCAGCGATTAAGAAAGCTAATAGAGGAAAAGAATTGGATTAAGCTAACTAGAGTACAAGAGATGTCCTATGAACCAATTACTAATGGATACAACACTCTCATCATTGCACCTACTGGTTATGGAAAAACTGAAGCAGCAATGTTTCCGATATTAAATAGAATGTTAAAAGAAGATGTTAAACCTGTTACTGTAATTTATATTACACCATTGAAAGCACTAATCAATGATCTTCTTTATAGAATAGACTGGTGGGCCTCTAGACTAGGCTTTTTAGTAAACAGGAAACATGGAGAAGTTCCTCAAAAGGAGAAGAACTTACGATTAAAGAAAATACCTCACATAATTGTTACTACACCAGAAGGATTAGAAATAGATCTAGACTGGGCTAGTAGGTTTAGGGAGCATTACAAAAACGTTAAATGGGTCATAGTCGACGAGATTCATGAGTTAATAAACTCCAAGCGAGGAACTCAGCTATCAATACTACTTGAAAGATTAAAACACTTCATTGGCTACGACTTTCAACGAATTGGCTTATCAGCTACAGTGAGTGATGAGAACAAAGTAGCGCAATTTCTCTTCGGATCTTCCGAAAGAAAGATGAAGATAATAAGATTAAATGATACGAGGAATTTTGAAATAAAAATAAATAAGATTGATAATAATTTCACTTTGTGGAGAAATGCAGCAGAAAAAATAAACCAACTAATAGAAAAGCCTACACTAGTCTTTACAAATTCTAGGTTTTCCACGGAAAGACTTCATGAAGAATTAGAAAAATTAGGAAATAAAGAAATCTACGTGCATCATTCGTCAGTTTCTAGAGACCTTAAGAACTTAGCTGAAGGAGAATTAAGAAATGGCAATGCGAAGGCAGTAGTATGCACTAAAACACTAGAACTGGGAATTCACGTAGGAGATATAAAGAAAGTAATAATGCTTAGACCACCGACTTCAGTATCCTCGTTTCTCCAGAGACTAGGCAGAAGTGGACATATAGTCCATGGAGTTCCTAAGGGAGAAATAATCTGCTTCTACGATTTCGACGTATTAGAGTCCTTAGCACTATATCTTTCAGCAAAAGATGGTAAAATGGAAAAACCTTTCATAGATGATGGATTAGATGTTGTTGCAAGAGAAATAGT
This sequence comes from Sulfolobus islandicus Y.N.15.51, assembly GCF_000022485.1. Classification (NCBI taxonomy): domain Archaea; kingdom Thermoproteati; phylum Thermoproteota; class Thermoprotei; order Sulfolobales; family Sulfolobaceae; genus Saccharolobus; species Saccharolobus islandicus. The sequence goes on along the minus strand of NC_012623.1, from coordinate 1,397,116 downwards.
TGGCATGGTATTACAAAATCAAAAAATGAGCATAGAAGAGGCTCTTAGTATTATTCGAGGAACTTATATTTATAGGAATCTGGAATCATCGAGATTGATGGATTTAATACAGTATCTAGTAAAAAATAATATAATAAAGATTGAGGAGAACTACTTAAAACTAGGACAAGGATTCTTTAAGATATGGAGATTTAATAGGGATGCTAGAAGTAGCTGGGGAAAAGACTTCTCAGAATTCTTTTCACTAATTAACAATGACGAAACATTTGCCTTAAAACATAATGGTATAACCGTAGGCGAGATAGACGCAGTTTACGTATATAAACATGTGAGAGCAAATGATGTAATAAGAATAAGTGGAAAGTTCTGGAAAGTATTGCGTATAAATACCCATAAGAATACGATAGATGTTACTCTAGCTAATGAGGGTGAAGGTGAGATACCGATATGGAAAGGAGAAAATACATCTAAATCTTCATTAATAGTAGATTACATTAGAAAAATTATAGAAAATTTCAACGAATATTATCTTACAATGAATGAGATAATGGATAAAAATTCAAAGGAAAGTATAATTAAGATATTTGAAGAGTATAGAAAGTTAGGACTGAAAATACCCTCTGGAGATATAGTACTGGTGGAAAATAAGGAGGATGAATGGATTTACACTGTACTGATTGACGAGAGAATTTCAAATACTTTATCTCATATATTACTTTATCTAGTAACTAAAAAATATACGTTAAACGCTTCTAGTAGAAGTTCAATATATGGTTTCTCAATAAAGGGGACTCCAGTAGATTTATTCAAAGACATCATAAATATGGATGAGAGGAAAATCGTAAAAATCGTATTGAGATCTATATTGAGATCTCCTCTTTATATAGCTACACTTAAGGAGATCCAACCAAGCTTTGGTAAAATATCAAAAATCAACACAAAAGAAGATAAATTCTTAATAAAAGAAGCGCTAAGACAGACAATAAAAAGATACTTTAGCATAAAGAGAACTCTAGAATTTATCAAAAAAGTTAGGGAAGGCAAAATAAAAATGATATATACTGAAAACGCAGGATTGTTGAGAGAAGCGATATTCGCTCATGCGCAGATTAGACCTTGGCTTTCTGATCTAAATCTAACCATATATCAAGCACTAAAAGGTGGTGCGTATACGGTTAATGAGCTGTCGGAGATCTTAGGGATCTCAGCTAAAAGTCTTGAAAATAAGTTGAAACAACTTAGAAGAAATAACAATAAATATAAAGTAACATCATTCGTAGATGTAGATAGTAGGGAAACTAGATGGTGCTTGTACGAAGATTTCATTGATATAGTTAAATCTGAAGAATATTATTCCTCATTCTCACCTTTAAATAATAATGAGATATTTGCAGTTAACCTTAAGTCAGGGGATAATCAAGTTGAAATATTGTTTAAACCATTTGATTTAATTAATAACCCAGAAGAGATATTGAGAAAGATTCCATTCAATAATATTGAGGAGGTTAAGATTAGGGAAGCTATAGATACTTCCTATCAATTTCTACAAAAATATTACCATTTAGGTAAAGACACTATAGTATACTTATTGCTAAATGCTGTCGCCTACTTGCAAAGCTTAAAATACTCTTAAAAATAACTATCTTATTAGTGATGATGCCCTTCAATTTGATTGATGATAAGGGCCCGTGTTACTGAACATTAGATTTATTTTTGCATATCCACTTATGACTCGTGAGAGAAGATGACAGAAAAATTAAATGAGATAGTAGTTAGAAAAACAAAAAATGTAGAAGATCATGTTTTAGATGTAATTGTCCTATTTAATCAAGGAATAGACGAAGTAATATTAAAAGGAATAGGAAGAGAAATTTCTAAAGCAGTAGACGTTTACAATTCATTAAAGGACAGATTAGGAGATGGCATACAATTGGTAAATGTACAGACTGGAAGTGAGGTTAGAGATAGAAGGCGTATATCATACATTTTGCTCAGACTTAAGAGGGTTTACTAAGGTAGATATCTCACTAAATATTTCTAATAACACTGTAGATGCGCTTAACTTGCTTAGTGCAATATCATCCAGTTTGCTCATTAATTTCGCTGTTGTACCTTCAGATACCAGATCGTAGAATTTGGAACTTAGAAACTGGTACGCTGAGATACCACGATTTGTTGCTATTAGATATGACTTCCTTTTACTACTAACTATATACCCATGCCTCACTAGGTTCTCTATAGTTTTCGCATATGTACTAGGCCTCCCAATCCCCTTTGATTTCATTAATGATATTACGTCCGAGTAACTTAGCAATTGTTCACTTGATCCTTTACCAGTGTTAACTTTAGGTTTAACCTCACCCAAAGGTAAATTGTACACCTTAACCGGATATACCTTAATAAACCCACCTTCAGCATTACTTAATAATTCTGTATTGATATTGTCATCCTTGTTTAGCTTTATCAAATATCTACTCTTAGTACCTACTGCATGAGACATCTGGCTCGCCATAAATCGTCTAAAGATTAAGTCGTAAATTAAGAAGTGCAATTTGCTAAACCTTATTGAATACTTATAAGGATTTTCCTCTATTTCTTGAATTAGCTCATTAACATCCATAGCTCTAGTTGGTCTTATTGCCTCATGAGCACCTTCTTCTGATGATTCCCACGACTTGGGAACAAAATCTTTAATAAGCCCCTGCTTTTGAAGATACTCCTTAGCTATTTCTATTCCTACAGAGGAAATATGAGTACTATCAGTTCTATGATATGTTATTAGACCAGCCTCAAATAAATCTTGGGCAATCTTCATTACAAGATTAGCTGATAGTTTATATTTCATATTAGCCTCAATAAGTAAAGTGTCTGTAGTAAAAGGAGGCAAGGGGGATAGCAATATTTTTTCTTCAGAGATTTTTTCAATCTTAACGACTTGTAAATTATTTATATATTCCTCCATTTTCTTTCTTTCACTGAAATACATTTTAATGGAGTACCCTGCGATGTCGATATAAACCACATAACCCATTGAACTCTTGTACTTCATCGTTTTATCCACTATCCAACCTAAAACTGGGGTTTGTACTCTACCTGCACCATGATTATGCCCATTAAACTTCGTTTTTAGTAGGTTACTTAGTGTGAAACCTATCCACCTATCTTCTATCCTTCTAACTATCTGACTCATCACTAGATTAGTATTGATCTTCATGGGATTCCTTAATGCCTCCAATATTGCCTTCTTAGTAATTTCATGGTATGTTATTCTGTAAACATTGGAGTTATATGGAGACAAGAATGAAGCTAGATCATATGCTATTTTCTCACCTTCAGTGTCGGGATCAGACGCTATGAACACTTTATCCACTGACAACGCCAGTTCTCTGAGTAAATTAATCGTAGTCTGAGCTGTTTGAACGTTTGTAGAACCACAGTAAGGGCATTTATCTGAAGTAATAGAAAATGTCTTATTACAATCTAGGCATTTCTTTATTAAGTCATAATATGGTTTTATAATCCCACTATCCTCTACTTTTATTCCATAATATCCTATATCCTCTAAGGTCAGATCTACAATATGACCTTTTGAGGCTACTACATCTAGCACATATATTTGATTGCCATCTACTATGATAGTTTCGTATACTGGTACTTTATTTATCACCCTAACCGAAGGTCTGCTAAACATCTTAGCTATAGTCTTTGCTTTTGTTGGAGATTCTACTATGAGTAAACCAGTTGATATATTAAAATGTACTCTATTTCCCTCTTCTTTTCTAGATTCTTCTAGTTTAGTTTTTATTTCAGATAAATTTATATTAGATAATGAAGTAAAGTTAGTGTTAGGAAACAATTTCTGCATTTTCTTTTTCAATATTTCAAAGATATGTTTATCATCTACCAGAATTATTGAAAACCCAAGAGTTAATCCTCCATTGTAAAGTCTACTTGCCCTTCCAGAGCCTTGCAAATACGTTATCATATCTGGGTAAATTATGTAATAATTCGTATTTTGCTTAGTAATTACGAAATTATCTGAAATTAAAGTCTCCTCTCCTATCTCCTTTAACTTATCTTTAACTAAGGAAATATAATACAGTAATTCCTGTCTTAATTGATCTAGTTTTTGATAGTTTATAGTCTCCCCTTTTATTATAGAGAACTTTAACAACTGAGTCTCAGAAGGACTCAGTACCAAAATCTTATTCTGTAACTCCGAGAAATTGACTCCAATCATTTTGCCTACTCTTAGTAAAGTAAATGGATTAGATAAGGCATCAAATAGCTTAGCCTTTATTTTTGGGACTCCATAATATATTACATATTTTAATCTTTTAGGCTCATCAATTCCTCTAACAGCAACACCGTAATAAGATGCAGAACCCACTAGAATATCTACTTTACCTTGAGAAAAATCATCAAGGAATTTTCTTCCACTTATTGCTAGCTTAGCGTTGAAACCTAAATCTTCGACATATTTCTTTATTTCATTTAATCTAGATCTTCCATATTCTTTCGAGACTAGAATCAACCCACCACTTCCCAGCTCCTTAACTATTGAAAGATCTAGATTGTCCGTGTAAGTATCAATGATATTCCTAGCGTACAACTGAATAGAAGAGGGTTCAAAACCAGTTAGTAACCTTAAGGCTTTTTGCTTAATACCTTTAGGTCGTATTGTCGCGCTGGCTATAACTAGCTGGGAAATTTTATCCTTAAATTCAGCTATCTTAAGTTCCAATTCCCTAATTTTCTCTTTAATTTCTTCCGTAAATTCATTAGAGAAATAATATTTATTCCTTAATCTAATCAGTTGAATTGCACTTTCATAGACATCATTTGGAATCCCCAATAGACTAACCAATCTACCAGTAGTTTTACCACTTTTGATTACCGCATCTGCGTCGTCTATTGCCACAAAGTTTGGCTTATAACTTGTTATTGAGTTCGCGTTCTTATTAAGGTAACTTATTGTTATCACGCTTACTTTCCTTTGATCAACCTTTCCACAAGATACTTGAGCACCCAATTTCTCTAGCCTTTTACAAACTTGTTCCATTAAGGACTTTGTAGGAACAATATATACTACGTCTTGGCCGATAAAGACGGAATAGGTCATCAATGTGGTTGTCTTTCCTAATCCAGTAGGAGCTGACATAGTGAAGCTCTGATTACTTACAAGCCTTCTTAACCATAATTTCTGGAGGGACCAAGGTTCATATCCAGTTTTATCTTTAAAATATTTAAACACTATTTCAAATGTAGTAATATTATAATATAAATTCCAGTAATTTTTAATCTTATCGTTATTGAGTAGAATATTGTATAGTGCTTTTACCTTTGAAATAATATCTACACCATCAATTCCATTAATATACGGTAAACAAGTCTCGCATGGTAGACCATTCAGTAACCTATCAGCAGAAATATCTCCACCACAGTTAGGGCAGGAATTTTTATACATTACATTAATCATAGCTAGAAAAAACTTTATGATGGTAAGATCTTTTAAAAGAGTTATCGAAGTGTTACTCTATTCGGTTAACTTTTTTAGCTTTATATGAATGACTATTTGAGACCAAATAGGTGGAAAAGATGAGCAGCGGAACCCCAACTCCAAGTAATGTAGTCTTAATAGGAAAGAAACCAGTAATGAACTATGTCTTAGCTGCATTAACTCTACTAAATCAGGGAGTTAGCGAAATTGTAATCAAAGCTAGAGGAAGAGCTATTAGTAAGGCCGTAGATACTGTGGAAATAGTAAGGAACAGATTCTTACCAGACAAGATAGAGATTAAGGAAATTAGAGTAGGAAGTCAAGTAGTAACAAGCCAAGACGGAAGACAATCAAGAGTTTCAACAATAGAAATTGCTATAAGGAAAAAGTAAGTGTCTGAGTTTTTTAGACTTTTCTTTTATTATGCGCTACTTTTAATAGGGAGCTTAACAGAAAATATTCTTGCGATATAAATGAACCAGCCTACAATTAAAGTTGAATTTGAGGGAAAGGCAAAAATAGGAGAAATGATGGGCAATTTTAAAGCTATACAATTGAAGCCAGAAGATTTCTCCAGCCCATTGGCATTACAAATGGCGCTCTCTAGAATATACTCTGAGTTGATGAACATGATGAATCAAAGGCAAGAACTCCACTATGTTGCTGATGTAAAATTTACAGACTCTATGGGAAACCCAGTAAGCGTGGGAGTAGATTTTGGAGACAAAATACCACCATTAAGCAAGAAAGAGGTAAAAGTAAAGATAACTATTGAATTCTACGACGAAGAGTAGCTCTTCTTTCCAAATAAGGTTTTGCCAAGAAGGAAAGAACAAAGTCGTCAAAGGGATTAAGCCTATATTCAACATTACTTAGTTTAGTTATTAGGCCTATTTTAGTCATATAGCTTATACTATTGTATGTTACTTTTTTAGAAAAATAAGGTCCTAAAACAGAAAAAGCGTCAGCTATATTAAATTTCTCATATCTAAATTTCTTGAAAAGAAGAAAATATATTATTACCTCCCTCTTTTTAAGCCATCTCATATTCATCAGCCTGGTTACTCATCAACCATTCAGTCCTTACAAGTCCATACATCCTTAATATTTTTTATTTGTAGTATATCTCTTAATATTGCTTAATATGCCTTACGTAGACGTTGACAGCAAAATATGTAGACCTAATGAGGTAAAGGAAATAAAAGAGGGAGATATAATATTAGTATATCCTGCTACTCTAAACGTAAATGGAAAAATAGTAACTTTCCCCCCGCTTTCATTAATTAGCGAGGAGTGCACAAACGAGATTAAAAATTTAAGCTGGGTAGAAGGTATAATAGTAAACCAAGAAATATTTCATAACGTGACTTTTATCAAATGTGAAAACTATATTGAAGGAGAGATAGAAATTTTAGAACCTACCCTTCTTACAGCTTTCACTTTTAAACACATGATTGGAGGTAAAATAAAAGGCTACACAAGCCAGCTTATTAAAGGTATACCTCTATTAAAAGTAAATAACCAACCAATAATAAGCATAGATAAGGGAAAAGTTAGCGTTGGACTCTGTTTTTTAGATAAGAGAGATATTCTAGTAAGATTATTGGGATATTCTATATTTTTCTACATAAATCCATCCTTATCGATCTAAAGGACTAAGTTTATCTTGATCCTTATCGAAGTTTTCGGAGGATTGATAAGGTATACCCTCAAATGTGAGAATATCAGTTTCTTTTCTCTTTTTAGCTTGATACTCCTCCGGAGTACCACTTACAACTATCTCATAAAGTTTTGCTTGCTTGCAATTATAGGGCCTCATAATCCTACCTAATCTTTGAATAAACTGCCTTCTAGAACTTGTTCCAGTTACAATAATTCCTACATTAGCATCTGGAATATCGATTCCCTCATCCCCCACAGTAGTCAAAACAAGAATTCCTGCACTCATAGTTTTAAAGGTTGCTAAAACTCTCTTCCTCTCCTCTTTAGACATCTTACCGGTTAATAATAAACAGTTATACCTTCTAGCTATTTCTTCGGCTTGATCAACGTACTGAGTAAATATTAGAATCTTTCCTTTTTCGGATTTAAGTATCTCGTCTAATGCCCTCATTTTCTCTGAAGCAAAATTCACTATTTTTCTCATTTCATTATAAACCCTCATGGCTTCAATAGCACTTTCATCACCTTTCTTTACTAACTCAATTAACTCACTTACCTTTCTGCCTTTAGATAATGCCTTAAACTTATTTAATAGCTCATTGTACCTCTTTCTCTCTTCTAAGGTTAGTCTTACTTTTTTCTGAATAATTTCATAGGAGGCTAGATAACCTAACTTAGCTAGTTCGGTAACTGACTTATAATATACTATTCCACCTATTAGACTAAATAACTCATTATGTTTATTATCTTCTCTATGGGGAGTCGCCGAAAGACCCATCCTATAAGGAGCTATTAAGCCTTCTGCTATCGCTTTAAACTTATCTGCAGGTAAATGATGAACTTCGTCCACTATTAGTAGGTAAAATTTATCAAATAGTTGTGGAAGATGCCTATACGCCGTATGATAAGTAGTTATGGTTATTGGTCTTATTCTCTTTTCCTCTGAGTAATAAAACCCAATGTCAGGCCTTTTTGAGGTAAACTTTAGTATAGCTTCTTTCCATTGTAGCATTTGCTCTTTGGTAAAGGTTACAATGAGAGTAGGCTTTCTGATTACATCTATACCTTTTATTCCAACTACTGTCTTTCCAGTCCCTGTCGGAAGTGCTATAACTCCCCTATTTCCATTCTTAATCCAATTTTCTATGGCCTCTCTTTGATATTCCCTTAATTGCCCATTAAATTCAAACTCAAACTCTTTGAATGAAAGGTTTAATTCCTTGATCTCTAATCCATTTTCTCTCAATTTTTGCAATAGGTTATAATAATCCATTGGACGTATTATGAATCTTCTATTTTGCTTATCATATTTAATTTTGAACTTGTACTCCCCATTCTCATTTCTCTCATTAATTTTCTCTAGAACGTCTGCAAGATAAGTATATGGTTTCATAATTATTTTACCGGCCTCTATTTTAAAGGAACAGTCCAGGAGTTTTTCCTTCAATCTTGCAACATCCTCTTGAGAAAGCTTCACATCGTAATCCTCTAAAATTTCCATTATCTCGCTTGGTTTTACTCCATTTCTTTTAGCTCTTTCCAAATCAATTACGAACTGAGATCCATTACTATCTCTCCCTAAATATCTCGAGAACAATAATAATCTTTTGAAATCATCTTCATCCAACCACTGTTTGATATAGAAAGTCCTCAAGGACATTTTTAATCACTTCAACATATATAACCTTTAAATTAGAACCAAGAATATTTATAAGTTCCGAAATATCCCCTACATCATAAATAAAGTATTTATCTCCATTAAAATTTGAGAAAACTCCTATCGAAGGCAAATTATATCTAGACTTGCTCATTAAAAGTATTTTATATATATCATTTAAAAATGGATTTACGTATAAAATTAGACCATCTCCATTATCTAAAGTGATGCCTATAAAGTTCTTGCCTAAAGCTTCTGCTTCAGAGAAACCGTATTGTAACGCTTCTTCCAATCCGATCCAAGGTAAATTTGTGATTAATTCCTCTATTTTCACAACTATTATGTTAGGAAAAAGCTAGTTTAAAATGTATCGTGGCCATTAGATTTAATTTAGGCAGATTTTTGCTGAATGAAAATATAAACTAGTTCTCTGAAGTGTTATCAATGAAAATAGAGGTCAATAAGAATTTAATTAAACATTTAGAAAACTTATCTTTAATTCAATTAAGTCAGAATGAAGAAAAAATGTTAGAAAATGATATAACAAATATCATAAAATTCTTTGAGAAAATAAACGAGCTTGATTTAAGTAATGTAGAACCACTATTTCATCCTCTCCCTCAAGGGAGACTAAGGAAAGATACTCCAAGAGATCCATTAGATAGGGAAAATGCACTCAAAAACGTGAAAAGAAAAGAAAACGGATATATAGTAGGACCTAGAACTTACGGTGAATAAGATTATGATAGTGGAATTAGTCAATGATTTGAAAAATAAGAATTTAGAGGCTGAAGAATACGTTGAGAGAACTTATGAGAAAATAGGCAAATACGATAAGTACACCAACGCGTTTATAACTATTAGAAGCAAGGAAGAGGTATTAAGGGAAGTAAAAGAAAACATTAACAAAGGGGGCAAATTAGCAGGGATACTAATTGCCATCAAGGATAACATCTCAACCAAGGGAATTAGAGCTACTTGTGCATCAAAGATGTTAGAAGATTACATACCTCCATATGATGCTACAGTTATAGAAAAATTAAAGAAGGAAGGGGCGGTAATTGTTGGTAAAACGAATATGGACGAATTCGCTATGGGTTCAACTACAGAGACGAGTTATTTTGGTCCCACTAGAAATCCTTGGAATTTAGAAAGAACCCCTGGAGGTTCATCTGGAGGTAGTGGAGCAGCTCTAGCAGCTGGTTATGTCGAATTGGCGTTAGGTAGCGATACTGGAGGTTCTATAAGAGCGCCAGCTGCATATAATGCAACTTTTGGTTTAAAGCCATCTTATGGCACAGTGAGTAGATTTGGTCTAGTAGCTTATGCAAATAGTTTAGAACAAATAGGGCCTATGGCTAGAAATGCTGAAGACTTAGGATTGCTTTTCTCAATAATTGCTGGACCTGACGATAAGGACGCTACTACAATTGACTTATCTCTAAATTTTGAGTTTAAGGAACAGAATGTGAAAAGCGTTAGGATAGGTATTCTTAGTGATATTTTAGAAATGTCAGAAAAACCAGTATCTGGTGTGATAAAAGATGTTATAGATAAACTATCTAGTGAAGGAGCTCTAATTGAAGATACCAAATTAGGTAATGCAGAATACGCACTACCAGCATACTACATAATAGCAATGTCTGAAGCAAGCTCTAATTTAGCTAGATATGATGGAGTTAGGTACGGATATAGCAAATACATGGAAGGGAATTGGCGTGAGGTTTATGCTAAAAATAGAGGAGAAGCGTTTGGTATAGAGGTAAAGAGGAGGATCCTCCTTGGTAGTTTTATCTTAAGTGCTGGATATTATGAGGAATTTTACCTCAAGGCATTAAAGGTTAAAAATTTAATTAAGAAAAGTCTAGACGAATTATTCAAAAAATATGATATTTTAGTCTCTCCTACAATGCCTATATTACCGCCTAAAATAGGTGAGGTAATCAATGACCCTGTGAGAATGTATGCAATGGATCTAAATACTGTAATAGCTAACTTAGCTGCAATACCAGCATTATCGTTGCCAGCGGGATTTTATAATGACTTACCAATAGGATTACAATTAATGGGAAAATATCTATCAGATATTTATTTAATTAACATTTCATCCTATATAGAGAGAAATGTTACAAAATTGTACAATTTAACAGCACCAATTAAGATCTAATAATTTTTTAATCCTATATGCGGTAGAATGTACAATATGCAAAGTAATTTAAGGATCGATACAGTAAGTGAGATATTTAAAGAGTTACAAAAAGAGAAATACCACATCATTGGCACTCACAGTGTATATAAAAAATGTCATTGGACTCATTCTGCTCTTGTAGCTAATAGATCTTGCTATAAGGGCAAATTCTACGGAATTGAGAGTCATAGATGCGTACAAATGACTCCAACTGCAGCCTGGTGCTGGTTTAGATGCGTACATTGTTGGAGATTAGAACCAGAGGATGTTGGACTAGAGTGGGACGATACGAAAATGCCCGCATATGATGATCCTGAATATATTGTAGAGAGGAGTATAGAAGAACATAAGAAGGCCGTTTCTGGATATCTAGGAAGAAATGATGTTAACATCCAAAAGGTAAAAGATGCGATGAGACCCGCGCATGTTGCAATAAGTTTGACTGGAGAACCTACACTTTATGAGAAACTTGGTGATCTTATAAAGGAATATCATAAAAGAGGAATGACAACCTTTCTTGTAACAAGTGGTGTAAGACCAGATATATTAGCAAGCTTAGAAGAAGAGCCTACTCAGTTATTTGTATCTCTACAAGCTCCGAATGAGATAAAACACAAGATGATTAATAGACCAGTAGTTGCTAATTCTTGGCAATTAGTTATGAAGACTTTAGAGATCTTACCTAGTTTTAGTTCTCCAACTGTGATAAGATTTACAATGATAAAGGGATACAATATGAGTGAGCAAGATGCAAGAGAATTTGCGAAGTTAATGGAAATTGCAATGCCCACATATATAGAAATTAAAGCTTATATGCACGTTGGACCATCAACCTATAGATTAAGTAGAGATGCGATGCCAAAACATAAAGAGATAAGAGAATTCGCAAAAACCTTAGCACAATACACTGGATATAAAATCTTATCAGAGCACGTGCCCAGTAGAATAGTTCTTCTAAGTAAATTGGATAAGCCAATTAAGATTGGAAATGCGTGGAATGAGAAATGGGATTGGTCTACTATTGATATAGAAGATGATATGAGTGGAGAATATAAGGAAGCAGAACAAGGTTGTACAGAGGGATCAACTTGAAAAGATGAGTCAAACGCTTGTATATTAGCTAAAATTATAGCCTATTCAAAGGGCAAATCATACGTAACGCAGTCAGAGCTAGCTAAGATGCTCAATTTCTCACAGCAATCAATATCTCGTAAATTAAAAGAATTAGAGGATGATAAACTGATAGTAAGAATAATATCTAAAGAAGGAGAGATAATAAGATTAACAGAAGAGGGAGAAAGATTTTTGAGTTCATGTTTAAGTAGCTTAAAAGATGCCATATTGTCACTTCATAGTCTTGAGATAAAAGGAAATATCGTATCTGGGCTTGGGGAAGGCAAAATATTTCTATCAATGGATTACTATAAAAACCATATAAACAAAGTAATGGGATTTGACCCTTATCCAGGTACGCTAAATATTATAATATACGATAAACTATCTCTAGAAAATAGATTACTCTTAGACTCATCACCTTCTCTAATAGTGCCCGAATATAAGCAAAAGGATAGAGTATTAGGCGCAGTTAGATTATATCCTGCCTCAATTAATAAACTAACACCGGCTGCAGTAGTAATTCCCTTAAGAACTATACATCCAAAGAGCGTAATAGAGGTAATTTCTCCATTTCATCTCAGGGAAAAACTGAATTTAAAAGATGGCAATGAGGTAACAATAGAGGTTTATGTTTAACGTTGTTCTAATTTACAATACCTCTTTTTAATTTCATTTATTATATCTGTTGTACTTGAATGAGGCCATTTCCTTATTCTCTCGTTTAATCTAATTATTTGAGGACTTAAGCCTCGTTTTTTTAATTCCTCAAGAAACTTAGTTTCATCTACTCTCTGGTCTGGACCTAGGAAAATTATATCGGGATTTATTCTTTCCACACTTTTTAGAAAATCTTCTTGATCGCCTAATATTGCATCAAAAACGTATCTTACACTCTTAATAATTTCTAATCTAGTTTGCTCATCATTAATAGGCTTTCTACCTTTAATTCTCTCTGAATTGGAATCCCTAGCCACAGTCACGTAAACTCTTCCATATTTCGATGCCTCCTTCAAGAATTCTATATGTCCAGGATGCAATATGTCAAAAGTACCCGCGACAAATACTTTTTTCGATACATTAGATTTAGGATCATTATTCTCATAAATCTCCTTCGCATCCAACAAACCCTCAGCATAAACAATATCGACTAATGCGGTTACGTAATCACCTTTCTCTAAATAATATTTAGAATCCTCAGTATATAATCTAGCTAATTCTACCACCTTATTGTTGGCACTATCGATATTCTTTAATCGTTCATCCATTCCTTTAATGTACTTTTCTATTCTTTTCCTTAACTCATCAACATCCATTTTATAGCATCAGCCTCCATATAATGAAGGTTACCAGGAATTATAATAATATGTGGTGTATTACCGAAGTCATATAAGGTAGCCTCTTCTACTGTGAGAGCAACAATTTTCTCATCATCACAGCCTAATCTAGCACCAACTATTACAATATCAGATTTTGAAAGAACATTTTTTCTATGTTTATCTTCAAGTCGCAATAAGATCTGTAGTGCTTCATTAGCAGTCATGGCTTTCTCGCTTTTCAAATCCAGATATAGTATGGTATGAAGACCTCTTTCCTTGTTATCCTTAATCACATTATAAGGAGTAGGATCTATGAAATCGTTGTAAGGAAATGTCACTGTGACCGACTTACCGAATTTATAGGAAGATAAGAGAGATTTCGATATAAGATAGCAATGTACCGAAATACCTGGAATCACTTTTACATTATGCCCCCGCTGTTTAGCCTCTATAAGTAGTGAAACATGAGTTGTAGCTATTAATACATCTCCGATACTAGCTATACTCACGTTATAATTCTTATCTAAATAATCCATGATAATCTTCGAGTTGTTTTCTAATAAACTCCTGTCCGCTTCTATGAGAGTCTTCCCTCCCTTTACTAATCTTCTTAATACATCAACGTTTATATCGCAAGATCTAGACGTATATTTATCGAAAATTATGATATCAGAATTATTTAATGTATCTATAGCATTCTCAGTTATGAATTTCTTAGAGATTCCAAGACCCACTAGGCTTAAGATGCTCACAAAAAGAATGTATAAAATGGTGTTTAATATTATCTTATCTAAATGCTAGAGCTCACTAAAGGTATCTTAATTGCTGAGGATCTACCAGCACTTTACGTAAAACATGCTAATAGTGTAGTGATGTCCGACGTACACATAGGCTATGAAGAGGAGATGTCTAGAAAAGGTATATATATTCCTAGAATACAGAAAAAAAGATTTCTTAGTATAACGAATAGAGTATTCTCAGTTTTTAATACTAAGAAGTTAATAGTAAACGGAGATTTCAAGCACACCTTTGAAAAACTTACTAGACAAGAAAAAGAGGAATTAAATGAAATATTGAAATATTTAAAGGATAACGGAGTAGAAGTTATAATAGTTAGAGGAAATCATGATAACTATATTTCTTTAGTTACGGAAAAATTTGATAATGTAAGATTAGTTGATGAGTTAGACCTTGGAGAAATACTAATAACTCATGGACATAAAGTAATAGAGCCGAGAAACAATACAACATACATCATAGGCCATGAGCACCCAAGATTGTCAATAAGAGATAAGTTAGGTTTCTCTAGGAAACTGCAATGTTTCTTGTCAATACCCATAAAGGAAAGGGAAAACTCTCAAATTATAGTATTGCCTGCAATTGGAATATATCAAGCTGGCAATGATATATCATTAATACATTCAAATTATATGAGTAATTTGATAAAAGAGCACGCAATATTAGAAAAAGCGAAACCCTATGTTATAATTGAGGGAGAAGGTATAATGGAGTTCCCAGAATTAGGCTTAATTAAGAACATACTTATTTAAAAGAGGGATTTATAAATGCAGAATCAAAAAGTTTTTAAGGTGATCTTTTATCTCCAATTCAGCGGTATCGTATAAACCCATTGTAAATATAGAAAATATCGTGGCAACAGTTACGTTAGAGCAAAGTTTGGATTTATACGCTATGGAAAGAAGTATCCCCAACATAGAATACGATCCAGATCAATTTCCAGGATTAATTTTCAGATTAGAACAGCCCAAGGTTACTGCTTTAATATTTAAATCTGGAAAGATGGTAGTAACTGGGGCGAAAAGTACAGAAGAACTAATAAAGGCCGTAAAGAGAATAATTAAGACACTTAAAAAATATGGTATAAAAATAATGGGCAAACCTAAAATCCAAATCCAAAATATAGTTGCATCCGCTAACTTACATGTAAACGTTAACTTAGATAAAGCTGCATTCTTACTGGAAAATAACATGTACGAACCAGAACAATTTCCGGGATTAATTTTTAGAATGGATGATCCTAGAGTTGTACTCCTAATTTTCAGTAGTGGCAAAATGGTAATAACTGGGGCAAAGAGAGAAGATGAAGTATCTAAAGCAGTAAAGAGAATATTTGATAAGCTAGCGGAGCTGGATTGCGTCAAACCCATAGAGGAAGAAGAAGAATTAGAGCTCTAGAAGCCTAAGTAAACCATTTATTACACTTTTACTTTTAACGCTTTTTATTCCCTTCTTCTCTAACTCCCTACTGAAAAAGGATACGTAAACTGGAGATTCATACATACCACCAAAATAGTAGACCACATTAGAATTTACAGCTTTGCATACTATTTGCACTAAAGTAGAGAATTCTGACATACAACTATTCAAAATTCTAACTGCCTTTGTGCTATTTCGCTTTGCAGCGTTTAACAAATTAACTGAATATTGCGCTATTTTGGCTGGATTACAAGAGTTTTTATAAAGGAACATCACTAGATCTTCTTCAGTTTTAAAATTAGAAAATTGGATTAAGCTTCTATCATTAGATAGTCCTTGAAACTCTCTTAACAACTCATGTAAGAACTCTCTACCTAACCAGAATCCAGAACATATATCGCCAACTAACCATCCTCTATCGCCCTTTATTATCCTTTTACTTCCATCAAAACCATATACTATACTACCAGTTCCTGCAATAGTTATACATCCCTTATTCGCATTAGACATAAGCACAACGTGAGCATCATGTTCTATGATTACCTTATCCGCGTATTTACTTAGAAGTTGATATAGTTGACTTTTTACCTCTTTCGCCATGACTTCACTGTCAATACCGGCTAAAGATATTGCAATTCCGTTAAATTTCTTATTGAATGACGAGATTATACTGCTTAATCTTAAAACTGACTTATATGGGCCTACTTTATCTACACTTGCCGGTTCGTATTTGTACTGTCTTACTACTTTTTCACCATCATAAACGAAAACTTTAGTAGATGTACCGCCGGCATCTATTAATAGGTATTCCACAAACGATATAAACGCTAAACGACATTAAAATTTTGGTGTCTAGAAATGCTCAAACATGGTAAGTACGTTTATGTAGATCTAAATAATGGTAAATATATTAAGGTAAGGATACTAAAGTCAAGGGATGATAATTCCGCTGAAAAATACATCTTAACCAACTATGTGAATAAGAATAAACCTAAGAATGGTATGATAATAAAGATGGATAATCTACCAATAGAAGTTAAAGATAAAATAACTAGATTCTTTTTATGAGTTTCTCTAAAATCCCATATTTTTCTAATGCTGTTAAGGTAATATATATCGAAATGATAACTATAGAAGCTAATATTAACGTGTATAGTGACTGAATAGTCAGAATATATGTATTATCTATAATATCTTTCACAACGGTAAATAATATAAAGTAAATTATAACTATGTTTATGATCTTAATTATATCATGCCATACCCTAATATCTTTATTTAATCCCTTGGAGACAGCCTTACCACCAAACAATATTATGGCGGAAAATGAAGCATATGGTAAAATTTGAAGAATTGCAAAAGCGAATTCTTGGACACTACTTAGTCCTCTAACTAGCTGAAGTTGTATATAGAGGTTAATCACGCCTATTAAAAGTGAGATAATAGACACTGTAGACGTTATTACCATTATTGTGGAATTCTCCCACCAACTCTCCATGAGATCATCAATTTTGAGACCTTTTATGAACATTGCACCTCCTAATATAATTAATATTGTTGGTTCTATGTAAACTGACAAATTCAGAGCAGCCAATATTCCAGCTAAGGCTAATATTATGCCGGGTACACCTAAGAAAACTCTCGCATATCTCTTTTCCGTTATGGCCTTTCTTATGTATTTTGCAAGAAGCATATATGTTTCCTCTACTCCCCTATACTGCTCTACTATAACTTGCTGAACTGCAGAAATCTTTAACCTGGATTGAATTATGGGTATTGCACGAGCGTCATCCGGACTATCATATACTACTACTGCATATTCTGGTGATAGCTCCTCAATTACTTTGTCTAATTTTTTCGAAAATTCCAACTGCGACTCGGTACCACCTTTTTTTGAGCCGGATATGAAGACTATCTCAGCATCTTCTCCTTTTCCTTTTAGATCAACATAAATATTAAATGCCACTACCATCGAATTAAAATCGGAATCTGTGGGCATAAAATAAGCTGCTTTATCAAGAGCTAGCTTACATTTCTCTTCTCCTATAATTGGTGAAGAAAACCCTAAATTTCCTATATCATCGTCGATATCAACGTATATTACTATTGTCTTTACCATCCTTATTATCTACTTCCCCGTAAAGTATTAAAAATTCTTCAAAAGATAACCTCTTATTCTGCTTGAGCTTTTCCTCTATACTCTTCTTCTTTTTTTCAATAACTTCAGTAGTATTAACTTGTACTGGGTTTTCTTGAAGGCTTTTTAGTCTTCTTTGCGTCTCATTCAGTTCGTTACTCTTGTTTTTAATTTCTGTATTCAAATCTTCTATCTGTTTAGAAATATTCTCTATTTCACTATTTAAATTATTTATTTCATCTCTTAGCTTATTCCTCTCTTCGACTAATTTCTTTATAATATTCTTCTTTTCTCCTATCTCGTTAATAAGTGCCTTAATCTTCTCCCTAATTGTATTTAACTCAACCCTTTTTGCTAGTAATTCAGCTTTTTCTTCAGTTTTCTTCTCCTTTATTTTCATAGCCTTTTTAGCATCTTGTAATTTCTTCTCTAGCTCAGCAATTCTCTGTATAACTTTTTTCTCTTCCTCTAATGTTAAGGAACTAGTTTGCAATTTCCATTCTAGCTCCCTTATTTTCCTCTCTATTGAATCAGGATTACCTAGATTTTGAGAAGAAAGTTTTTTAACTTCCTCAAAATCTTTTCTGATTTGCTGAATTATTTCTACTAGATTTTTTCTTCTCTCCTTTAACTGGTTAAATTCCTCTAATTTCATTTTATACTCTTGCCTTATTGTGTTAATTTGCTGTGTCAACTCTTTTGCTTTGGCTATCTTTTCCCTTCTCTTCTCTCTCATTTTTTTAACTTTTTCAATAAGTTCTAACTTAAGTTGCTTCAGTCTAACTATATTCTCTTTAAGCTCAGATATCTTCTTATATAACTCGTCTGTGTCCGTTGATATAGATGACATTCTTGTCTATTTTAGTAGCGAATACGTATAAATAACTATTTCCCACATAATAGCCTTCAGTAAGCCCTAAAAATGAGCTTCGCCAGTTAAGATGAATACATGGGTATTATCAACAAATAATAATAAACCCATATAGACGTAACATAAAAATGAGATGAAAAACAACTTTAATGAAATTGGCACATTTACAAAGAATGTTTTAAAAGATAAGATTCTTATTAAATTAAAGAGTGATTTAGACTTTACGAAGTACAACATAATAGGAAAGGCTATATATAATGGAAAGGAGCAGAAAATAGGAAAGATCCTAGATGTATTAGGAAACGTAAAAGAACCTTATGCTTTAGCTATGTTAGATAAAAATTCAAAAATTTTAGTCAACGAGAAAATATTCGTTAGTTATAGTGGGAGGAGGGCAAGAAAATGAAATGTCCATTTTGTGGAACGGAGGACACAATAACATATGATATGGAAAAGGGAATGTACGTATGTACAAACTGCGGCAGTGTAATAGAAGATAATGCAGTAGATCCAGGTCCAGATTGGAGAGCCTATAACGCAAAAGACAGAAATGAGAAAGAGAGAGTAGGTAGCCCAAGTACTCCAAAAGTACATGACTGGGGATTTCATACTATAATAGGATACGGTAGAGCTAAGGACAGACTAAAAACATTAAAGATGCAAAGAATGCAAAATAAGATACGTGTGTCACCTAAGGATAAAAAACTAGTCACCTTACTTTCTATTTTAAATGATGAGAGTTCAAAATTAGAGTTACCAGAACATGTCAAAGAAACTGCATCGTTAATAATAAGGAAAATGGTAGAAACTGGACAAACCAAAAGGATAGATCAGTATACGCTAATAGTTGCTGCCTTATATTATTCTTGCCAAGTGAATAACGTACCAAGACACCTCCAAGAGTTTAAAGTTAGATATTCCATATCTTCTAGCGAATTTTGGAACGCCTTAAAGAGAGTTCAATCTGTTGCAAAATCAATACCGGACTTTCGTCCTAAAATCAGACCAACAGAATATATACCAAAAATAATATACAGATTAAATTTACCACCAATTATAGGAACAAAGGCATCCGAGTTAGTAGACTTAATGCATAAACAAGGGCTGACTAGCGGAAAAGGATACTTATCTTTAAGCGCAGCTTCGGTTTACTTAATATCGGCACTAATGGATATAAAAAAGACGCAGAAAGAGGTTGCAGACTCGTTAGATATTACTGAAGTAACTATTAGGAATAGATATAAGGATATAGTGGATAATTTTGATATTATTGTTACATTATGATTTTTATAGAATTATATAAAAGTATTGTGTATAGTATTTGCTCATTTTAAATCTTATTTATTATTAAAACTATTGAAAAGTAGTCAATTGTCACTAAAGAGTGTTTAACGTACCCATAAAAACAGTAAAATAAATAAGCGTGGAATGCATATATATATTTTAGCCAACACGGGTGTAAAAGATGGAATCAGATTCAACAAGTAATTATGAAGCAATAGTACATAAAAAGATAAAAGAAATGGGAGAAAAAGGAATTTCGCAACAAGAATTGGCTAAATCAGTCGGTTTGCCCATAAGAGAAATTAGTGGAATTATAAAAAGATTAGTTGAGAAGAAACTAATTATTAAAAAAGCTGTGAAAGAAAATGGAAAAAACATAGTTAAATTATTTGCAGTTGACAGCAATTATAATATAAACATTTATATAAATCTTAACGGTTTAGATGAGATTCCTTGCTTAAGTTGTAAAAGCTTAACCAAATGTGGGAATGGAATACATGTAAGCCCACAGACTTGTAGTAAATTATCGGGCTGGATCTTGGAAAAAGCTTTATCTTAAACTCTTAACGCATCTAATTATTTCTTCATATCCCTTATCGGTTCTTATCCCAGTAGGAGCAAAATGAGTCTTAGAGGCATCTCCTAGACATTCTAAAATCGAATCAATTGGAGGAATAGCTGAGACTTTTAATTTAGATGCGAGCTTACTAATATTGTAAAATACACTTTTATATTTCGCCTCCTTTTCTATTACATTAAGTAGCTTCTGTATTCTGTTAAAAGAGGACAAGTAATTGAAATCACTGTATGTATCTATCATTCTTTTTAAAAATTCCATATTGTGAAGAGGACCAATGTATAGAGGACCGATAATGATAAAATTTTCACCACATATTGGACACTTAGTCTTGCAATTCTCGTCTACGAACGTCTGAAATCCACAGCGGGGGCATTCCCCGAAATATTTAAGATTCTTATTAATGTTCTCATCTGCTTTTCTAGCACCACTTTCCACTATTGCGAATAGTCTATAATAATAGTCTGCATAAAAAGAGAATAACGGATGCACGGTTTTTTCCAACGTCGCAGCTTCTCTAATTATCTTGCCGATAAGTATTCTTAATCCAAGCTCCTTTGACGAGGAAAGTTTATAGTTAATAGCATCATATTTTCGTCTACAAGAAGTTCGTGAAGATCCCTCAAGTGGAGATAGATCAGTTGCTGTAAATGCTACTATTCCATTTCTTATTGTCGCGTTTACGGATGAAAGAATAAACGGTACTGGAGATCCAAAGGGATCTATATCAATGTACTCACTTTTTATTTCGTAGAGCAACGCATTTGCATCTTTATTATAAATTTTAGCGTTTTCAATTCCATTATTTTTCACATTTATTTGGATTAGGGAAGCAGCTGTTGAATTTTTATCATTCAGAATTAGTTGTTCACTTTTCCACGACTCTACATAATATCTAATTCCTCTTATACCCGTTGCGCTTAATGCGTCTAATATTATCTTAGGCTTTAACAGGCTAACCACGATTACGCTAAGGTCTCTGTTGAAAGTCATTTTAGGATTATAGAACACTGGAGCCCATGATGGATCGAATTTCCCTTCTATCATATATTCTTTAGGATCTGGTACGAATATTCTAACTTTGCCTTCCGTTACTTCCTTTAATTTCATCTATTAAAGAATGTATGTCATTTTCTTCATAAGTTTTATATCCTAGATCTTCACATTCCTTTAACATCTTTGAAGTCCTTATGATTATCAATAATTCAGATTTAGTGTAAGATGAAAGTTTCTTAGCTTCATAAAATTTCTTCATTGACTTATTGTAATCCTTGTTCTCTATTGTAACTAAATATCTATTATTTTCGTTGTCTTTAACTATCAAATCTGCTGCAGTTAATTTCAATGATAGGATGTTTAACCCATTTTCTTTCAATTTGTATATTAACTTTGATTTAAAACTCTCCGGAGAAAACTCTGTTATATCCTCTTCAATGACTTCTTTTTTACCTTTTATAGAGTCCCATATTACATCGCCTATTATATCATCCCCAAACAAATCTATCAGCTTCTCGGCAACTTCAAGCGATACGTCGGAATCCCCTTTCTCATAATCATAAATGGCCTTTCTAGAAACGCCAAGAAATTTAGCTACATCTCCTATACTATATCCCATTTCCTCTCTCTTATGTTTCAATATATAATTTCTGATCTTTATGAATATACCTCCTCTAGTTCTATAAAGGAAAATTTTCTCACCATTGATTACTTTCTTAAATCCTTCAGGTGAGACTGCAAAAACATTATCAGCCTTAACTGAGACAATATCCTCCTCTTCTTCATTAGTGACTACTAATGACGCGGTTAACGTAGATACTGCAATCTTCTTCAAATCTGAAATTTCCTCTTTGGTCACCTTATCCTCAGATACTCTAATCAGAGTGGGTTCCTTAGAGTTGAGAACGATATCTACGGATTTTCTATTATGTTCTGGATATTCAATCATTGTATAAGTATACTTTTTATCCTCCAATATGTCTATAACTTCGTTGATAATTTTTTTGCTCATATCTTACATCTCACTTAATTCTGTTTCTTCTGTATAACTTCTAGTAGAGCTAAGAATTATAAATATTAATGATGTATATTCCCTTAATAGCTTCTCGACATCCACATTTAATATTACATTAGATATTTCTCTTCCAAGTAAAATTGAAATTGCCTTTCTGTTCCATTGCTCCCCACTAATGAAATATTCTCCAATATCAGGTGATTTAATAAATATAAATGGGATTTTTACTAAAGACCATAAATAAAGTGGAATTTTACCTGAAAGCCTTTCCACTTCGTCCTTTTTTATCTCATGATAAAAATTATTATTTAGTCTAATCTTTAATTTACCTTCCAATGCATCTTTAATGGTAACGTATTCAGCAGGAGAAGAAGAGAATATGTCTTTAAGTCCAAACTCAAAAATTTTATCTATCAAACTCCTACCCTTTATATCTACTCAGAACTATTGCATGGTCCTTATCGTAGGGATCTAGGTTAATAATTTGTATTGT
Organism: Sulfolobus islandicus Y.N.15.51; assembly: GCF_000022485.1. Lineage (NCBI taxonomy): Archaea > Thermoproteati > Thermoproteota > Thermoprotei > Sulfolobales > Sulfolobaceae > Saccharolobus > Saccharolobus islandicus. The sequence continues at coordinate 1,374,087 of NC_012623.1, read as the reverse complement.
CTCAAAATTGGAATTTTCTAATTTCTCCACTTCAGCTTTATATATCTCCTTAGGGTCTTTAGTAACATCAATACTTCTCGCTTTAATCACTAAAAGCATATATCCATTTACTTTAAGGAAGAATCTGGCATTGTATATAGCTATATCTGTTTGATCTGGTTGGGCAATATCGACATAAAGTACGTCAACGTTCTCTACTACCGACTTATAACTTTGAGGGAATCTGGCATCAGCTAATAATGGAAAGATATTAGGCCTCCTTTGAGCTACTAATAATAATTCTCTTACAACTCTTGGAGAAAATTCAACACCATAGGCCTTGCCATTTAACTCTATAATATCAGAGACGTGACTTATTGTAGTTCCAGAAGCGGCTCCTAAATATAAGACCTTAGTGCCTTTTCTAATCGGATTAGTCTTAAGACCTTTAAGTATTGCTCCCGCTAACTTACTTCTAAATGCATTCCATTCCCTATATTCTACACCCTCGTATTTAATTAGCCTTTCACCGTAAACATTAAAGCCTGATACTAGGTTTCTTGTACATAGCCTAAAGCTACCATCGTTAAACTCGCATTCGTAAATGTTTTCCATGTTAGTTTGTTTTACGGTAACTACTTCAGACATTTTTATCACTTTCTTCCTTTACCTCTTCTTTTTCCACCTTTTTTACCTTTTGCTTGCTGTTTTTGAGGCTGTTGTGGCTTTTGTTGTTGAGGCTTTTTAGGTGGTGGCTGAGCGAATTTCTCCTTAATCTCATCTATCCTCTTCTTTAGTTGTTCGTTTAGTTGATCACCTATGAATCTCCCACTAAAAGCATCAACTCTGGCAGCTATTGCTAATTTGGCTGCTAAAGCTCTAGCAATCTTACCCCTTTGCCATCTAGGTGATGTGTGAATAGCTGGATACTGAAATATTACACCATGTTTAGGTGGTCTTCCTCCACTTCTTAACGCCCTGAATAAAGCCTTTTCGGCTCCCAATACTTGGATCGTACTAGCTGGCATTTTGGCTAATTCCTCCAGACTCCCTGATATGCTCAATAATCTAGCACCTAACGCTGGACCAACTAAGGCCGTTATATTTGGTGCAACTTCTTTCATTACGCCTTCTAGATAATTATTAAGGTTTCTCCTTATATTATACAGGTCTAAAATAGTGTTTGCGATCATCCTCATCGCAGATAAGTCATCTTCTGAGATATCCGCACCTATACTTTTCTTTGCTGCATCGACTATCCTATTTATTCTTTGCTCATTGAAACCCAATTCCTTTAGAGCATCAGTAGTTAAGAGTCCCCTATCACCAAACCTAGACACTATGGTTGCGTATTCTTCGTGATCCTCAATAAGCTTATCTAATTCTGGAAAATGAATACTATACCATTCTCTTAATCTTTCTGAGAAAAGATTTATGGTCTTATCTATATCATCCATTGCCCTTACTGCTTGAATAGCCAAAAGATCTCTCTTTTGCGCTGCAGTCCTTAACTTTCTCCTAGTGTACTCTAATGAAAGTTCATGAAGAAAATTATAATACTCCTCTTCATTACCTGTAAATTTTATATCTGTAGCTACTTTAGGTAATGATTCCCTGAATATCCTCGAAATCTTACTATATGGTTCATACGTAACCCTATAACCTAGGGCTTGCAATTTAGGAACTTCAGCTTCGTTCTCGACTACTACCTCTTGTGGGTTAACTTTCTTTAACAACTCAACTGTCGCATTAAATGGTATGCCCTTTTCATTATTTAAAAGTTCCTCAGTTATTTTTCCCAAATCTCTTGGATTTGTAATATAGTCTACAATATTACCGTTTTCATCGTAAGCAATTGCTCCAATAACATGCTCGATTAGGTATATTTTCATCATCTCTCACTACAAACCTATCTGACAAATTTTTAAGTTTAAATGCTCAAGTTATAACAAGAGTAAATATGCCTTCACACGGTTCGTTAACCAAAGCGGGAAAAGTTAGAAGTCAGACACCAAAAATACAGCCTAAAGAAAAACATAAAGAGGTACCAAGAGTAAGGAATAGAAAGGAATATGAAAAGAGAGTAGTAAAAGCTAGGCAACAAGCTGCTGCTAGATAATAAACTATTTTTGCTATTACCTAATCTTTTTCTGTGCAAGAAAATTATAAAGCAAAGGCTTATGATATTTTGAAAAATCTAAATATAGAGGAAGGGGACCTAATAGAGATTAAGAAAGGGGACCTAAGAATAAGAGGCATATTGTTACCAAGTTACTCAAAAGATGAAAGAATATTCGTAATAAAATTAGATAACGGTTACAATATAGGAATATCTATCGATAATATATCTGAGATTAAACTAATCACAAAAAATTCAAGTAAAGCTCAAGAGAGTGAAAGAAAGGAAGTTAGCCGTAATGGTGCTAAAAGCGAAATAAAGATAATTAGCACAGGAGGTACAATAGTAAGTAAAGTTGAATACGAAACTGGTGCAGTCAGACCCGCGCTGACCACTGAAGAAATAGTACAATTTTTGCCAGAAATAAACGAAATAGCAAAAGTTGATGCTGAGGTACTTTTCTCTATATTAAGCGAAAACATGAAACCTGAATACTGGGTTAAGATAGCTGAATCAGTAAAGAAAGCGTTTGATGAAGGAAACACTGGAGTGGTTATTGCTCATGGTACTGATACTATGGCATACACAGCCTCTGCCTTAGCTTTCTCTCTAAGATCATTACAAGGACCAGTAGTGTTGGTGGGTTCGCAGAGAAGTAGTGATAGACCTAGTAGTGATTCAGCAATAAATCTCTTATCCGCAGTTACCACAGCTAAATATGCGCCTTTTGGAGAAGTAGTAGTAAACATGCACGCTGACTCCTCCGACACTTACGCATTAGTACATAGAGGAGTGAAGGTTAGAAAGATGCACAGTAGTAGAAGAGATGCTTTTCAGTCAGTAAACGATAAACCTTTAGCCAAAGTCCTTTGGAAAGAAAGGAAACTGGTTATGCTCGACAAGAGTTACATGAGCAAAAAAGGCGAAACTACACTTGACGCTAAATTTGATAATAGAGCATTTTTACTATACTATTACCCTGGATTAGATAGAGACTTCTTAGAGCACATTTTAACTAATACTAAAATAAGAGGTCTCATAATAGCTGGTACTGGTTTAGGTCATACTTCATCAGATTATGTGGAATTATTCAGAAAAGCTACTAAAGATGGCATATTTATAGGAATGACAACACAGTGTTTATTTGGAAGAGTTAATATGAATGTGTATACTACTGGAAGACAGTTACTCGATGCTGGTGTCACCCCATTGGAAGATATGCTACCAGAAGTTGCATTAGTTAAACTCATGTGGGTACTTGCGCACGAGCAAGATCTAGAAAAAATACGAAGTTTAATGATATCGAATCTAGTGGGGGAAATAAATCCTCGTCACACTTTGGATCTCTTCCCAAGGTGGTCATATGAGTGAGTTAAATTATGAAGAATTAGGATTAAAAGTAGGATTAGAAATTCACCAACAGCTTAACACTTCTCATAAATTATTCTGCAACTGTAGTACTAATTTGAAAGAAGATTATAAACTAACCTTAGAGAGATATTTAAGACCTGCATTAAGTGAATTAGGGGAAGTCGATGTCGCAGCATTGTTTGAGTGGAAAAAAGGTAAAAAATACGTATACAGAATACCTATTACTACAAGTTGTCTTGTAGAAGCTGATGAAGAACCTCCACATGCAATAAATGAGGAAGCGTTAAAAATAGCGTTAGCTATCGCTATAGCACTAAATAGTAACATAGTAGATGAAATTTATGTCATGAGAAAAATTGTAATAGATGGTTCAAACACCACTGGATTCCAAAGAACAGCAATAGTAGCACTTGGTGGCATGCTAAAAGATGAGGGAGTTACAATACAAACTATTGCAGTTGAGGAGGACGCTGCAAGGAAAATAGATGAAAGAACAGATCAAGTAACCTATTCGCTTGATAGATTAGGGATTCCCTTAATAGAAATTTCAACTGGACCAGATATAAGGAGCCCAGAACAAGCTGAGAGAGTTGCACTAAAAATTGGCCAATTGCTTAGAATGACAGGTAAAGTTAAAAGGGGTATAGGCACAATAAGACAAGATCTAAATATCTCTATAAAAGGAGGTACAAAGATAGAAATTAAAGGAGTACAAAAACTGGAATTAATACCCGATATAGTTAGATATGAAGCAATGAGACAATTTAACTTACTAAAGATAAAAGAAGAATTGAATAAAAGAGGAGTGAGTAAAAATCTAATTTTGTCTAATTTTGTTGTAAAAGATCTCACAGAACTTTTTAAAAACACAAATAGTAAAATCATTAAAAGCGGAATAGAAAAGGGAGGATTAGTATACGGAATAAGAGCGTATAAGTTAAAGGGAATATTGGGTTGGGAACTGATACCAAAAAAGAGAAGATTTGGAACAGAAATTGCAGATTACGTTAGAGCACTTGCAGAATTAGGTGGACTCTTCCATTCTGATGAGCTACCCAATTACGGCATAACTGAAGAGGAGATAAACAAAGTTAGAGAAGCCCTTAATGCGACGACCGAAGATGGTTTCATTCTAATCGTTGGCGAAAGAGAGAGGTTGGATAAAGCTGTAGAAGTAATAAGGGACAGGATACTATTAGCGTTTGATGGTATTCCTAAGGAAACTAGAGGAGCGTTAGATGATGGAACAACGAAATTCTTAAGACCACAGCCAAGCTCAGCTAGAATGTATCCAGAAACTGATATTCCACCTAGAAGAATAGATGAAAAACTGCTTGAGGATGCTAAAAAATTTGTTCCGGAATCGCCAGAGTCTAAAATGAAAAGGTATATCACACTGGGTTTAAGTGAGGAACTCGCTAAGGAGATAATTAGAGATCCCAGACTCGACTTATTTGAAGAATTAGTTAACAAATATTCACCAAAGGTCTCTCCAGTTGTAATAGCGAGTACGATTACTAACACATTGAAGTATGTTAAGTCAAAAGGTGGTGATATATCAAAGATAAATGAGGAAGATATAGAGGAGCTAATAAAAAGCGTTTATGAGAACAAAATTAGCAAGGATTCGATTTCGGAAATACTCCTAGAATACACTACTAATAAAAATGTGGAACTAAAGGATGTCATACGTAAATACGAGGCATTACCAACTGAAGAATTAGAAAAGATAATAGATGATGTAATTAGTTCTAATCTAGACGAGATAAGGAAAAGAAAAGATAAAGCAGTAAACCTAATAATGTCAAAAGTAATGAGCAAAGTTAAAGGAAGAGCTGAGGGGAAAGTTATATTAGAATTAATAAAGTCAAGACTCAAAAATGTTATGGAGTGAAGAATTACCCTCGGACAGATTAATGATGAAGAGAAGGCATTTGTCGGATTTAAATGATGAGCTTGACCACTTATGAAGCTAGATGATATAACAAAGGTAGCCGCTGAGTATCCATTCAAAAATCTTAGTGAAAATATAGAGTTGCAAGATGACATGCTTAATATAGAACAACTCCCACAATTGCTAACTATTGGCGGAGTTAAGAGAGTGAAATGGAAATATAAGGCAAAAATTCTCGGTCCCGATCTATCTACAATATCAACTGAAGGAGGAGAAAATAACGAAGAATTAATAATGAGAACACCATTAAACAAGACTTCAATTCCTTGGACATTTACCAGATTAGATACTAATTCATTAAAAAAGCTGGTAGAATATTTGACACCTTGTAAAGAGGGGACTTCACTTTTTAACATCTCTCCTTGGCCAAGATATCACTTTACGCAAAACAGAACCATAGAATTAAAAGAGGGTGAGATTGGGAATGGTAGAAATGTTGAGATAGAAAATATAAAACTAGAAGAAAATCATATAAATATAAACACGAAATTCTTAAATCCTCAATTCTTCTACATAAATCCTTATTACATAGAAAGTGGTTATAATTCAATAGATAATACCTTCGCTACAAGCCTAGAACTGACAGAGACGTATTCTTTTGTAAGCAATTCACTCTTGGACTTAAAATTTGAACTAGGAAAAGTTAGTGTGGAAACCAATGGAAAAATTTTAGTTTCGAAGACAAAGAATTTTGCTGAAGCCAAACTCCATAGATTATTATGGGATATGACAAACGAGGTAATAGAAATAGACTGTAGTCCGCAATTTCCTCTTTCCCTATATCGAATCGAACCTTCTGCTGTAATTCCATTACATATAAAATTTGATGAGAAATCCAATATTTTACAAATGGTATTAGAAAACTTCAGCGATAAGCCAGTTATAGCTACTCTGTATGTCTCAGCGAGAATAACTAAAATAATAAAGCCGAATAACACGATGACAACGGAGTATGATAGAGTTAAAATTCCTATCAGAAGATGGGGAATTGTCAATTTAGAACTAGAAATAAAAAAATTACCAGACTTATTACTTAAAAGAAAAGCTATTTAGGTTCAACTGTAGTCTCATATAGGCATGGGCTTAGAGTGTACCCATGCTTTGTAAGAACTTTTTTACCTTCAGAACATAAAATACAATAATATACAGAAAGATTAGAATTTGAGTTTAAAATTCTTTCCATAACTTCATTTACAAGATCCATAAATTTTTCATCTTTCTCTAGAAGAGATCTTAAATTACTACCCCTTCTACTTTTTAGATAATTTGAAACTGCTGCTGGTGTTAACCCCATTAAATTCGCTGCCTTATACTCAGATAAATTTCTCTCCTTTATTAGTTTTTGAGCAACTATACTTCTAACTGCTGGTAAAATCTCCCTAACTGAAAATTCACATGGTAACTGTAATGACATGGCTAATACACTTCAGTCCAGTATAATATAAAAACCGATAAATAAAAATGTTTTTATAATTCACACGTTTTACATCCGCCAGCATAAGTCTCTGAAACTTCGACAAACTTCTTTTCCATCCTTAAACTGGAAGGAAGTAACTGTGTTTTCTTTCCCTCCTCTTCCTTTTTCTTCTCGTATTCTTCCCTCTCTTTTTTAACTCCGAAGTAGATTACTTGTTGTTGTTTGCTTTTATCTCTATAGACAGTTATACCTTTTATACCAAGTTTCCACGCTAATAAATAAACCTTCTCTACAGTCTCTGGTGGTTCCTCGGACCTTAAGTTAATAGTCTTAGAGGTTCCAGAGTCATTCCATTGTTGCCAAGCTGCTTGATGCAGAACGTGGTAAATTGGTGGAACCTCGTGAGCAGTTCTGAACAATTTCCTTAATGATCTTGGCATAAATACATTATCGTCAATTATTCCACTTTCAGCTATCTTCTGAATGACTTCCGGATCATCTAACTCATATTTTCTGAGATACTCTAAGAAAAGTGGATCAATCTCTATAAACTTTCCAACTGCAACATTTCTGACAAACGCTAACGCAAAGAGTGGCTCTATTGAAGATGAGGTTCCGGCTATTATTGAGATAGTACCAGTTGGAGCTATAGAAACTACAGTGGAATTCCTTAAACCATATTTTAACCTTTCGTCTTTTAGTAAATCAAAGTCTAACTTATCCACTACACTAGTTAGCTTTTTAACATAATCTGACGGTTTATCAGCGACTTCAGCAATTTGAAGTAATGAATTGAAGTCCAATGCGCTCTCCCAGATATCTCTATACAATTTTGAATCGTAGGTAGGGAATGGACCCTTCTCCTTAGCAACTTCAATAGATGCCTTATACGCATGATAGAATATAAACTTGGCTAATTGGTATGACAAGTATATTGCGTCTACGCTATCATAAGCAATACCCAATTTAATAAACATCCTGGCTAATCCCATGACACCTAAACCAACTTTTCTAGTCCTCTTGGTTGCATCTTCAATTTGCTTTAATGGGTAACGATTTGCATCAATTACATTATCTAAGAACCTTACTCCATAACTGATAATTTCTGCTAATCCGTCCCAATCTATCTCAACTTTACCGTTTCTCTCTATAATAAATTTCTCTAGATTTATAGAACCTAAATTGCAACTCTCCCAAGGTAATAGTGGCTCTTCACCACATGGATTAGTAGCGTTAATCTTACCTAAATACCATACCGGGTGCCTCCTATTAATAGTATCAATAAAGAGAAGACCAGGATCACCACTATCCCAAGCTCCTTTAACGATTTCATCGAATAGTGATTTAGCATTAACATATCTTACAACAGCACCCTCCTTCGAGGCTATTATGAGGGCCTCATCAACTGTAATGACTTTACTCTCATCCAATGAAACTACTCCACCTTTTTCTTCTAGTTCTGATATGATAACCTCTTGAATCCACTCCTCATTCATATAACCTCTAGCTTTTGTAATATAATATTCGTGATCCCTTCCTGCTATTTTAGTCTTTCTAGGGTTAATCAAAGGTACACTCTCGCCTTTTACAACAGCCTCCATAAAGTAGTCATAAGCACCTACAGAAATATTGAAATTCTGCAACTGAACGTCCTTCAATTGTCCAGTTTTCGCTCTTATGAAATCCTCAATATCAGCGTGCCATGCATGCATAACTCCCATATTAGCTCCTCTTCTCTTTCCACCTTGCTTTATGACATCAGTAGAGGCATCAAATACTTTCATAAATGATACCGGGCCAGAGGCTACACCTGCAGTCGAAGCAACAACATCGCCCTTAGGTCTTAATTCTGAGAAATCGAAACCTGTCCCTCCACCTTGTTGATGAACCAGAGCAGTAGCTCTTAATGCGTCATATATACCATCTCCCTCTGGTGTAGTCATAGCATCTTTAACTGGAATTACGAAACATGCTGATAAGATGCCTAATCTAGTTTCACTATTCATTAAGGTTGGCGAATTAGGTACAAACTTTAGGCTGCTTATCATTTCGTAAAACTTCTCTTCTAACTGTTTAACTTCAGCCTCAGACTTACCATACTTTCTCTCAACTGATGCAAGAAATCTGGCTACTCTTCTGAATAACATCTGTGGTGTCTCAATATATCTTAAGGTATTTGGATCTTTCAATAAGTATCTAGCTTCCAATACTTTTAATGCATTGTAAGAGAGAAGCAAGTCCTTTTCATTAAAATCTTTCCATTTCCCTTTACCGAAAACGTGATTGTAAATTCTAGCTAAGACATATCGCTTCGCTAATTCCATTAAGAAAGGATACTTTAGAGAGTTCTCTATGAGATTTCTTTCTACTATATCAGCAATTGCTCTAGTATCTATAGCGTTATCCTTAACATTTGCTTGGACATCATTAACTATACCATCTGTTACCTCATCTGGTACAGAAGAAAGTTTAGATAATATCTTCTCTAATTTAAACTCGTCAACCCTTCCATCTCGTTTAATTACTTTAATCTTTCTTAAAGATGTAGAGTATAGTAACTGCTCCATTGTCTTCAAGGATTATTATAACCTAGATCAATTTAACTTTATACTGTACATGAGAAGAGTATTACCTCGTCGTATTTCAAAAAGATAATATCTGCTTTTTCAGAACTCAAAATTTAAAGGCATCATTAAAATAATTGAATAGCTCCGAGTGAGAATTCTCATACTTACTAGCTAGGTAGCCGGGCAGGGATTCGAACCCTGGTCCCAGGGGCCAGAGCCCTGGATCCTTGACCACTAGACTACCCGGCTGTATTTAAATAAGGGAACATTACTTAAAAGTTTATTACCACGTAGATAAGAAAGACCAACCCTAGATAAAAGAGACAAGAAGAATAAACGAGAATTAGGAAAAACTTACTCCTTCCTTTATCGCAATAAGCTTTAAATCTTATTATATGATAGTTTTCTTAATGCCGCCGTAGCTCAGCCTGGTTAGAGCGCCGGCCTTGTAAGTTACTGCCTAGATAGCCGGCGGTCGCGGGTTCGAATCCCGCCGGCGGCTTCTTCCAAATATTTTTCTATAGCCATTCTAATTACTTCGCTTCTACTCATTCTACTATTTAATGCAAATAGATCTAGTTTTACTAAAAGTTCCTCCTCTGCTTTAAAAGTGATTACTCTAACCAATTTTCCTCTTTTATAAATTGGTTAAGTAGTATATTATAGGAAAATTTCTATTATAAGCAAATAGAGAGGGAGTTGAGTGAAACTAATATCCCAAAGACTTCAAGATTTCTTCTATCCTATCCTTAAGCGTCTCTGGATCTTGCTCTTCAATTATAAAACCCCTTATTATAATCCCTTCAGCCTCTCTTTTACTTAACCCCCTAGTTTGTAGATAGAAGATTTGATTTTCGTCTATCCTACTTACTGCAGCAGAGTGTTTAGCCATAACTACCCTGCCAGTTTTTACTTCAAGCATGGGAGAAACTACTGCTTTAGCATCTTTTCCTAAGACTAATGATCTACCAATTATCGATGTGGAAGAGTTAATTGCAGTCTCATCTATAGTTGCAACCCCCCTTACCACAGTAAACGCTTGATCGTTGGAGATTGCCTTCATAAAGCCATTGCTTACACTCCTCTGGCCTAGATGAATGACATTATTAACTACATCTATCTTATTGTTGTGCGTCCCAAAAGCTCTTGATGAGAACTCACTTACACTGCCCTCCTCTAGCCTAGTGTTAAATTGAACGTGACCCATTTTGTTACCGTTCACAAATATTGATGAATGCATTGTACCTTTTATGTTAGCCTTAATGTACGAGAAAAGAAGACTGTTGTTGCTAGAGAAGTTCACAAATTGGAAATCTAAAGTAGAACCATCTTCTATATTAACAGATATTATTGGAGTTATTAAGGAGCCTTCACCAAGATTTAGACCTTCATAAATTACCTTGATTTGTTTATCTTTAGGTACGTTAATTATTAGATGTGAAGGTAAAAGATATTTGTTTTTATTGACGACATGCCTAACGTGATACTCTCCTTCGTTACTTATTGTTATCCGCCTAGATAGAGAATAGGCAAGTGATACTAATTTATGCTCATCACTACTTATAACATTATCATTCAATAAGTCATCTACTTCTATGTTATTTTTTGGAATTCTTATAGTGTCATCTATAATTTCAATTGTATTTTCAGTTTCACTATATTTTACTTCTTGCCTAGAAATTTCACTGAGGTTTAATGACTCGTATAAGTCCCATTCAGTATAATGTTTGATAGTTGGTGAGTCATGTATCAATTGATATGGCTTAGAAAGATACAAAGAAAACGCTTTTTCCCTCTCTCCTCTATCTTGTGTAAAGTTTTCATTAATTATTTTTTTAGCTAATTGTATATCGACTACTCCCAACTTAAGCCACTGCACCTAGCTTATCTAATTCTAACTTTATAACCTTATTTAACATGGTAGCGTACTCAAATGGAAGTTCTTTCATGATCTCATCTATGAACCCTAATACTAGCATCGAAGTGGCCTCTTTTTCATCTATACCCCTTGTCATTAGATAGAAGAGTTGATCCTCATTCATTCTGAATGTATGCGCTTCATGTCCTACGTCTGCGTCTTCCTCTAACACTTGATTATGTGGATACGTGTAGGCTTTAGTTTTATCATCAAGCATTAGAGAGTCGCATTTCACAAATGCCTTAGAACCTACTGCCCCTTTATTTACTTTAATTAATCCTCTATATACGTTAACACCACCATTGAAACCAATATTTTTGTTTACCACTTTGCTCTTAGTATAAGGTGCAGCATGGATCATTTTCGAACCACTATCTTTCCACTCACTCTCTCCACTGGTCATTGTAACTACTAAACTGGTTGATGAAGCGTTCTTCCCTCTAAGGATAGTTGATGGGTATACAAAACTGTACTTGGAACCTAATGATCCTTCGACCCATTCCACAGTCGAATTTTCGTCAGCCCATGCTCTCTTATTATTGAAATTAATCACGTTTTTGCTCCAGTTCTGGATTGTAGTGAACTTTATGTAAGCGTTCTTTTTTGCGTATAATTCTACCATACCATCATGGAATGAGTATTTCTTAAGTTGTGGTGCTGTACAACCTTCAATAAAGTGGATATACGATCCCTCGTCAGCTATTAGTAGAGTGTGCTCAAACTGTCCTTCAAGCTCCGATCCTATTACGAAGAATCCTTCTACTGGTGTTGTTATCTTCACATTCTTTGGAACGTATACGAATACACCCCCACTCCATAATGCGCCATGTAAAGCGGCAAACTTGTGATCAGAGGCTGGAAATATCTTCATAAAGTACTCCTTCATAAGGTCCGGATATTTATTCACAGCTTCATCTATTGGTAGCATTACTACTCCTTTTTTCATTAGTTCAACTTTAACGTTAGAGTAAATTGGTTCTGATTCTAATACTGCTACAAGACCTCCTAGGAACTTTTTCTCACTTTCAGGTATACCTAATTCATCGTAATATTTTCTTATTTCTGGTGGTAGCTCTTCCCAGCTTTGGGCTTTATCGACACCAGGCTTAACGTAAAGTTCTAATGCTGAAATGTCTAAACTTGATAAAACGTCTGGTAACCAATTTGGCGTAGGTAATTTTTCGAATAATTCTAAGCCCTTTAATCTTAATTTTAACATCCATTCTGGTTCTTTCTTTATTCTGGAAATTTCCTCTATCGTAGATCTGCTTAATCCCGATTCTACTATTCTTCTATGAAATTCTAACTGGTTAAGTTTATTGTACTTGGCGTCTATAGTAGCGTTTATTATCTCATGAAGATCTAATGATATTTTATCTTCTTGCATACTTATAACCTATTCTTTAACTCTGTTAAAGATGAATATAAGTCTATCTTTAATAAAAAATAAACTTATGAATTCCTCTCTAGGACTGCTTCATATCCTTTTTCGTCAATTAATTTGGCTAGTTCCATTCCTCCTTCCGCTATAATCTTCCCCCTATACAATACGTGAACTTTATCCGCACTTATGTGATCTAAAATTCTCCTATAATGGGTTATTATTAGATAGCCAACATTTAATTCATTCTTAAGCTTATTTATAAAATACGAAATCATTCTAAGTCCATCAACGTCCACACCAGAATCTGGTTCATCTAAAATAGCTATCTTAGGCTTTAATAGAAGCATTTGTAGGATTTCTACCCTCTTCTTTTCACCACCACTAAAGCCTTCAAACACTCCCCTATTCAATAAAGAATCTGCTATTCCAACTTCTTTGCTAATATTTTTAACTTTTGATATTACCTCCATTACTGAAGTGTTGGCACCACTTACCTTATTGTACTCTGCAACTAAAAGTGTCGATAACCTAACTCCGGCAATTTCTATCGGATTTTGAAAGGCCAAGAAAAGACCTCTTTTAGCTTTCTCATGAGGTTCTAAATTAGTTATATCCTCACCATCTAATGTTATCCTTCCCTTAGTAATTTTATATTTGGGATGTCCCATTAACGCCAAGGACAATGAAGTCTTACCGCTCCCGTTTGGACCCATTAATGCATGTATTTCTCCGCTCTTAACTTCAAGATTTATACCCCTAAGTATTTCTTTGCCTTCAACCTCTACATGTAAATCCTCTATTTTTAACGTTACCATACTCTATCCTCTCCTTTTACGCCGTTAAATCTTTTTCTATCCAAGGTAAGTCCTCTAAGAAAATCCCACACATGGAATTGTTTAGAGCATTTTCTAATAGATTTACTAAATCTTCTAAATACAAATTAAATGAGCTCGGTAAGGAATCCTTGATTTTTAAGAGATTTTGTCTTATTTGCGATATTAGATTGAATCCATTTGATATTCTTTTTACACTAGGGAATAAGACGCTCATCACTATCTCATCTAATACATCATTTATACTAGTGAAAATCGATTTTAACGTATCCGTCTGGCTCGGGCTAACATCAAAGTTACCTCTAAGTTCAGAAATCTTTGACACTATATAATCTATATTTGTCAAAATAGATATATTCAATAAAATAAATGAATTCCTATAATATTCCGTACTACTGGATTGATACTTATTTCCTATTATTCTCCTAAGTAACATCAAATATATTTTCCTTAAATCGTCATTATTAGTTATACCGATTTGATGGGTTGTATTAAAATTAGTTAGAAACTTGGATACTTCGTCAATTCTTTTTGAGATAATATTTAATATACGTCTCAGTAAGGATTCAACTCCGACTTTCTCTGTATCTAGTAAACACTCTAATTTGATTTTTTTCTCGGAATTCTCAACAACTTCTGCTCCAACTAGATGTTTAGATATGTAGAGAACATCTTCGAAATCCTTTTTAGTGAAATCTTTCTTTGTTTCAAAAACTATTTCATCGAATCCTAAAATGTATAGACATGGAATTATATTAATTAATGGCTGTTTTAACGAGTCTGCATCAACTAATATTGTCTTTTTCCCTGCGTTAGACTTAACCTTCTCTGCTATTAGCCTTAAACTACCATCATCCAAGGCCTCAAGAATTACCTTGTCACCCGGCTTTATGCTCCATTTATTTATCCATTTTTTCGGAAGTGTGATAAATAATGATGAAGAACCTAATTTCTGGACTTTTCTAGTCTCTATATCCCTGGCTATTTTTTCCTCACTCAAAAGTAGTCCCTCTATATTATTTTCTTAAACAGTGTTTATAAAAGTCTTTCAAACTCTTAGAAAAGCTAATACTTAATCTTTTCTACGCTTTACAGTAATTTTAACTAACCATTTTACTCTTGTAACAGATAAACTATCAATATCAGCATCCTCTGGTACCTTTACATTTAGAACATACTTCTTATTACTCTTATCTTTACAACTGATTTTTAGACTATTATTGTTTTCAACTTTTACATATATTGTAGATGTGTCAACATTAGGAATGTCGATCAAGTAGTAATAGAAATCCTCAGATTCATAAAAGGAATATAGGGGAACATTGTATTTTTCAATTTCCTCTTTAATTTCGCTCTCTATCCTTCGGAACTCTTTCTCCATCCTGCTTATTTCCTTTTCTATCATTGACTTTACCATATCATATAAGTCCTTGTATGCAGGCATTGAAGGTCACGCATATGTGTATGGACGCAATCCAGAATAGTTTGGGAGTTCTTGTCTTGTCTGTTGCATCAAGCCCTTAATTCTTACTCTAATTTCCTCTGCTTCTTTAAGTAAGGAAGAAGTATCAACTTTAAATCCTAACATCTTAGATACTATATCTAAGGCTACTGCAGCGGCTTCGGGATCAGGCAAATCTAGAAATGATTCAACTACTATAACCAAATTCTTGATAAACTTTTTAGCGGATTCGAATAAAATAGGAGCATAAGGCCCAGTTACGTAACCTTCTACAAATTTCTTCATTAAATTCAAACTATCTAACTCTTTAGCGAAATCCTCAGAACTAACCACCCAATAGGGAGTTGGCTTCTCTAGATCTAATCTATTTGGCACTGGGACTCCGGTTATCGATATTATTGTCTGTATCCCATATTTCTCTGCATAGTCTACAACTAAATTTGCCAAATGATGTATACTATTTGCTGGGATTGCAACCCAAGAATGAAGTAAAAGGAAGTTATCATAGTGATATAAACGTATAGGTGACTTAGCTACTCCGTTAACTACATGAGAAATGGGGGGCAAATATTTGTGTGAGTAAATTTCTCCATATTCTTTTAAATTTAGAGAATTAATCAAAAATTCTCCAGATATACTACCTACTAAGCCAGCATCTGGTAAGCTCACTAATAAATACGATGGTCTACCTATCTGAGGAACGTATCTTTCCCTAATTTCAAACGCTTCACTCAATTCATCCACCCTTTATTTTTTCAATATACTTTTCTGGGCTAAGTAGTTTTTCCTTTTCCTCTGATAGTTTAGACGCCTTTAACTTGAAAATCCAGCCTTCACCATAGGGATCCTTATTTATTATCTCTGGATGCTCAAGTAATTTACTGTTTACCTCAACTATTATCCCACTTAACGGAGAGAAAATATCTGCTGCGGCTTTTACAGATTCTATAACTCCCACAGATTCTCCTGCCTTTACCTCTTTCTGCAGCTGAGGTAATTCAATTCCTACTATATCTCTTAACTTCTTTTGCGCATAATCAGTTATTCCAACCACCACCACGTTATCGTTGGAAAGTACTACCCATTCATCAGTCTCCGTATATAGTCTATCTGTCAGAACTACATATCTACCTACTTTCATCTAATATTCACCTAGATAAATGGAAACTCGTCAATTTTTATATCATACTGTTTACTTCTAATTTCCACTGCCAGATTATAGCCTAGATAGAAGTACTTGGGATTTACATAACCCATACCTATGACTCTATTTAAGTAAGGAGAAAAAGTACTACTCGTCACATATCCTGCCTCATTTCCAAGTGAGTATATCTTAGATGGATGCCTAGGTATAATCCTCTTGCCTTTTTTCATCTTAAAGCCTATCCTAACTTTCTCGATACCACTCTTTATACGTTCAACTAAACTATCTTTTCCTATGAAATCCTTTTCCAGCGAGAAAACCCAATATCTTGCTTCAACCGGAGTAATGGTCTCATCAATATCTTCTCCATAAAGAACAAATCCCATCTCTTGCCTTAAACTGTCTCTTGCAATCAAACCAGCAGGCTTTATTCCGATTTTCACTAAATCCATAATTAGTTGTCTGCCAATATCTAATGTAACCCAAACTTCTAACCCATTCTCCCCTGTCCATCCAGATTTACTAACTAAAAAAACGTCATATCCCATAAATTTAGTATTAAGCTTAAATTCTAACGGTTTTAATTCATTTTTACCTAAAATTTCTTCTAATTTCCTACCTTGAATAGCAATCATGCCATATTTGAATGTTAAATCATCTACATCCAAATTTGAATTGGATTTTATCCAATTTACAATTTTCTCTCTATTTATTGCATTCGTTACAATTAACCATTCATTCTCAGATACTTTATAAACCATTACATCATCTTTAAAGCCAGCCTTATCGTTCAAAAATGCAGTAGGCCCTATCATATTTCCAGAATTCGTCTTGCTAACTTCCTTAGCTACTAACATTTCAAACTCCTTTGGATTACCTTTAACTCTTAGTCTGCCCATATGAGATAAGTTGAAAAACGCTACTGAACTTCTCACACTCATATGCTCTTCTGCATAACTGGTAAAGCTCATTGGCATTTCCCAGCCAGCGAATTCTCCAAAATTAGCTCCCAACTTTTCCTCAAGGTCATGGAAAGGTGAAACAAACATATATTAAAAATGTCTTAAAGTTGTATTAAGGCTTATGTATAAGCATCCTTGGCTTCCAAACCTAGACCTAATAGATGAGATGCTGAAAGAGATAGGGGTAAACTCCCTTGACGAGTTGTTTAATGATATACCGGCTGAAATCAAAATAAATAGATTATTGAACGTAGCAAAAGGCAAACCACTATCAGAATATGAAATTGAAAAAGAAATCAATGAAAAAGTGAAGAAAAACGTAGAGCTACAAGCGCCACCTTTTATTGGAGCTGGTATTTGTCCCCATTACATCCCTAATGTAGTGAAATTTATCATAGGTAGATCAGAGTTTTATACATCATATACTCCGTATCAACCAGAAATTTCTCAAGGCCTATTACAAGCATTGTTTGAATATCAAAGTTTAATGGCTGAGCTACTAGACATGGATGTAGTTAACGCTTCGATGTATGATTGGGGTTCAGCTTTAGCTGAGGCCGTACTGATGGCTAATAGAATAAATGGGAAAAAGACTGTATTGGTTCCTGAAAATGCTAACCCATTTCATAAAGAAGTAGTAAGAACATGGATTGGAGGAAAGGGGATAAAAATAGAGGAAGTTAAATATGATAAGAATTCTGGCGAACTTGATTTAGAGGATCTGGAGAAGAAATCTAATATCGATGACATATCTGCAATATATATACAACAACCAAATTTCTTTGGGATCTTTGAAAGTAATATTGAACATGTAATTGATGTTGCCAAACATAAAAGAGCATTAAGTATTGTGGGAGTTAACCCACTTTCACTTGGTCTAATAAAGCCACCTGGAAGCTACGAAGCTGATATAGTTGTGGGTGATGGTCAAGAATTAGGGCTTCCATTGAATTTTGGAGGACCTTTAATGGGAGTATTTGCAGTAAGATGGGATATGAGTTTGGTAAGACAAATGCCAGGTAGAATAGTGGGAATTACAAAAGACACAAATGGCAAAATGGGATTTACGCTAATTCTTCAAACTAGGGAACAATTCATCAAGAGGGAAAAGGCAACATCTAACATAACTACAAACGAAGCCTTACTTGCTATAGCTAATGCCGTCTATTTAAGCTTGTTAGGAAAAGAGGGAATGAGAGAGCTTGCAGAGGAGATTTACTTCAGAAGCCACTACGCTGCTAAAAAGTTGACTGAAATAGATAACGTAAGCATGCCATTTAGGTCGGACTTTTTTGAGGAATTTGCAATTAGATTTCCTATAGAATATGATAAAATAAGTAACAAACTAAAAGAAAGAAAACTACAAGGGGGACTAAAATTGTCCGATTATACATCTCTCTTTTGCGTAACGGAAGTTCATGATAAGAAGTCAATAGATCTATTAGTATCAACGATACAAGAGATGATAAATGGTGTGGAGACAAGCTAAATGGGACGAGCCTTTAATATTTGAGCTAAACAATAGTGGTGCAAATAGACAAGGTCTCTTGATAAATAAGGATGATGAGATAAGAAGCGAGATAAAGGAAATGAAAATACCTAAAAATCTACTGAGGGAGAATGGACCGAATCTGCCTAGTTTAAGCGAGCTAGAGGTAGTAAGGCACTTCATTAGATTATCTCAGATGAATTTTGGCGTAGATGTTGGAATTATGCCATTAGGTTCATGTACAATGAAATATAATCCAAAAATTGAGGAAAAAGCAACGGCGATTACGGAATCACATCACCCTTTAGAAGATGAGGATCATGTTCAAGGAATACTAGAGATGATTTACGAACTTCAGAATTGGTTTAGTGAAATAACTGGTATGGATGAATGTAGCTTACAAGTACCTGCTGGATCTGCTGGTGAGTTCGCTGGAGTACTAATGATTAAAAAATATCATGAGGATCACAATCGAAATTATAAAGATACAATGCTAGTTGCAGATACTGCTCACGGAACTAATCCTGCAAGTGCTGCAATGGCTGGATACAAGGTTATGTATGTGAAATCAAATGGAGAAGGGCTTGTGGATATGGATATCTTAAGAGAGATCGTAAATGATAAAACTGCAGGTTTTATGCTAACCAATCCAAATACGTTGGGATTATTTGAAGAGAATATCTTGGAAATCTCTAAGATAATACATTCTGCAAATGCAATACTATACTATGATGGAGCTAATTTAAATGGAGTATTAGGTATTGCGAGACCAGGGGATATGGGATTTGATATTGTGCATTTAAATCTACATAAGACATTCGCTGTTCCACATGGAGGAGGTGGACCTGGAGCTGGAGCAATTTGTGCAAAGGGTGAACTTGTTAATTACCTCCCATATCCAATGGTAGAGAAAGTAAATGGAAAGTATAGATTAAGTAAGATTCCGAAGAATAGTGTTGGTAAGATAGCTACATTTTACGGTAATGTGGGTAATTTAGCGCGTAGTTTCGCATACCTATTAGGATTAGGACCCCAAGGTGTTCAAATGGTAGGCAAAATGAGCACTTTGGCAACCAATTATCTCATAGCTAAGTTAAGAGACATTAAAGAGCTGGAGCTAATTGCACCAAATAGACATAGAAAGCATGAGGTAGTATTCAGCGTGAAACAGTTAATGGAAAATTATGGAGTAAGCGCTAACGATGTTGCAAAAGCCTTACTTGATAGCGGATTTTACGCTCCAACTATATACTTCCCACCGATTATTGAAGAAGCGTTAATGATAGAACCCACGGAAACAGAGAGTAAAGAAACTTTAGATATGTTTGCTGAAGCTCTCAAAAAGATCGTAGAGGATGCTAAAAGAAACCCAGAACAACTTCTAAAAAGTCCTAGTAATACAAGTATTGCAAGATTAGATCAAGCTTATGCTAATCACCCTTCTACTATAACGCCAACGTATAGAGTGTTAAAGCTGAGGAGGATGGGTAAAATAAATTACCTTAAATAATAGATGAGAAAAGTATGGATATGTATCCAAGATAAGGTATTGAAAATGTAAAATTACCAAACTCTATTATCTTCCCTACCACTAAATTTTTCGGTATACCACTAGCTGGTTCTAGTCCAATCCTATTATCTGGTATCGGATTAGTTATTTTGTCTACACCTTGAGTAATATAATAACCATTATCTGTAGCTATCACTCTGTGAATTACGTAGTTATTAAAATACGGAGATTTATATATTATCACATTACCTACATTAATGGAAATTGGTTTAACGTAAAAAGTTAATGCACCGTTTTGAAATACGGGATACATTGAAACTCCTTCTACGCTCGCACTTTGTACGATGTTAGAAAACATTAAAATATATATCAATGCAATAAATAAAATAATGATTATATCACTCTTCTTCATCTTCATCTAAATCACTTAAGTCTAATTCTATAACCTCCCCTTCATTAGCTTTTTCCTCAGAATCCTTAGATTGTATTTTCTTAACGCCCTTCTTACCTTCAATCTCTACCGAAGAACCTCCCGCCTTTATCTTAGACACCACAGATTTCCATTTATGGCCACAATTCGGACAAACAAAAGAACCCATAACTGTTATTGTAATTCTGCCGTAAGAATCTGGAAGAGGTGAAACTAGCTGCCATGTTTTCTGTGCCTTCTCTACCTTTGTCCCACAATTTGGACAAACGTATGGGTCAAATTGTTTCTTTTTTGGCATCAGTTCTATAATCCAGTTAAAGGATTAATAAATATCTGTATAATTACTGCCATAAATAAGAACGTAACTCCTGAGTATATAATTCTAAACTTCCCTTTATAAACAATAAATAAATTAATGCATAAAGACATCAAAACCAGCAGTGTAATTAAAACAGAAGATGAGTATGTTAAACCTACCAGATGAGGTGCTAAAGACCATGCAACTAGAAATAGTCGTTCGTTACTTATTTTATCTTTTAAAAATCTAGAGAAAATGAGGGAAAGTAAACCATATGCTAAAAACACTATCGAGGCCATGCTAGGAGTTAACATTTAATTATTACTAATTCGCTTCAGTAAATATGATTAACCGTTTTTCCATAGAGAAGGTTAAGGGATTAGAAATCATAGATTCTAGGGGCAATCCCACCATAAGAGTTTTTGTAAGAACTAATGACGGTGTTGAATCCTTTGGGGATGCGCCAGCAGGAGCTTCTAAAGGAACAAGAGAGGCAATCGAAGTCAGGGATGAAAATGGGCTTACGGTGAAGAGAGCCGTGGATATTGCAAATTACATAATAGATCCTGCGTTACACGGAATCGATGTAAGAGAACAAGGTATAATCGACAAAATACTAATAGATATAGACTCCACTGAGAATAAGTCTAAATTAGGAGGAAACACAATAATTGCAACATCCATAGCTGCATTAAAAACAGCTTCTAAGGCCTTGGGCCTAGAGGTTTTTAAATACATAGCTGGGCCTCGATTACCTAAAATCCCAATACCTTTACTCAATATAATAAATGGCGGCTTACATGCTGGAAATAAGCTAAAAATACAAGAATTTATCATATTACCAATTAAGTTTAATACTTTTAAAGAAGCTTTTTTCGCTGCCATAGAAGTATATAGAAATCTAAAAGGGCTAATATCAGAGAGATATGGTAAAATTTACACAGCAGTTGGAGATGAAGGAGGATTCTCTCCACCTTTAGAAGAGACTAGAGAGGCCTTAGATCTGATATATACTTCAATAAATAACGCAGGCTATCAAGGAAAAATATATATGGGAATGGACCCTGCAGCAAGTGATTTCTACGATCCTAAGAAAGAGAAATATATAATAGATGGCAAAGAATTGAATCCCACTCAATTACTTGAATTTTACCTCGACTTAGCTAAAGAATATCCCATAGTGTACTTAGAAGATCCATTCGAAGAGAATTCTTTTGATATGTTCGGTGAACTACAAAATAAACTAAATTCAACAATCGTCATCGGAGACGACCTATATACTACGAATATAAAATATCTAAAAATAGGTATAGAAAAGAGATCAACTAAAGGTGTTGTAGTTAAGCCTAATCAAGTCGGTACAATATCTGAAACATTTGAATTTACTAATCTTGCTAGAAGGAACTCAATAAAGTTAGTAACTAGTCATAGAAGTGGAGAGACGGAAGACAATTTCATAGCAGAATTTGCAGTGGGAATTGAATCAGATTTCATAAAGACTGGTGCACCAGCAAGAGGAGAAAGAACTAGCAAATATAATAAACTGTTAGAAATAGAAAATAAATTTGGATTGGAATATGGAGGAAAATATTTTTATCTTTAAGGCAATAATATCCCTAACACTACAAGGAAAATTGCTATTCCTAGTAAGAACAATATGAACTCCTTAGTTGACATTGATGGCACTGCTCTAGCTGCCTTCGTTAAACCATAAATTATACCACCTATTATAATAATAAGCAAAAGAGCGAAGCCTATAAGAACTAGTATATAGCTTATTGGCTCTATGTTCAGGTTGCCTACTAGATGAGAAAGCTGCGAGGATATATTACTAAGAGCTTGAGTTGACATAACTCTATTCGAAATAATAATTAATGTTCACTATGCTTTTTAAGCTTCGTCACATAATATTCCCTGTTGATGATGAAGGTTAAAAGCTCCTATTAGATGACGAGTCTCCGCTGTCTGAAGAGCCCCAATCTTTATAAGTATTACTTAAAAGACCAAATATTTTTGAGGAGTATTACCATGCCCGTATCGTACGAAGTACTAACGAAATTTATTGGACAAAAGGTTAAAGACATTTATGGAAGGGAGTTC
Source organism: Sulfolobus islandicus Y.N.15.51 (assembly GCF_000022485.1). NCBI lineage: Archaea > Thermoproteati > Thermoproteota > Thermoprotei > Sulfolobales > Sulfolobaceae > Saccharolobus > Saccharolobus islandicus. Next base: position 1,351,150 of record NC_012623.1, on the reverse strand, counting down.
GGATACCTAATTCACGTATACAGCGAGATAGATGGAAGTATAACTGGGATTGAGGTAACTCAAGGTTCTTCTATCTTGACTATGGGACCAGAAAGGATAAAATTAGATGGAGATAGTATATTAATTCTCCCAGATTGGAAAGCAGAAGCAATAAGAATATTAAGCCTAATGGAAAAAATTAGAAAAAGGCAGAGAGCGTTAGAGGAATTATACAATAAACAAGAGATTCCTAAAAGCGATTATGATGACATGAAAAGGAAACTTGATACGGAGATGTTAAAGGTAAAGGACGACCAGAACAAGTTAAAAGGAAAATTAAAATCGAGACTTAATGATATAGAAGATCAATTAGCTCATATAGATAAAGCGGTGATCTCACTAAAGATGAGTTATATCTCATCTGAGATTCCAGAAAATGCGTATAAAGGTTCAATGGAAGTTCTGAGGCAGTCGAAGGATAGTTATACATTAGAAAGAGATGATATTAGAAAAACTTTAGATAGATTAGACTCGTTGGATAAAGAATCTATAGAACTTAAGCCTTTAGGCTCCTTGTCTACCTCACAACAAGGTGAGGCAAAGAGCGATCAGTCCAAATCGGAAATACCATTGCCAATACCGGTAAAGGTAATAAATACTCTTTAACTAAACTAGTGAGTTAGAATGTTTGATAAGTTACCATTTATTTTTAACAATGAGAAGAGGCGAAAGGCTCAACTAGGTAAGATACTCACTGAGATATCACTAAAATTAAAAGATCAACAAACCAGATTAGAAGAAGCCATAAGAAGGTTAAAGGATAGAGATAAGGAATTATTTGAGAAAGTAGTAAGGGCACAAGTAGAAGGGGATGATGCAAAAGCTAAAATATATGCTCAAGAAATAGCTGATATTAGAAGAATAATAAAGGTAATTTATACAGCATTCTTAGCTATTGAGAAAGTTAGACTAAAACTAGATACCGTACAAGAGCTGCAAGGCGTTTCTTTGGTATTATATCCCGTTGCTAAAATATTGGGAGATTTGAAGGATCAAATAAAAGGGATTGCTCCAGAAGTTGCAATAGCCTTAGACTCTATCATAAGCAGTGTAAATGGCATAGCAGTAGAAACGGGTGCAATAAATGATAGAGGAGTAGTTCCTGCGGTAGTAGATGAGCAAGCTAGACAAATTTTGGATGAAGCACAAAAAATGGCTGAAGTAAAAGTTAGGGAACTATTGCCAGATTTACCACACCCACCAATAGAGCAATCGTCAAGAGTGTCGCAATCTAGACCCGCGGTAAGAAAGATCACTGAAAGGGAACTATTGGATTACATAGTAAATAATGGTGGCTTCTTAGATATAGAGCACTTTAGCAAAGTATATGGTGTTGAAAAACAGGAAGTAGTAAAGCTTCTTGAAGTGTTAAAGAGTAAGGGGTTAATAGCGGTAGAGAGTTAATAGGGGGTTATGTAGATGAGTGCTCAAGTAATGCTAGAAGATATGGCTAGAAAATATGCTATCCTTGCAGTAAAAGCTGATAAGGAGGGTAAGGTAGAGGATGCAATAACGTATTATAAGAAAGCCATAGAGGTTTTGAGCCAGATCATAGTCCTTTATCCAGAATCAGTAGCGAGAACTGCGTATGAGCAGATGATTAATGAGTACAAGAAAAGAATAAGTTATCTGGAAAAAGTCTTGCCAGCCTCTAGTGATGGTGGAGGAGATGGTACAACTACACCTGAGGAAGTGGTAGTTACCGAGAAACCAAAGGTCTCGTTTAAAGATATAGTTGGTTTAGATGATGTGAAGGAGGCATTAAGAGAAGCAATAATATACCCAACTAAGAGACCAGATTTATTCCCCTTAGGCTGGCCAAGAGGAATTTTGCTATATGGTCCTCCAGGTTGTGGTAAAACTATGATAGCTGCAGCAGTAGCAAATGAGATAGACTCCATTTTCATACAACTAGATGCTGCGTCAGTAATGTCAAAGTGGTTAGGAGAAGCTGAAAAAAATGTAGCAAATGTATTCAAAATGGCTAGGGAAGAGTCTAAAAAGCAAAACAAGCCTACTATAATATTTATAGATGAGCTAGACGCATTGCTAGGAGTTTACTCTACTGAGGTAGGAGGAGAAGCAAGAGTAAGAAATCAATTTCTGAAGGAAATGGATGGGCTTTTGGACAAATCAGAAAACTATAAAGTATATGTTATAGGTGCTACAAATAAGCCTTGGAGGTTAGATGAAGCCTTCTTAAGAAGATTTCAAAAAAGAATATATGTACCATTACCTGATTATGAACAACGATTATCGCTATTCAAATATTATACTTCGAAGATTAAATTGGATACTGAGGTAAGCCTAGAAGAGTTAACCAAATTAACTGAAGGATACACGGCGAGCGATATTAGGGATATAGTTCAAGCTGCACATATAAAAGTTGTCAAAGAAATGTTTAAGAATAATTTAGGTGAACCAAGAACAATTACACTCCAGGACTTTAAGGATATATTAAAAGTCAGAATGCCAAGTGTTAATCCAGAATTAATAAAGGCTTATGAGGCGTGGACAGAGAAGTTTAAGGCATTATAGGAACTCAGTTACCCCAGAGTTTACCTCATCTTTTCAGATTGGCATGACTTTCATCATTCATGTTAAGCATGTAAGTTACTATATCTTTTACGTATTTACCCGTTGATTTACTACTACTGATTCTCTTTAAAATCTTTTTATGATCGTATTTTGTCCTTTCCTCCCAAATTCTCACAGCATCTAAAAGCTTAGTTTTGGCTTCATAGTGATATTTACATAATCCATCCTTATACTGCTCCAGATCACAAAATTTACACTTTACAATTTTTATGAGGCCTAAAGCTTTAGCTAAGGACTCTCCTACTCTATCTTTATTTGCCTTATATTCCTCTATAAATTTATTTAATTTTTCTATATTTTCTTTAATAACCTCGCTTTCTAAAATTTTGCCAGTCTTTATCATTTCTAATTTATTTTCCATATCTGCAGTCATTCTAACATCAACTATATCCGGGAAAAATTTGTTTAATAGCTCAGCAATATAGAAACCTAATTTTGTCGGGACTATATAGCGCCCGTTACTAGTCAAATATCTCCTCTTCACTAGGATCTCAATTATTCTTCCTCTAGTAGCCTCTGTACCTAAGTCAGAAGATTCCATCCATTTAAGTAATGAAACCTTTGTATATCTAGAAGTGGGTTTACTTAAACTAATATTTACTTTTCCATCTGAAATTATACCCTCATCACCTTTTGAGAGAAGTATTGGATTATCTTCTCTTACATTATGAAAGTGATATATATCTAGCCAATTTCTCTCTGGTATTTTTGTATATGAGACTGAGAACTCTAAGGGAAAATCAGCCACTTTCAAGGTGTAAATAGTGTTTGATAGTTTAGCATCGGCAGATACTGAAGCCAAAAATCTTCTTGCTATTAGGTCATATATCTTGAATTTGTTATTAGGTAAATTTTTAGGAGATTCGCCAGTAGGGTGAATTGCGGGATGTGCGGGGTCGTCCTTAACGCCTTGCCTAACTATATATTTCCCTCCTGTAATTTTCCTCACTAAATTAACTAGCTTTCTATACGAACTATTCTCCAAACCTTTGATTATATTGTAAATATTAATAGTTGAAGGTATTTTTTGACTATTAGTTCTTGGGTAACTTATTAATCCGTCCAAATAAAGATCTTCTGCTATACGTTCTACGTTATATGGAGATATACCATATATTCTGCCAGCTTCTACTTGGAGATCAGTGAGATTAAATGGAGGAGGTCTTTCTAATATTCTAATCTTATTTTCAACTTGCGTAACTTTTACGGTTTTATTTATTAATCTATTCAAAAATTCGTTTGCTTCAGCAAGTTTTTCGAATTCTTTATTTATCTTAATATTCAGTGAATAATCTTTAATTTTTACAATAACTGAAACAGTGAATTTAGGTAATGGAATAAATAGGTTTCTTTCAATTTCCGAGCTGACAACTTGGACGAGAGTTGGGCTTTGAACCCTGCCCGCACTTAATATCACTCTTTTCTTTGCGAAATCTTGTAAAGAAATCATAAGAGCTCTACTAACATTAATTCCCCATAACCAGTCAATTTTATGCCTAGCTACTCCAGCGTTTATCATATCGTAATCTAATGTAGACACATTTCTAAATGCCAATAATATGTCACTTTTAGTCAGCGCTGAAAATTTCATTCGTTTAGCCTTCTTAGTATCACCCAGATATTTGATTATTAAATAGCCAATTACAGAACCTTCTATGTCGTAATCACATGCATTGATAAAGCCTAAAGCGTACTTGCTAAGAGACGAGATAAGTTGATAGTACCTTTTTGTGTAATAACTATTCTTATCAATCTCCCATAAAGGTTTCCAGTCGACATCATATACAGGGAAACCACTCTTCCCTTGTAACCCAAAAAGATGTCCTGCCGCAGGGACAATAACATATTTATTGTTATCATGATCTTTTATTATCCAATAGTTAACGTTGTATTTTCTACATAAAATAGGTTTCTCTGAAAGAGCTTCAGCAATTTTTTTAGCTGCTTTTGACTTTTCTGCAATTATAAGGTAATAGTTGTTTACATTACATAAATTCATCTTATTTAACTCTTTCTAAGAGATAATAAAATTATTTTTCCATTTGGTAATCTTCTCCTAATAGTTATTGGAAGAACTCCTCTCTTAAACTCCTCCTCAGCTATACTAATAACATCAGTCAAACTTATGTTATTTATATCAATTAAGGCTGGTGCACCCATGGCTAGTTGTAATGCTCTAGCACTTATTACTCTGGCAATCTCGTATCTAGTTAGTTTATTCTGCCATAGAGAAACAAAAACTTCATTAAAACGTAAATCCTGGGACAAAATTCCATCCCCTCTCTAATCCCATAAAACTTCAACTTTTAACTCTTCCGGCAACTCACATTCTTTTGGAATTTCAAACTCAACATTCTTTTTAATTATTTCACTTATACTATTAACTAATCTTCTAATTGCTCTATCATCAACTACACCTAAAATCCCTATTCTTACTATTCTATCCCTTAATTCACCCATACCCTTAGTAATCTCAATATTTCTCTTCTTTAGCTCTGACATAAATGTATCTAAAGGAATAGGAGGAAACGCTGCAACTACCGTGTTGGAGAAATTAGCATCATTGCCTAACAATTTAAATCCCATCGTCGACATTACTCGCCTTAAATACCTTGCACAAGCTTCATGCCTCTTCCATCTATTTTCTATTCCTTCTTTATCCAGTAATTCAGCAGCCCTTCTAGAAGCAAAAAATGCTCCTACCGTAGGAGTAAATGGTGTCTCTCCTTTATCTTGAAACTTTAAATGAAGTGATAAATCTAGATAACTAGGTAAATCGGATTCTACCAATTCATTCATGCCCTCATCAGACAACGCAGCGAATCCTACCCCAGGTATGCTTGCTAAAGCTTTCTGGCTGCCAGTTACTGCACAATCAATTTTCCACTGATTAACATATAGCGGATAGGCAGCAAACCCTGATACTGAATCAATAAGAAGCTTTAATCCTGCACTTTTTACAACATCAGCTATCTTTTGAAGGTCTCTAAATGCTATACCCGTGCTAGTCTCATTATGAACTAACGCTACTGTAGTAGCGTCTTTATTTTCCTCAATAGCCTTTTTTATTTCCTCAAGTGTAAAGGATTCCCCTATTTTTTTCTCGTAACTAATTACCTTTGCTCCACGTCTAACTAACGATTCTTTTAATCTGTGTCCGAACTCACCATAAGGGAATGTTAATACTTTCTCCTCTCTTTTTACCATTGAATAGACCATAGATTCTACAGCTAAGGTACCGGAGCCACTTAATAGTGCAACACGAGTAGATCCAAAATGTTTATTCATCAGAAACTCTAATGTTTTCACAGTTTCTCTAAATTTCTCTGATCTATGATTCACTAAATGAAGAGAAGCTTGTAGAACACTATAAGGAACATTGACTGGACCGGGAATTAGCATCATTTGAGAACACCGATTTCTTTTAAAGAAGTGATGAGATTATCTGTTGTGACTACTGCTACTCTATACTGTGCTTCTTTAGTTTGAGCACCAATGTGAGTAGTTACTATCACTCTCTCATGTCTCAATAATTTAATCTCCCAATCTTCTTTAGGAGGTTCGTTCCACAAAACGTCTGTAGCATAAGTTAGTTGCTTTTTATCAATATATTCTAGTAATGCCTTACCATCTATTACTACGGCTCTACTGGTGTTGATTATGATTGTATTATCTTTGACGTAATTAAATGTATCTTTATTAAGGATTGGTTTAGCGTCTTTACCTACTGTAACGTGAAAGGTTATTACGTCTGAGTTCTTTAACAATTCGTCTAAACTTTCAGCTACCTTGACTCCAAGCATATTCGCCTTTTCTTTTATATCGATAACATCATACGCAATTACGTTCATATCTAATGCCTTACATACCTTAGCTACTTTGGTACCAATTCGACCGAATCCTATAACACCTATAGTCTTACCTGCTAACTCAATTCCCTCTATTTTCTTGAATATGCCACCCTTTGCCATATTCATGGAATCATATAGTTTTCTAGCTGCTGTAAGAAGTAATCCTATAGTTAGTTCTGCTGCAGAATCTGTAGAAGCCCCTGCTGCATATACTATTTTTATATTTCTCTTGGATGCCTCTTCTGTATCTATATTGTCTAGCCCTATCCCGGCTCTGGCTATAATCTTAAGATTAGTCCCATAACGGATTATCTCCTTATCTACCTTAGTTCTGCTTCTTACTACTAAAACCTGATACTGGTCTATTATCTTTAGTAATTCCTCTCTTGAAATTTCAGGTTTATAGTCAACTATTAATCCATTGTTTTGTAAAGTTTTTATCATGTAGTGATCTACTGGATCAGTTATTAATACTTTGAAATCTAATTTGTTTATAGAGTTTATACCCTGTATAGTTTCCATACATACCACCTGAAATTTTCAAGAATATGATTTAGTTTAACATGATGATGAGAATGAGCTTGAGAAAAATGAGGAGAATAAAATAATAATAAGATCTAATTTTCTTAAAAGTTGAGTAAATTCGAACTCCCTTTTCAGCATACTAGGGTTTTGCATTATGATTCATATCAAACTACAACTACTGGTTTATATTTTTTATTGCTACTTAACTATAGTATTAGTCTCCTTATACCATATAAACAAATCCAATATACCTACACTTATATTTAAATTTAAAGCGATGCTTTTCAAAACACTCTCCAAAGATATATAGCGACTTTTTGATAAATGTTTAACGTTAATTTCTCCTATCGCACCTATTCTCCTCATAAAATCTATAAGATGTCTGTCTATAATTGCCAGATCGAAATAACCAACATTCCTAAGAAAGTGACTAGCTTCTTTCATCCCTATTCCTTTTATGTTTAATAACTTCTCCCTAGCCAATTGTTGATCACTATCAGCTAAAGGCGTTATCTCCTCTTTTAACTTTCCATATACCTTCTCCCTAGCCATAATAATATATTTTGCCTTTAAATTATAAAATCTATATTTACATGATTTAAGAATACTTCTGATTACTTCTTCATTAGCGTAGTAGATTTTGTCTCCCAAACAGTTTAGGGCCTGATAAGCCGAAATGAAAGATGAGTTAGCAGTTAGCAAACATAATGTGAGTTCCCTAAACCACACTTCCTCATTTGATAAATTATTTAACCTAAATTCGTCAACTCTTTCCAGAACTCTTGCTCTTACTCTTGGATTTTGAACTAGACTTCTTAGCACGCTTTTTACTCCTCTTTTTCTTCTTTTTAGCCCTCTTTACACTATCTTTCTTTTCAGGAATAGGTGGATTAATATCTGACATTGATATTATTTTAGTACCATTATGAGTAAAGAATACTATAAATGGTAAATCTCTTTTAACCAAAACTCCACCAATAACATCGCTCATATTTACATCAATTCTTGTAATCTGAACTTGATCTCCATTTGCAAATTGAGGAACACCTATGGAAATAACATTTAATGGGCGAGAGAATTGAAAGTCTAAATTAAATCTGCCATTGATATATTTCTCATTACTTCCCTCAATTATTACAACATCATTAGCCTCATCCGGCATTATTGATTCCAAATCACGAATTCCATCTATGATTTCAGCTTCTTTGGTTCTGCGTAAAGCATAAAGCAAAACAACATCGTTAATTTTTAAAGGTTCTAGCTTATAATACGATGCTAAGTTCATCTAATAAATACACCTCTTCTTAGACTATAAAGTCTTTTAAAGTAGACAAAGGTATAACGTCGAGAATAAAAATTTAAGTTAATTTGCATGAAGTGGTAGTGGGTATAAGATGAGTATTAAAAATAGAGGCTCAAATGCATATGGGCATCTAGGATGGTTAACAGTATATTGTAGGATATGTAATAGGAAACTAGTAATAGGGACAGATATTATCTACAAATGCCCTAAGTGTGAAAAGAAATATTCAGCATACTTCTGCGAAGCAGATAAGAGAGGATTAAAGGGGAAGTGCCCATATTGTGGGACTGAGTTGGTACCGATTTTATGACAGTAACACACTATAATATATATGGTCTAAATTTTTCTGTAATCTATGAGAATGAAATAGTAGTAGTATATATGGATGTAAATAAAGAAATAAAGAGAAGAAAACATGCAGAAGATGAAGAAAGATTAGTATATATGGATGTAAATAAAGAAATAAAGAATGGAATATTGAGAAAGCTAATAATATGCAAAACTAAAATCTCATCTTACATTTGTAATGCAATAGTAGAGGTTAATAATAAGAATATAAATGAGGAGTTACTCCTAAATCTCTATAACGAAGTAGTAGAGGTTTCCGAAATTGTTATATAAAAACCTTGTGATCTTAACCTATTATTAACTTCTTTCATGATCTCAGCAACATACGTCGCATTATTTGACATTATTTTAAGTGACGCATTCATATCTTTTGAAAGCTGAGAACTAAAATAGATCAAGAGGAGGGTATCTTGATTCGGAGCACAAATATACGATGCTCCTATTTTTACCGGTTCACATAGATCTTTAAATACATCATTAATGGATTGTGACAAGTACTTTATTCTAAAAGGATCTTCGGCTAAAATCTTGAATCTCACTTCAAACATTTTCTCACTTCTTCTTGTTAATATTTATTTTCTTGACCGGAATTTTAAGTTGCTCGGAAATTCTTTTTACAATTGTTACGTATTTATCATCACCATCTATTAGCTTTAACTTTAACTTCCTATACTTCATTACTAATACGATTTTCCCATCATTAATTACAATTATCCTACCTATTACACGCCCGTATAGATTCCTTAGAAGGAAAAGATAAACGTATGTGCCTTTATTTGGAATATTTACAATCTTTGCTTCACCTACCTTATATGTAGGTCTTACTACTTTCCCAGGCAATTCTATCTGCTGTATTACACCATTTACGTCTACTTTAAATAGGAAGGTTCTTAATACATGCTTATTTTTCCTGCTCCTAGAATTTTCTAACAATACTTCCATTCCCTCTCACACTCTTTAAGGATTCGATTATTCCATTCAAATCTATCTTATCTTCTAAATATGTATCTATGAGAACATCGTTCTTAAAGAATATTCTCATAAAAGTCTTTCTTAAACTTAAACTAGAATATCTATATAGATCTAGTAGCATTTTCTGAATTTTAATTCTTTTCTCTATAATACTGAGCTTATCGTTAAGAAACTCATCCAGATCTTTTTCTTTATATATAGCCTCAAAAGTGTACTCAGCTGAAATAGCTGATGGCCTTATCCCTTCACCGCTTAGTGGGAAGACAAGCCCTCTTGCCTCACCTATCCTTAACTTCTTATTTTTAACACTCCCAATACTAATAGGAGCTCCTCTAACATCCTTAACTTCGAAATTCTTAAATTTCTTCCTCAAATAATAATAAAGTAATTCCTTTGAATTCTTATATTCCAAAAAACCAGCTCCGATATTATATTCATTTTCCCCGCTAGGAAATATCCAATAAAAACCTGTATAATGAGTGTCGAATTCCAATATGGCCTCATCGTCAAACTCCTCAGTCTCTATTATGGCTCTAGTAGTATAAACTACCTCTCTATCCATTGGATAAGGCCCTCTACTATCTATTACGTAATCAAAGTCTTTAATATTAAGATCATGAGTCACTATTATTTTTGAACTCTTTCGCATATCATTTATCCATTTCCACTTATCTATAACCAGCCACTTAGTATGCCTATATTCAACATCGTAAATTTTTTCCCCATCTATATAGAAGGAGAACCTCTTTATACCAAACGTTTCATTCCAATTAAAGGGGGGTGTATAAACGTTTGGGACTATATCTCCACATGGTTTAACGTAGTATTGGTTAATATCAAAGATTGTAACTTCATTACTAATTCTTGAAAGTAAGTATGCCAAAGTAGAACCTGCTACTCCTCCTCCCAGAATTGCGATTCTCATTACGAAATTTTATAAGCTATTCGAATTTATATTTATATAAAATCGTCTGTATAGGTGGTCAGTTATTGTTAAACCAAGATGAGATTTTAAAGAAGATGGAAGAATGGCCAAAACATTATAATCCTAAGGAAATCGAGGAAAAATGGCAAAAGATATGGTTAAGTGAAGAATATTGGAGGGACGTATTTAGATTCAGAGATGAGGATGATAAATCACCGAGATTTGTTATTGATACTCCTCCTCCTTTTACCAGTGGAGAACTTCATATGGGACATGCATATTGGGTTACAATAGCTGATACTATGGGTAGGTTTAAGAGATTAGAAGGATATAATGTATTATTACCTCAGGGATGGGATACACAAGGTTTACCAACTGAACTAAAAGTACAATACAGGTTAGGAATTCCAAAAGATAATAGGCAACTATTTCTCCAAAAATGTATAGAATGGACAGAGGATATGATTAAGAAAATGAAAGAAGCAATGATTAGACTAGGATATAGACCAGAATGGGAAAGGTTTGAATACAAGACCTATGAACCAAAATACAGAAAGATTATTCAAAAAAGTCTCATTGACATGTATAAAACGAATTTAATAGAAATGAGAGAAGGACCAGTAATTTGGTGCCCTAAATGTGAGACTGCTTTAGCACAAAGTGAAGTAGGTTACTTAGAGAAAGATGGAATTCTTGCTTATATAAAGTTCCCATTAAAGGAAGGAGGAGAAATAATTATAGCTACAACTAGGCCAGAACTACTAGCTGCAACTCAAGCTGTGGCAGTAAATCCAAATGATGAGAGATATAAGAGTTTCGTAGGAAAAATTGCAATAGTACCAGTGTTTAATATTGAGGTAAAAATAATATCTGACTCAGACGTGGAGAAGGAATTCGGAACTGGAGCAGTAATGATAAGTACCTATGGTGATCCCCAAGATATAAAGTGGCAATTGAAATACAACTTACCGACAAGGGTTATAGTGGACGAAAAAGGAAGGATGATAAATACAAATGGTATACTTGATGAGTTGAAAATTGAACAAGCAAGAAATAAAATGATTGAAATCCTAAAGACTAAAGGGTATCTCGTAAAAGTAGAGAAAATAAAACATAATGTACTGTCGCATGTTGAGAGAAGTGATTGTCTGTCTCCAGTAGAATTCTTAGTTAAAAAGCAAATATACATTAAAGTTCTAGATAAGAAACAAAAATTGCTAGAAGAATACAAAAAGATGAAATTTAAGCCAGCTAGAATGTCCTATTATCTTGAGGATTGGATAAAGAGTATAGAGTGGGATTGGAATATAACTAGGCAAAGAATTTATGGTACTCCATTGCCATTCTGGTACTGCGAAAATGGGCATTTAACACCCGCTAGAGAAAAAGATTTACCAATAGATCCTATCAAAACTAACCCACCATCAGAGAAATGTCAATTGTGTGGATTACATCTTAAACCAGTTACCGATGTCGCAGACGTGTGGATTGATTCTAGCGTAACAGTTCTTTTCCTAACCAAGTTCTATGAAGATAAAAACGTTTTCAACAAAACTTTTCCAGCATCACTAAGACTTCAAGGTACTGATATAATTAGGACTTGGCTATTCTATACCTTCTTTAGAACTTTAATGTTAGCTAATAATATACCTTTTACCACAGTCCTTATTCATGGTCAAGTCCTTGGTCCAGATGGAACTAGAATGAGTAAAAGCAAGGGAAATGTAGTATCGCCATTGGATAGAGTTGATGAATTTGGAGCAGATGCGATTAGAATGGCACTTCTTGATGCAAGCATCGGCGATGATTTTCCATTTAAATGGGATATAGTGAAGGGAAAAAGAATGTTATTGCAGAAATTATGGAATGCGAGTAGATTAGTGTACCCCTTCATAGCGAATCAAAGACTTGATAAACCTGAAAGCCTACATATAGTAGATAAATGGATTTTACAAGAACATAAGAAATTTGTAATGAAGGCAATAAACGCATATAAGAACTACGACTTTTACTTGGTACTTCAAGAACTCTATAGCTATTTCTGGGAGATCATAGCTGATGAATATTTAGAAATGATAAAACATAGATTATTCGAAGACGATAAGTCTGCAAAATATACTATACAAAGGATAATAAGAGATATAATTATATTACTACATCCTATTGCACCCCATATAACAGAGGAAATCTATTCTAGGTTATTTGGTTATAAGAAGAGTATTCTCCTAGAAGAATTGCCTAAAGTGGATGATATCGAAGAGGATAAAAGAGTAGGAGAACTTGGGGAAGTAATAAAGAAAACAAACTCTCTAATAAGATCAGAGAAGATTAAGAATAGATTATCAATGAATGCCCCAGTTAGCGTAAAATTATATGCAAATAGACAATTTATTGAGTTAATTAATGAGGTAAAAGAGGACATAATGAAGACGCTAAAGATAACTAACCTTGAACTAGTAGAATCAACTGAAGAAAAAGTGGAAATTAAACTTGCTAATCAGACCATGGGAGTTTAGCTCATCAATCTTACTATCGGGAATTCATCATCTGTTCTGCAAACTCTCTAATTTTTTGTACACCCTCTCTAATAACTTCTTCGTTTACGGCAAAACTTAGTCTTAAAAATTCCTTACCTATATTTAATGGAAAGACTTCACCAGGTATTGTGACTACACCTTTTTCTTCAATTAGCCTTATTGCAAATGACTTGACGTCGAGCCCACTTATTTTTAGTAACTTACCAGCATTTGGGAACATATAGAATGCTCCATTTGGTTTAGATACTTCAATTCCTTTAACCTTAATAAGCTGATCATACATTACGTCTCTTCTCTTCTTAAATAGCTTCACCATTTCGTTGACCTCGTCGAAAGTATCAAAGGCTTTTACGGCAGCTTTTTGTACAAAACTTGTAGGGGCAGTGTATATGTTAGCAGCCAAAACTCCCATTTTCTGGATAATTTCGCGCTTCGCTACAATATAACCTAATCTCCATCCAGTCATTGAGAAAGTCTTACTAAATCCATTAACGTAAATCAAGAAATCTCTCCAATCCGAGTCTTCAAGAGTACTTCTCATCTTACCTTCATACACAAAATTATCATAAATTTCATCGGATAATAAGATAATTTTATTATCCCTACTTATATCTACAATTTTCTTAACGTCATTAGGAGAAAATAGAGTACCAGTCGGATTATGAGGATTATTGAATACTATCATTTTGGTTCTTTTTGATATTTTAGACTGTAGATCATCTACATCTATTGAGAATCCTTCTTTACTCCACTTTAAATTAGTATATATTGGTTTTCCTCCGAGTAACTTAACAACCTCAGCGTAAGAGTAGAAGGAGGGATCTGGAAGTATTACCTCGTCGCCGGGATTAATGTATAGTATAAAGACTAGGAAAAGCGCAGGCTTAGCACCAGGTGTGACTATCACTTCCTCCTTCCTTACGTCAGCACCATATCTAGTATTAAGGTATTGAGCTATTTTTTCCCTTAATTCATCAATACCGAATGCTGAAGTGTAGAAAGTGAAGCCTTGATCTAGAGCCTCTTTTGCAGCATCCCTTATACGTTTAAATGTAGGTAAATCCGGCTGTCCTATCCCAAAATCGATAATTTTAATCTTCTTAGTCTTCTCCACATTTCTAGCAATTTCCTTATACAATAAAGTAGTCTCTCCAGTAACTTGCGACATATTTTCGTTGAAGTCTAGTAGTGAGACCACAAGTGTATATGAAGAACGTTATAGTATAAATTCTTTAATCTTTTCTGGGTTTTGCATTAGTGAGGATCCAATTAGGAAAGCATTAACACCTAATTTTCTCAATTCCTCTATTTCATTCCTCTCAGAAATTCCACTTTCTGCCACCTTTATTACATCTGATGGTATCATTGATAGAAGCTTTCTCTGATTCTCCTTATTTATCTCAAGGGTTTCTAGATCTCTTGAATTAACTCCTATAAACTTGGCCCCTATCCTTAGTGCTATTTCTAAATCCTTCTCGTCATTAATCTCTACCAATGGTTCCATACCATAACTTCTGGTATATTCCATTAAACTCTCTAATTCTCTTTCAGTAAGTATTTTGACTATTAGCAATACAGTATCTGCACCTAAGTTATACGCATCATCAATTTGTGATTCCTTGACAATAAAATCCTTCATTAATATGGGGATTGAAACTGAACTGGCTATCTTTCTCAAAATTTCATATGAACCATTAAAGTACTTTTCCTCAGTTAGTACGCTAAGACCTACTGCATACTTTTCCATGAACTTTGCATATTCTATCGGATCTCTTTCAACATCGAATCCAGAGGGAGATTTGCGCTTATATTCAGCTATTATAGCTGTGACATTGCGCACATTAAATTCCAAAATTCTTTTATTTAAGGAAATAATCGGTCTTTGTCTTGAAGTCCTAAACGAGGGCCTTCTTAAAGATAATTGTACGACGTCTTTAAGCCATCCTTTAAGATAACGTGGCATATGTTATACTCTATTCAAGAAATTATAAAGTATCTTATATCCCAATGAGGTTCCAACACTCTCTGGATGAAATTGAACACCGTATATTGGGTAGTCTTCATGATGTATTGCCATTATCTCATTATCCTCAGCGGATATTGCATCGACAATTAGAGGTCTATGAACCTCGTCCACAACAAGACTATGATATCTGGTAGCTTTAAACTCCTTAGCAATGCCGTAATATAGTGGAAGTGGAGAGTCGTTTACTATAATTATGTTACTTATTTTTCCATGAAATACTTTTCTAGCTCTTCTTATCTTAGCTCCAAATGCATAACCTATAGCTTGATGACCTAGACAAACTCCTAGTATTGGAGTTTTTTTGCCTAGATATTTGATAACATCCAATGACACTCCTATATCTTCTCGTTTTTCTGGTGTCCCTGGTCCTGGTGAAATTATAATCCTATCTGGGTCTATTCTCTCTATTCCTTTTATACTTATTTCGTCATTTCTGATAACTATTGGATAAGTCCCTAATTCTCCCACTATTTGAGCTATATTATAAACAAAACTATCATAATTATCTATTATCAAGGTTAGATCCATTTAACTCACCCCTATTGCTGTTTTTAGTGCTTTTAGTTTATGTTCAGTTTCGAAATATTCAGATTCTGGATTAGAGTCATATACTATACCAGCACCAGCATGTATTCGTAACAATTCTTTGTTTAGAAATGCAGTTCTTATGGCTATTGCGAACTCTGCGTTACCATCAGCTGAGATAAAGCCTACAGCACCAGCATAGGGACCTCTTTTGTACTCCTCTAACGTTTCAATTATATTCATTGCCATTGGTTTTGGTGCTCCGCTCACTGTACCCGCTGGGAAAGTAGCTGATAAAACGTTTAATGCATTATACTTCTTCTTTAAAGTCCCAATCACTTTTGATACTATATGTTGGACATGACTATACTTCTCTACATACATTAATTCTGGTACTCTCACAGTTCCGGGGACACATACTTTACCTAGATCATTTCTAGCCAAATCAACTAACATTAAGTGCTCAGCCTTATCCTTTTCTGAGTTCATCAATTCCAATTCCAATTTAAGGTCTTCTTCTTGATCAGACCCCCTAGGTCTAGTGCCAGCTATGGGATAGGTTTCGACAATATTATCTTGAACTCTGAAAAGTAATTCGGGGCTGGATCCTATTAAGTATTTTTCATCAAATTTAAGATAGAACATGTAAGGAGAGGGATTTATTCTTCTGAGATTATAATATATTCTTAATGGATCCCCACTAAATAAATATCTATAAAATCTAGATAATACGACCTGAAATATGTAACCCGATCTTATATACTCTAGCGATTCAGAAACAATCTTCTCATAGTTGTTCTTATTAAGAGACTCGTCATAAAAGCTTATTCTAAACTCCCCCATATCCCCACATCCGCCTACAGAGCTTAAATCGGCATTAACGTATACTTTGCCCTCATTATGATCGTAGATTATGATATTGTCTGGAATAAAGAATTCCGCATAAGGCCAATCTTCAGCTGCTGGCTTTAAGTCTCTTATTTTCTCCCAAAATCTTACTGCATCATAGCTTATGTAACCTATCATACCTCCTTTAAACAAACCCGGTATATCTACTAATTTCAAATCTTTCAAATAACTATTAAGAATATTTACCGGATCATCATGAATTTTCAGATACCCATTAGTTGACCAAGCTATCACACTATATCTCGCCTTATATTGAGGGCCACCTATGCTCTCTAGTAATCCAGCTACTTTAAAGTCCCTCTCTATGCACTTAAATACCTCAAATGGAGAGGCAAATTCATTTATCGGATGAACTTCCATATTTTACCATCTCAACTATTTTTTTCACTATATTAATATCTTTTTTGCCAGGATAAATCTCTATACTACTGGAAATATCAAGCCAAGCAGGATTTAGATCGATAAAGTTAGAAATATTATCTATACTTATTTTTCCACCTACACCTAGGTGAGGGTAATCCTTAAGGAAACTCGATGCAACGTTATAATCGACGCCTACGCCTTTCTTTACGGAATCTATTAATACCATATCCACAGTATCCATAGCCTTCTCTAGGTATTTCTTATACTCGAAGGACGCTGGTACATATAATATAATTCTTTTTCTAAAATCGTACGATTTAAGCAATTCTAATTCCAAATCGTCTAATACTCTATGTATCTGTAAATAATCTGATATTGATAATTCTTTTTCCATTTCACTCATTAAAATATTGACTTTCACATTAACTATCGGTTTTTCAGTATATCTCCTAACAAATGTTAAGAACTCGCTCTTTACGAATCTTTGACTTATGGCGTCAGTTATTATTCCTATATAATCTACACTAAGTTTTGAGAGCTCTATGATATCTGATAACGTTGCGTTACCGCATATCTTTAGTTTAACCACTACTCTTCACCATTATCGTTTTCAGTTTAGTTAGATCTCCATTAAGTGAGATTATCTCATTTAATTTATTTACGGAATTTTCTATTAAATACTTAGCGTACTCATAGCCTTCCTTAAAATTGCTCACTTTATCTAATGCAAAAAGCGCAACTGCGGTGTTTATCTTAATGAATTCAGCTACATGTTCATCTTTCCCTAGAAATGCCCTAACTATTTTTATTGCTGAATCCTCAGCAGAATTTACTATTAACTTATCTATTGGAATTGATGATATACCGAAATCAGTTACGTCAAACTTGACTTCTTCTATACCGCGCTTACTTACTATCTTCATAAAAGTTTTTCCTATCGGACTTACCTCATCTATGCCTGGCTCTCCATGTACTAAAATTACTTTATTGAAATCTAATTCATACGCGCTTTTTGACAATAAATCCAAATGATCTTTAGAAAACACTCCCATTAACTGATACTTCGCATTGGCTGGATTAGTCAATGGACCTAGAATATTGAAAATAGTTCTAATCCCTAAAGTTTTTCTCACATTGGCAACGTTCTTCATTGCAGGATGATAGTATTGTGCGAAGAGGAAAACGAAATTCGTTTTGTGGATTAATTCTTTTGCTCTTTCTGGTGGAACTATAATATTATAGCCTAAAGCTTCAAGAACATCAGCACTACCACTTTTACCACTTACTGCCCTATTACCGTGTTTGGCAACTGGATTAATTAAACTCAATAGGATTGCAGATGCGGTACTAACGTTTACTGTTCCTAATCCGTCGCCACCTGTACCAGCTGTGTCTATTGCGTTGGGTACGTCTATTTTGATTGCTAATTCTCTCATTGCCCTGGCAAAACCTACTATTTCATTTTTACTTTCACCTTTCATTCTTAGTGCTACTAAAATTGCTGATACTAAAATCTCTGGAACTTCACCTCTAATTATAGCCTTAGCTAATTCTTCAGCCTCATCAATTTCCAAATCTGATTTATTTATGAGTTTTTTAAGAATATCATTTATATTCATCTAATATCACCCTAAATTTTTTAACTAAATTTATTGCTGATTTTACGCCATTCTTTTCAATTTCTTCTATGAAAGCAGTTCCAATTGCTATTCCGTCGGCACCAGAACTTAAGGTATCTCTTAAATCTGACTCACTTGATAGGCCAAATCCCACTATTAGCTTATTCTCAACTAGATTTCTAACTCTATTAATCAACTGCTTAACTGATACTGGTATAGGTACGCCAGTAGTTGGTCTAACACCATAATATAAGAATAAATCGCTAATCTTAGAGACTTTGTGGATTAGAAGATCTGGTACTGAAGGAGATGTAAAAATAACATTTTTTAATCCTTTATTTTTTATTATTCCGTCAAATTTATCCAAATCATCTATATAATCAATAAGTAAATCTGGAAATAGAACTCCATCCAGTTTGACATCTCTCATCATATTTAGAAAATTATCTAGTTGATCAATCCAATCCTCTAAGTAAGTAAGTGCAATTATAGGAACACTGACATCTTTCCTAATATCTGTTATTAAAGGCCAAATATCTAGCCCTTTAACTTTATCATAACTCTTCCTTATAACTGGACCATCGTACTTGGCATATTTAGGGGGAATTCCAAGCTCTAATATGTCAGCTCCATTTTCAACTGCCCCAATAATAAAATCCTTGAAACTTTGAACATTAGGATAACCTAACGTCATATAAACGACAAGCAGTTTACCCATTTCCATTCAACCTTTTCATCATGGATTCGTAATTTGATAGATCCAACAATCCATGTCCACTTAGATTAAAGACGATGACTTTTCGCTCATTATTCTTCCTAGCTTCTATAGCTTCATCGACCACTGCCTTTATTGCATGGGCTGATTCTGGAGCTGGTACAATACCTTGATTCTCCATAAATATCTTAGCGGCGTCGAAAATCTCCCTTTCATTATATTCTCTCCATTCCACAATACCCTCCTTTGCTAACAAACTTAATGTTGGTGCTACACCATGATATCTTAACCCGCCTGCATATATTGGCGGAGGAACGTAATCTTTACCTAAAGTTATCATTTTCACTAAAGGTAATAATCCAGCAGAGTCTGGAAAATCGTACTTATATTCACCTTTACTAAACTTTGGAATTTCTGCAGAACTTACTGCAATGTAGCGTTTGCCTTTCTTGTTTCCGATAAAGGGATATGTAAAACCACCAAAATTGCTCCCACCTCCTACGCATCCAATTAGAATATCAGCGTCTTCTCCTAACAAATCCAATTGGGTAATAGTCTCTTGACCAATAACGCTTTGATGCAAAAGTACTACATCTAAAACGCTACCTACTAAATATCTAAATTCGTTCTTAAGAGCATACTCTATTGCCTCACTCATTGCTATACCTAGTGATCCAGGATGCTGTGGATTTGTCTCTAACATCTTCTTACCGTATTCAGTTAAGTTTGTGGGGCTTGCATAAACATTAGCCCCATATAATTGCATTATGCTCCTTCTCATCGGTTTTTGTTCATAACTTACCTTTACCATGAAGATAGTACTTTTCATATTATACATACTAGCTGCAAGTGCTACTGCAGTTCCCCATTGACCTGCTCCAGTTTCAGTAACTACGTGATCAATTCCCTCTTCTTTTGCGAAATATGCTTGAGGAATTGCTGTATTTATCTTATGAGATCCAGTAGGTGTAGCGCCTTCATATTTAAAGTAGATTCTTGCTGGTGTCTTTAAGTACTCCTCTAATCTTTTAGCTCTAAATAATGGTGTTGGTCTTCCTATCGATAAATATCTATCTCTTACTTCCTCAGGGATCTTTATGTATCTTTCTATTGTGAATTGTTGCCTTAATACCTCCTTAGGTAGTATACTTCTTAATAAATCAATTCTCGAGAAATCTACCCCTTGTGGATCCCTTGGAGGAGGCAAGGGTTTAGGCAGATCGGGAATTATATTGTACCAGTACTTAGGCAAAATCTCGTCTTCTTTTACCATTGGTACATCAGAAGCACCGATAGATTATAAACGTTTTTACCTTATAAACTTTTAGTATGTTTCGAAATCCTCAAATTCTCCCTTATATTCACTAAACGAGAAATCTACCTTCTCTACTTCAGCTGCTGGTGGACCTTGCTTAATACGTTCCAATAATTTACTTAACGCTTCCTCATAACCTTCTGCAACCACTTCTACCGAACCATCGGGTAAATTCTTAGCATATCCCTTTATACCTAACCTTATAGCGTGAATTTGGACAAATTTTCTAAAACCAACACCTTGCACTAGCCCATACACGCGAGCGTACATGCGCTTTAGCATTTTTAAACACCTCAGTGTCGCTCCACTTCTTCACAGATCTGTTTTTTCCCTTTCATCACAACATATTTTATCTAGTTATTTAACTTAAAGTTGATGATTCGAGTAGCAATAGCTGGCTTAGGTAATTGCGCATCAATGTTAATTCAAGGAATAGAATATTATAAGTCAAAAGGCGATAATTATTATGAGGGATTAATTACTCCGATAATTGGGGGTTATAAAATTACCGATATAGAGATTGTAGCAGCATTCGACGTTTCAAAAAATAAAATAGGAAAGGATCTTGCAGAGGCCATATTTCAGCCTCCAAATATTACACCAAAGATAGTGAATATGGAGAAGAAAGGCGTAAAAGTAAGTGCGGGACCCGTTCTTGATGGTGTAGCCCAACATATGACTAACGTTTTTAATCCTACTTATGATGGCACATTGGAAAAAGCATTAGACGAATTAAAAGCTAGCAAAACAGAAATTCTACTTAATTTATTGCCTGTTGGAAGTGAAAATGCGACGAGGACATATGCAAATATAGCACTAATGGCAAGGACTGCGTTTATAAACGCAATACCCGTGTTTATTGCTAGTGATCCTTCAGGTTACTTTCCTAATAAATTCAAAGAGAAAAACTTGCCATTAGCAGGTGATGATATTAAGAGTCAATTAGGGGCTACCATATTCCATAGGTCAATTACTTCACTCTTCAGACTGAGAGGGGTAAAAGTTGAGGAAACTTATCAATTAAACGTGGGCGGGAATACAGACTTTCTGAACATGAAGACAGAAGAAAGGCTAATATCTAAAAGAATAAGCAAAACAGAAGCAGTAACTAGCACACTAGATAACGGAGAGGTGATAAAAAGCGAGGGAAAAATAAGGATAGGGCCTAGCGATTATGTGCCATTTTTAGGAAATACGAAAGTAGCCTACATTTACGTAAAAGGAAGTGCGTTTGCAGGTATGCCAATTAAAGTAGAAGCTTCCTTAGAGGTTGATGATAAAGCTAACTGTGCCGCAGTATTAGTAGATGTTATAAGGGCAGTTAAGGTTGCCTTGGATAGAAAGATAGGTGGTCCACTTGAAAAAGTATCTGCATTTTACTTTAAACACCCACCAATTCAGGCTAAAGACGACGAAGAAGCCTATAGATGGTTTAAAGAGTTCATTGAAATGTGAAATCTGTGAAGAGAACATCTCATTTTTTACGTGTAATTTATGTGGAAGGCAAGTGTGTAGTAATGATTACGTAACAGATAAAGGAATTTGTAAAGTTTGTGAAATGAGTCTATGCAAACTTTGTCAAAAACACTTGTCAATAGGCTCATGTGAAATCTGCGGAAATACGGTTTGTGAAGAATGTACAGCGTATTTCGATGGTGCTAGAAGAATATGTAAAAATTGTTATAATAAAAAATAATTAAAAATTATCTACTTGTTCTTCCTTTTTTCCATAAGGTTTCTAAGTATAATTTGTTGCTCGATAGAAGCTACTTGCCTCCTAACATTAATAACTGCATCTGGATTTACACTAATACTATCTATTCCAGCTTTGACCAAATATTCAACAACTGCTGGATAAACACTAGGTGCTTGTCCGCATATTGAGACAGTTTTGCCATACTTATGAGCAGCTCTGATTAGCTTTCTTATGGACTCCAAAACAGCTGGATCTCTCTCATCATAATATCCCATCCTCGCTAGTAACTCGGAATCCCTGTCAACACCTAAAGTTAATTGTGCTAAATCGTTACTACCTATGCTGAATCCATCAACTATCTTCGCAAACTCCTCTGCAAGAACAA
Organism: Sulfolobus islandicus Y.N.15.51; assembly: GCF_000022485.1. NCBI lineage: Archaea > Thermoproteati > Thermoproteota > Thermoprotei > Sulfolobales > Sulfolobaceae > Saccharolobus > Saccharolobus islandicus. The sequence goes on along the minus strand of NC_012623.1, from coordinate 1,328,499 downwards.
CAACTGAGGGGACTTCTGCCATTATCCATACCTTGAAATCTGAATCTCTTCTTAAACCTTCCTCCTCCATTATTTTTATTGCATTTTCTAGTTCCCATGTAGTTCTGACAAAGGGAAACATTACCCATACGTTCTTAAGTCCCATCTCCTCCCTAACTTTGCGTATAGCCTTAACCTCTAGCCTAAATGCTGGTTCGTACTCTTTGCTTACATATCTGGATACTCCTCTCCAACCTATCATTGGATTCCTCTCATCTGGTTCAAACTCCTCTCCACCAATCAATTTCTTATATTCATTAGTTTTGAAATCTGAAAATCTGACAACAACTGGCCTAGGATATATTGCACTTGCTACTTTGGCTATACCCTCAGCTAACTTATCCACAAGTAATTCTGCATTACCTATTTTTATTAGATAAAGTGGATGATACCTAACCCACTCACTTACAATAAACTCAATTCTCATAAGGCCTATTCCATCAAAGGGAAGATCCAAATACTTGTCTATAACGTCAGGTTCACCCAAGTTCATGTAGATTTTAGTTGCAGTAACTGGATAAAGACTCAATAGGACTTCCCTACTTATTCCTTGAATTCCAGTTGATGGTTGAGCTTGTTGAGATACAGTCTCAGTTGCTTGAATTACCTTACCCTCATACACAATACCCCTAATTGCATCTACAGTGATCTCTTGATTATCTTGTATTACCTTAGTTGCTTCTCTACTACCAACTATAGCTGGAATTCCCAGCTCTCTGGATACAATAGCAGCATGACTCGTCATTCCTCCCTCATCTGTTATTATTGCCCCAGCTATCTTCATTAACGGTACCCAATCCGGATCTGTCATTTTCGTAACTAAGATGTCACCCTTCTTAAACTCATGAATTTTAGGATCTTTAATGTCGAGTATAATTTTTGCCTTACCAAAAGCTATACCCGGAGAAGCTGCAAGCCCCCTAACTAATACTTTGCCACTTACAGAAGCAGAACTCTTTTCCACAGCACTCTTAGTTTCTTTCCTTTTAGAAGACCAGAAAGTTTCCGGCCTAGCTTGAACTATGAAGATATTCTCAGGGAAACTTAGATCATTATCGATAGCCCACTCAATATCCATTGGCCTCTTGTAATGCTCTTCAATCTTAAGTGCTAGTTTTGCTAGTTCTATTGCCTCTTCGTCTGTTATACTCATTGCTCTAGATTCCTTTTCATCTAAGGTAATGGTAACGTTCTTCTTAAGTTGTTTATCATATACGATTTTAATATTCTTATTAGAAACCTTTTTTTCTGCAATTCTTAAGGTAGACTTTTCTATTAAAACCTCATCTGGGGTGACCTTACCGCCAACTACACTTTCTCCTAAACCCCAATTAGATTCTATCATGATATACTTTTCATCTCCAGTAACTGGATGTAGAGTAAACATTACTCCAGCAGATCTTGAATTAACCATTTTTTGAACAACTACAGCTATAAGTACTGATAAGTCATCTATACCTTTACTCTTTCTATATTCTATAGCCCTTGCGTTATAGAGACTAGCCCATACATCCTTAATTCTATCAATAAGTTCGTCCTTAGTAACATTAAGGTAAGTATCTTGCTGTCCAGCAAAACTGACCGTCTCAATGTCCTCTGCAGTAGCTGAAGACCTTACAGCTACTAAGATTTCTTTTCCAACTTTTTTACTTAATTCATCATAGGCCTGATATATCATGCTACTCAATTTCTCTGGAATCTTAGCATTCTTTATCAATTGTTTTATTTTTTCACTAGCCTCCTCGGAGGTTTCACAACTATTTAAAGTCTCTCTAATTTTGTCAAAAAGGTTGTTGTATTCAAGAAAATATTTAAAAGCTTTAGAAGTAAGTACAAAGGCTGGAGGTACTCTAACTCCAATGCTCGTTAACTCCCCAAGGTTTGCGCCTTTGCCTCCAGCTAATTGTACCATATCCTTAGTGACTTGACTTACGTCGAGAATGAGGTCTTCTTCACTACTAATTGCCTCAACCAAAAGGAAACTCCCCAATATATATATTACCAATCCAAACCTTAAAAAACTATTTTACCGTATAAATCTTAGGAAAAAATCTATGAATCAGATATTATTTCTGCTCTTGATTAGATACTTTCTGAGTAGAGGTAACGAAGCTTGGCAATTCTGGGAACTTCTCTTTCATTCTCTGTTCAGCAACAACAGAAGCTTCTTCTAATATCTTCCTTGCCTCTGGGCTTGAAGCACCATAGTTGGCTGGCGCACCAGTAAAGTCCCCTGCTTCTATTACTACCTCTTGTAATCCCTCCTCTAATTCTGCTAGCTCCAAACTTATCTCTGGCATAACTCCTTTCATCGCATTTCTTAGCTCTTTTATAACACCAAGTACTGGTATTAGGCTGTTAAATACATCTCCAAGCTCAGTTATCGTCTCTAACCTGAGTTGTACTTGCTCTAGGGCAATTTGTGTAGTAATTAGCTGCCTGGAAATCTTCCTAATCTCAGCTATTTCATTAGCATACATAGCTGCTCTTGCCGTATCCTTTGACATCTGAGATTCTACGACCTTTTCGAATAGAGTCCTATCTCTCTCTTGTAATCTTGAAATGTAAACGTCAAGACGACTTACCATTGTCCTTAATCTGTAGTTTGCCATTACTAATCTATACCTTAGTGGTTGCTGTGGCTTGAACGCATTCTTTATTCTTTCACCAATACTTGGCTCTTGTTTACCTCCCCAATTCTTTACGAAATCTTCCACTTTACTTGAGGCCATTTCGGCTCTAATCTACATCTTTGATAGTCTACGCTTTTTAAGTACGATAAGGCATAATACTCGAAAAAACTATATTCATATATGAATCCTTTCGTAGTGAAATTAACAGGGAGAATCCTTAAAATAACTAGTAATTTAGAGTATCCGGTACAAATTTTAGAAATAATTCTAAAATATAATATCACTGTAAATATGATAGACGATAAAGTTGGGCTTAAGGCAATTACAGATAGTGTAAAGGTGAATAAAGAATTAAGAAAAAACGAATCATTGGAAATAGAGACTAAGTTAGAAGATATAAGTGAGGTTTCAATAATATATAGAGATACGATGATGGTTAGGAGGTTTGATATCTCTTTATAATTTTATTTATTATTTCATCTGCTTTTTTAGCCACTCCCTCGTCTGACCTAACCTCTTCTGGCCATTCTTTTCCCATTTCTTCTTTAAACTTCCTAGTAGCGTCTATACCTAGTTTACTACCTAATGGTGGAAATTGAACACTAGGGTCCAATGAGTCCGTAAGTGCATTTTCTATTACCCAAACATCACGTTTAGGGTCTACATTAGCTGCAATAGCGTAAATAACTTGATTAATATCATGAACGTCTATATCTTGATCAACAATTATTATAGTCTTTAAAAGGCTTAGCTGACCAGTACCCCATAGAGCCATCATAACTCTCTTGGCCTGGCCAGGGTAATATTTCTTTATAGAGAATATACCAATCCCAGTAAATAGGCCATATTCTGGTAGATTCATGTCGACAAGTTCTGGAACTAGCATCTTGGCAAAAGGTAAGAATATCCTTTCTACAGCCTTACCTATCCAAGCATCCTCAAGTGGTGGTTTGCCTACTGATGTTACGTGAAATATGGGGTCTTCTCTAATGTATACTTTTTCCAATTTGAAAACTGGATAGTAATCTGCTGGTGTGTAATAACCCATATGATCTCCAAAGGGACCCTCTAGACGCATGTCATTCAAGTCAACATAACCAGTTAAAACTACTTCTGAATGACTCGGTACTAGCAACTTATCATCTAGTTCAGTTACATCAACTCCCTCACCTCTCAAGATTCCCGCAAACATATACTTATCTATTCCATGAGGGACTGGAGAAGCTGCTGTAAATGCTATAGCAGGATCCACTCCGGTTACTATGGCAATAGGTATCTTGGTAGTGCCTTTTTCTAAATATCTTTTAGCAGTAAGCGCGCCTCTTTTAAAGGCTTGCCAATGAATTATAGCCTCCTTTTCGTTTAGAATTTGAATTCTATAAACGCTAAGATTATGAACATCTGTCTCTGGGTCCTTTGTTATTGTTATGGAAAAGGTAAGGTATCTTCCGGCATCTTTAGGCCAGGTTTTTATTGCAGGAATCTTAGCCAGATCTAAATTCTTTTCCTCTTTAAAACTAGGTGTCTTAGCTTTAGGCATTACTTTTCCTAGTCCTAAAATTTCCCTAAGTGATTTTATTTTATCAAAAAATGTGATAGGCATGTTGGACAAATTTGATAGAAATCCTTCCGATATTGATTCTAGTTTATTCGTTCCAAGAATCTCGTAAAAGCTTTCAATTGAATAGAAAATATTGGAGATTATTTTCCAATTCTCATAATTTTTAATCCTTTTGAATAAAAGAGGGGGTAAATGAGCATAAGTTGCTTTTCTTGTGATTTCAGTTATTTCTAAATCGACGCTTACTTCCTCATCAACTTCAATTAGCTTATTTCTCTTTTTCATAAATTCTATATAGTCTCTAAGATCTTTGAACGCCATGTGATTATTATACTTCAACAAAGCTTATATTTTGCAGAACAAACCACTTTAAACAGCTGGTGAATTGTTGTTGGAAACACACTAAGCGGAATAATGAAGTGCTTAAGTTGTGGATATGAAACGGAAATAGATCAAGATCAGATATTATGTCCAAGATGTGGAGGACTATTGGAAATTATAGTGGAACCACCAAAGGACTTCTCTTTCAGCAAATTGAGAGGAAGAGGAGTTTGGAGATACAAAGAACTGATAGCAGGCAAATATAAAAATATTGTAAGTATAAATGAAGGAAATACCCCGCTAATAAGATCCTCAAATATAAATGATAATCTTTATTTTAAATTCGAAGGACTTAATCCTACTGGAAGTTTTAAGGATAGAGGAATGACAGTAGCAGTTAGTTCTGCAGTAAGCTTAAACTACAAAACCGTAATAGCAGCATCTACTGGAAACACTGCAGCTTCCGCAGCTGCTTATGCTGCAAGAGCAGGTATAAAGAGCTTTATCGTCTTACCTAAAGGTAAGGTAGCATTAGGTAAATTAGCTCAGTCAATACTTTATGGCTCAGTTATTTTAGAGGTTGATGGAAGTTTTGACGTTGCTATGGATGCGGTAATGAGGTTATATAAGGATTTAAAAGTAGTATATCCATTAAATTCTTTTAACCCATGGAGATTAGAAGGACAGAAGACAATAGCATTTGAGATAGCGGAAGAACTAGGAGTTCCAGATAATGTGATAGTCCCAGTAGGCAATGCAGGCAATATTTACGCAATATGGAAGGGATTTAATGAGCTAGTTAAAACTGGAGTGATAAATACTATTCCCAGAATGATTGGAATCCAAGCTGAGGGAGCATCACCAATAGCTACTGCAATAGTCAAAGGCAAAGATTCTCCAGATTTCGTAGAAAATCCAGATACTGTAGCTACTGCAATAAGAATAGGAAAACCAGTAAATTGGCAAAAAGCGATGAAAGCAATAAGAGAATCCAATGGAACCGCAATAGCAGTATCTGATTCTGAAATATTAGACGCACAGAAGACCCTAGCTAGAAAAGAGGGCATAGGAGCTGAGCCTGCTTCAGCAGCTGCCTTAGCTGGTTACATTAAGGCAATAAATGAAAAGGTAGTAGATAAAGATGAAAAAACAGTTTTAATCCTAACAGGACATTCATTAAAAGATCCCGATAGTATGACCAAAGCTGAAGCTAAGAGAATATTAGTTAATCCTCTACATATGGGAAAAATTATCCTAGGTGAGATAAATGGCTCTAATAGTTAAAATAGGTGGATCAATACAAAAAGATGAAAAAGATTATGAACTTATCGTAAAGAAGATACAAGATTTTTCAAAGAAATCTGATAAGATCATAGTAGTAACATCAGCTATTAAAAACGTTACTAACGAGTTAATAAGTGCAACTTTGAATACTGATAACTCTCCAAATATTGTAACTGAAATCTATGAAAGGCATATAAAACTGTTATCAAAATTGGCAGATGGCAAGGAATTCGAGAACTCATTTAAGGATATATCTAGGCTGAGTGATGAACTGTTCAGAGTAGCTTGGTCTATAAGAGTATTAGACGAAGTAACCCCTAGAGTTAGAGACTACATACTTTCATTTGGAGAGAGAATGGCTACCTTACTCCTTTCAGCAATATTGAGAAGTAACGGAATTGAAGCTGAAGGTGTGATTACTCCTCCATTTATAACTGATGAAAATTACGGTGAAGCTAACGTAATTGGGGATCTATCTAAAAAGGAAATCATGAGTATATTAGAAAATGTGAAAGCTAACGTGATAGTCCTTCCAGGTTTTATAGGGAGAACAAAAGAGGGGAGATACACCACTTTGGGAAGGGGTGGTAGCGATTATACTGCAACCTTACTAGGTAAACTAATTGGATTAAGAGAAGTTAGACTAGTTACCGAGGTTCCCGGGATAATGACAGGAGATCCTAAAAAATTCGAAAATGCTAAAACGATAACTAGACTCTCGTTGGAAGAAGCTATAGAACTCTCACAGTTAGGAGCAAAAAGGTTACATCCTAGAACTTTTGATCCAGTCTTTGGAAGTGATATGAAGGTAATAGTTGAGTCATTATATGAAGATGGATTTACCATGATTAATGGAGAATGTGAAAATAATGATGGACTTAAAGGAATATCACTCTTGGATAACGCAAAATTGATAACAGTTGAGAGTACTAAAATCGTTGGAAAAATAGGATCTGCGGCAAGAATAACAAATGAAGCGAAGGAGGCTGGAGTTAACATAATATCAATTTCTCAACCAGCTAGTGAGACCACAATACAACTCGTTGTTGATTCACTCTCTGCAAATAGACTGTTATCGAAATTAGAAGAATTAAAGGGAACTTTGGTAAAGGATATCGAGGTAAATGATGTTAATATCGTAGGTATAGTAGGATGTGGAATAAAGAAGAAGGAGATCTCTACTAAGGTTCTTTCAATAGCCTCAAGTTATGATCCGTTAGCTATCTCTAGGGGAATATCTAACGTAAGCATGACCTTTATAGTTAATAAGGAAGAAGGAGAAAAATTAGCAAAAGAGTTGCATAAGGTGATCGTAAGTGGCTGATAAGATAAAAGTTTCGTTACTAGGCTCTACCGGAATGGTAGGGCAAAAAATGGTAAGGATGCTTTCAAAACATCCCTATATAGAATTAGTGAAAGTTAGTGCATCACCCCAAAAGATTGGTAAAAAATACAAAGAATCTGTAAAATGGATTGAACCCGGAGATATTCCGGAAAACATAGCTGAATTACCAATAGTCTCCACTGAGTACGAAGATCATAAAGATGTTGATGTTGTTCTTTCAGCATTACCTAATGAACTAGCAGAGGATGTTGAATTAAAGTTAGTAAAACAAGGAAAAATAGTAGTATCTAATGCATCACCGTTTAGAATGGATCCAGATGTGCCATTGATCAATCCAGAAGTAAATTGGGAGCATTTAGAGCTACTAAAATATCAAAAAAGTAATAAAAACTGGAATGGACTATTAGTCAAAAATCCTAACTGTACTGCGGCAATACTTTCTATGCCAATTAAACCCTTAGAAAGATTAATCAAAATTAACGCTGTGTATATAGTAACTTTACAAGCAGTAAGCGGAGCTGGCTATAGCGGTTTACCATTTATGGCAATAGATGGCAATGTTGTACCTTGGATTAAAGGGGAAGAGGAGAAAATTCCCAAGGAAATAAATAAAATGTTAGGAAAGTTCGAAGCTGGAAAACTAAAATCTTCTAGCTTAGAAATTCATCCAACCACTACCAGGGTCCCTGTAAAAGTTGGACATATGGGTGTAATTAATATTGTAACTAACGATAATGTGGATGAAAAAGAAGTTCAAAAAGCGTTAGATGGTTTCGCGTCATTACCTCAACATAAGAACTTGCCTACCGCACCTAAGAAACCAATTATTTTATTTAAAGATGAGGATAGACCTCAACCAGCTAGAGACTTACAATATTACGACGGAATGGCAGTGACAGTAGGTAGAGTAAAGTTCGAAGGAAATGTGTTACGATTAGTTGTTCTTGGAGATAATCTAGTGAGAGGCGCTGCTGGAATAACGATTTTAACATTAGAAGTTATGAAAGAATTAGGTTACTTCTAATGTTTTTTGATCTCCATGTACATTCGAGATATAGCGATGGAAAATATTTCCCTAAAGATATAATTGCCTATGCTAGAGCTAGAAATATATACGTGGCGATTACAGATCACGATACTTCTTTAGGTTTAAACAGCGTAAAGGAAGAAAAAGTGATCCTTGGACAAGAAGTTACTACTGAATATGGGCACGTTGTAATATTGTGTAATTTCCCACCATCTCCACCTAACAGAATAGCTGAATTAGTAGACTACGCTAAGGAGAACTCTTGCTTAATATTTCCCTCACATCCTTTCGATATTTTTAGAAAAGGAATAGGTAATAAGGTATTTGAATATAAATTTGATTTAATTGAAATTTATAACTCCAAGGCTCCTAAAATGGCTAATAATAAGGCTAAAGAAGTATCCATAAAGCTGAATTTAGCTGGAGTTTCAAATAGTGACGCTCACGTAATTCAAGCAATAGGTTCCGCATATAATGATTTATATGAGGTAATGGAGTTTAACTTAGACGATATCCTAGATAACTTAAGGAGAGGGAAAATAAGAAATATAATCAATGGATTATCATTTAGAGCTAAATTTTCCATTTTACAATGGTATATTGAGAGGAAAATAAGAAATGCACAAAATTCCAGCAGAGCTATGCATCAAGTGTAAGGGACATAAGAATCTCTGTGGGTTACCGTATTGTCCAATAATGGAGAGATTTAGAGGTATGGTTAGTAGTCTTCAGAAAATTAAAATAGATACCTCATTTAAACTGGTTGAAGGTTCTACTCCTCCTAGTGGAATAGTTGGAGAGAAAGGATATCCTAAAGTTTCACTAATCATAAATATTCCACCCTCAGTATATGGGGAAGATGCTAGAAAATATGAGAACGTTAAGGAATGGTGGGGAAAGGTAAATCTAGGGGATATAATAAAGTTGAGATCCTCATTAATCTCGAGTATAACTACAGTTAAGGTTGAGAAAGCTACTGAATATTACAATACAGAAATACCATTAGCAATAATTTCAGATAATCCAGTAGTATCTGAGGCAAAATTAAAAACATTAGAGGCGAAATTAAAGTTTGACGGAATAATTTTACCGAGAGGACCAGGAGGAATTGCAGAGGAAATAAAGGTTATTGATAATCCTAAAATCCCAACTAAATTGGATAAGCTAATCTTTGATGATGTAAAATCTGCAGAAGCGATCTTAGAACTGTATAGGTATAATGTAGATTATTATAAGATAATGCACGCATTATCGTTTGGACTTCTAGGCAAGAAAAAGAACAGAAGATTCGTACCAACTAGATGGGCAATAACTGCAGTTGACAGCACAGTTGGTAAATTTCTATATAGCAAAATAATAAACTATAACGAGGTAAATGAGATAGAAGTGTACCACGGCTCATATTTAGGCAACTACTTCTATGTTGTACTTTATCCATCAAAGTTTAGTTCAATATGGATAGAAATATGGCATCCACTAAGTTTGTGGTCTCAAGATCTCACAATTTCGGAACTAAAGGAGAATTTCTGGGGAGAGTATGAATACTTAGATGGAGGATACATGGCTGCAAGATTAGCGGTGCTAGAACATTTAGAGGAAGTAAAGAGACAAGCGGGAGTTATAATCATTAGGGAAATAACAGAAGAGTACTTTGCACCAGTTGGAAATTGGCACATTAGAGAAACTGTGAGGAATGCTATGAAAAATAGAATAGGAAAATATGACAATCTGGATCAAGCCATATCTGAAGTAAATAAAAAATTAAAGGTTAAAATAAACTTATTTAAGTTACGTACGATAAAGGGTCTAATCAAGCAAAAATCTATTTACGATTTCTTTAAATAAATAATGAAAACACTGCCATTGCTGTATATAATCTATTCTCAGCCTGATCCCAGACGGCACTCTTAGGTCCGTCTATTACCTCAAGCTCTACTTCCTCTCCCCTATTAGCTGGCAAACAATGCATAAATATAGCATCCTTAACCGCATACTTCATTAAGTCTGAAGTAACCCTATAGTTCTGCAATAGTTTCTTCTTCTGTTCAGCAATATTCTCTTGTCCCATACTAACCCAAACATCAGTATAGACTACATGCACACCCCTAACAGCATCATATGGATCCTCATGAAACTCTATAACGCTACCCGTATCATCTGCAATCTCACTTATTATCTTAAACAAATCTTCTCTAGGCTTAAGTTCTTTAGGAGTCGCGATATGTAACTCCAATCCTAATTTAGCCACAATTGCCATTAGGCTTAGCAATACATTATCAGTTCCGTCACCAACAAACGCTATTTTAATTAGATTATTACCAAACCTTTCCCTAATGGTCATTAAGTCCGCTAATGCTTGCAGGGGATGAGAAAGATCGCTTAATAAATTAAATACCGGAACTCCAGATGATTCCTTTAGTTTAACTAGGGTTAAGTGATTTAGTACTCGGGCCCCTATCCCATTAACAACTCTGCCTAAAACCCTTCCAGTGTCTTCGATGGGTTCGCCTCTAGACCATTGCAAATCTTGCTTATTAAGAACAATTGGAATTCCACCTAACATTGATACTGCTAATTCAGTACTAACCCTAGTCCTAGTACTTGGCTTCTCGAAAAGTAATGCGACTCTCTTACCACTTAACGAACTTGGAACGTTATTATGATAAACGTAATTTTTCATTATAAATGAAACATCTAACATTCTCTCTATTTCATGTGTTTCAAAATCAAGCAGACACAACAAGCTTCTTCCTCTAAACATAATTTTAATCTATCTTATCACATATTTAAATATGGATATCCAGATTGTACTTACCAAAGCTGTGGAAACCAGACAAGGCAATAAGCCTAAATTTGATGAAGGACATGTTATAATGAGCTTATTTTACATAAGCCAATTACAGCCAGTAGGAAGGATATTATTGATGAAAAAAACGGGATTATCAGAAGCATCTATAAAAACATTACTAAAAAGATTAAGAGAAATGAAACTAATTCAGACAGATCCAGTAGGAGGAAATACTCTCACAGAAGAAGGGAATAAAATAGTCTCATGTATTAAAAACACATCCAATATAAAAAATGTTACTTTGAAATCATTAGGTTGGAACTCATCAATGCTTATCATAAGGGGAGGTGCGGAATTATTAAAAAAGATTCCAGTTTTGCATCTAAGAGATGAAATAATAAGATTAGGTGCGGAAAAAGTATTGGTGTGCGTTCATACGGAAGAAGGAAAAATAGAGATTCCACCTAAGACAGAGGAGATGTCACTCAAAGGGTTATTGGAAGAAATTAAGGAAAATTGTGAGAATTGTGGTCCTAACGATCTTATTATATTTCTAGTTCCTAATAAAGAACATCTAGGAAATCTGACCTTGGCCTTCATACTTAAGGTGTTAAAGAAATGTTGAAGAAAATTGGATTTCTTGTGAATCCATATGCTGGTGCAGGTGGAAGAATAGGAAGGAAAGGTAGTGATGAATTATATCTCGAGAACCCTGAAATACCAAGTAGAGTTGCCAGATTTTTGGTCAAAGCCCCAGAAGATACTATCTATGTAACACCAAAGTTAAAAATGGGAGAAATATATTTTATTAAAACAAAATTGAAATATGAGACAATACCTATAGGTGAAAAGGAAAAAACTACCAGATATGATACAATTGATTCTGTAAAAGAGTTTGTAAGAAGAGGGGTAGATATTATTGTATTTGTTGGTGGGGATGGAACAGCAAGGGATGTATTTGAGGGACTTCAAGGAGCGCAAATACCAATTTTAGGAGTTCCCGCTGGCGTAAAAATGCACAGCGGAGTTTTCGCTAATACGCCCGAGGCCGCAGCGATACTGTTAACAAAATTTTTACATGATGAAGCAAAAATCGTGAGGGAAGAAATTCTAGATGTTAATGAGGAGGCATATAGAAAAGGAACGTATTCTGTCAAATTATATTATATAGCCCTAACCATAAGCAGTAATAGTTTATTAACCCCAAGTAAAGAGGAGACACAATATAGCGAGGATGAACTAGAGGAAATCGCAGATTATATAATAGATAACATGGATGACAATATAACCTATATTATGGGTCCTGGGAGTACTGTAAAATATATAGAAAGGAAACTAAAGATCAACACTCCATTTTTAGGCATTGATATAGTTAGAGGAAAGAAATTAATAAAAGAAAACGTCAGCTATTTTGATTTAATCAATTTAACCGGGGAGTTAAAAATATTGCTTACCCCAATAGGCAAACAAGGGTTTCTAATCGGAAGAGGAAATCAAGAATTAGGGCCAATGTTCTTAAGAAAGGTAAAAAAGGATGATCTTATAGTAGTGTCTACTCTTTCTAAGCTTTACACCATTAACTGTTTTAGAATCGATACGGGGAATGAGAATTTAGATAAACTCTTTTCTGGTGTCTACAACGTCATAGTAGGTTACAACAAATTCTACGCTATTAAAACTTGCCAATGAGTAGTACTGAAATGAAAAATTAACTGAATAATCCCAGTCGGGATTTTAGCTTGTATTTTAAGTTATAATGCCTAATATAATAAGATGAGTGAGGACTATCAAAGAGATGATATAGAGGCTATAGCGCAGCAGATAAGCGAGGAGGAGAAAACAAGTAAGGAGTCGCCTAGATCCAAATTGGTTGAGGCAATACTACTCCTCCTCTACGCCAGACCATTAAGAACAGCTGAAATTGCGACTAATTTAGGTTACGAAACTAAATACATAAGTAGTTATCTCAGTTATTGGAAGAAGAAAGGTTTAGTTTATCAAGAAGGAGGAAGATGGCACTTAAGTAGGAGAGGAGAAAACATAGCTAGAGATATTATTGAATCACAAAACAATTCTAAATTCAAAGAGTACTTATTACTTGCTAAGCAAGTACTAGAGGGTGAAAAAGTTTACCAAACAAAAAACAACAAAGTTGAGAAAAGAGATGACAAAAAAGCACAAGAAGTTTTGTGGTTTATTGACGGAAAAACCAGTAATGAAAACAAAAAACAACAAAAGGCTAATCCAACGGATTGTATAAAGGAGATTTTGGATAAACTTGTTGATGATGAAAAAGAAATACTAAGTTATTTATTAAACAAGTATAAGGAGTGGGGGACAACTTACATCTACCTTGACCAGCTTCAAGAAGAAATGAAAGCTGATACTAGTTGGCTATTTAGAGTACTCAAGAACTTACAAATTAAAAGGCTCCTTTACGTATATCAAGATCCTAAAATGGGAGTCAGAATAGGCCTTTCAAAAACTCTAAAAGAGAAACTGTCTTCTTGTTAACTTTCCCTTCTCCTTTTGGCATTATAATTACTACTACTATATGTACGTTAAATTATAAGTATGTTGAAAGAAAGATCAAGATTATACAAACCATTCATTTTAATACTCTTATAATAGGAGCAGATCAGTAGTAGTAGTAATCTATTTAATCTTTGTACTAGAAGTTATAGCAAGTAGGAGGGAGAATTTATGTCAACTAATAAATCAGTGAAAATGTCTGAAGATGAGATAAATAAGGCGTTGGCAAAGGCCGAAAAAGAGGCAGAAAAAAAGGATCACAAGAAACAATGGATAGAACGCATGATAAAAAGCGCTAAAACTTACTACAAGTTATGTCCTTATTATGATAAGAAGAATACTAAGTGCTTTCTCACATTGGGTGATAAATGTCAGCGCGATGGTAAATATGAGACTTGTCCAATATTTATTTCATTCTTAGATAACAAGTATCAAGAAATTGTTAATAAGAAGAAAATGTTACCAATGGATTTTCAAGATTTAGCGTTAATGACTTAAAGTTTTATATAAAATAGGTTTCTAAATTATAAGTAGAGTGCCAAGACGTAAGAAAAATGAGGAAGAAAAAATCGCTAGTGAGAAGAATAGTAAAGAGGGCATGAAGAAGAAAAAATCTTCCAGTAGTAAAAAATCTGAGAAGTACGTAGATGCAGATAAGGTTTTGGATGAATATTTGGATGAGGTAGTTAACGCGTTAGGAATTTCCTATTTAAACCTTTCAAGAGAGGATCTGAAGGAGGTGTTAAGAGAGCCCTTTGCCATGGCGGTAGGAGAAGTGAAAACGAAGCCTAAAGTATCTACGATAATTAATAGGCTTAGAGCTATGGGAGACAGATTAATGGAAATTATATCATATAAACTCTTGCGTTTATATGATATAGAGAAACTTAGTGAAGACCAATTAGAGTTTATAGTAACTTATGGTAAAGGTGGTTTAATTCCCATAATGGATAAGCTGTATAAAGAATGCTTGAAGAGAAATAAAAAGGATTTAATTGATCTGTTACGAGTTACTTGGTCAATGTTAGCAAACGTCTTAAGATCTCCTATTAAATGTCCTAGATGTGAATTTGATTCGGTAATGCCAGATTTAACTTGTAGGATTTGCGGTTATACGTTAAGCATGAAGGAACTAAAAAATATCATACATGTAATTGATATATTACAAGATTTCTTAAGAATGGATAAGGATGGATTTAACGAGATCTTAAAATCGGGTTTCTTCTACTATACTTCAGAGGGACCTATTCCGCCATCTAGATTTAGACCTAGTCAAGGGCAAATATATTTTGAAGTCATTCTCAATAAGGAGGAGAAGAGTAAATTAGAGAGCATCTCGCGCAGTATTTTACCGGGGAGTTAATCATTCCTCCACAACCCTCGCATCTGTAATCTTTTCTTCCTATTTCAAGTAATTTTTTGGAATTATGGAAAGCGTGGAATAGTTCGTAATTTTCTTTTAACATGTCCCTTTCCCATGTTAGAATTTCATTAAAAATTTCATCCTTTGTCACTATTGCATTAGATTCATTATTTATGAAACCTTGTAATTCATATAAGGAGGTGTTATAAAATGGAATTAGAAATGAAATATTATTGACTTTGTATTCCAATCCTATCATTTGGATATAAGTATAATCTTGATTTGTTATTGAGTATACTAAGTAGGCCATCAAGAGGTCAGCTGTAAAAGGTAAAAAGATTTTATTTATTCCATTTTTTTCCGAAAACTGTTTACTTTTTATGATTAAGTTCCATATATCATCTAGGATAGAGTTTTGTGGTTCTAAAGTAATTTCGTAATACTGTAAATTAAATCTAGTGTAAATTTTATTTATTATATTTCTTAGAATTTCTTGAATAAAGCTTAGATAAGAGGGATAAGCAAATAAGATTTTGTCATTATGTACTATTATCTTTCTTGGGTAAAGTTCCCTCTTAATTCTCTTACCTATCTCGTCTTTGCTGCATATGCTACATAATCTTCTTCCTCCTACTACGTTTATAGCATCTCTTTTGTTACATCTTTCGCACATCATATTAGAGAAGAATGGATTTTCTATTAATTTAAAAAATTGCTTCACGGTTTGCTTGAGAGAAAAATTTTTATATAAGCGATACTAATGTTCTCACGGAACGGTGTTGTGAGGTATGGCATCTCCAGTCTTATTGCTTAAAGAGGGAACGAGTAGAACTACTGGTAGAGATGCGTTAAGGAACAATATACTTGCTGCAAAGACACTAGCCGAAATGTTAAGGAGTAGTTTAGGTCCTAAAGGTCTTGATAAAATGTTAATTGATAGTTTCGGTGACGTAACCATAACTAATGATGGCGCTACAATAGTAAAGGATATGGAGATACAGCATCCAGCAGCAAAGCTATTAGTAGAAGCAGCTAAAGCACAAGATGCTGAAGTAGGTGATGGTACTACAAGCGCTGTAGTATTAGCTGGTGCTCTATTGGAGAAAGCTGAAAGTTTATTGGATCAAAATATACATCCAACAATAATCATTGAGGGGTATAAGAAGGCATATACCAAGGCCTTGGAGTTACTTCCACAATTAGGAACCAAGATCGATATAAGGGATTTGAATTCTTCAGTTTCTAGGGATACTCTAAGAAAGATAGTATTTACTACACTAGCAAGTAAGTTTATTGCAGAAGGTGCTGAATTAAATAAAATAATTGACATGGTAATAGACGCAATAGTTAATGTTGCAGAACCTCTACCTAATGGTGGTTATAATGTGAGTTTAGACTTAATAAAGATAGATAAGAAGAAAGGTGGAAGTATAGAGGATAGCGTCTTAGTTAAAGGACTAGTATTAGATAAGGAGGTTGTGCACCCTGGAATGCCTAGAAGAGTCACTAAAGCCAAGATAGCTGTTTTGGATGCAGCATTAGAGGTAGAAAAACCTGAAATCTCAGCTAAGATAAGTATAACATCACCAGAGCAAATCAAGGCTTTCTTAGATGAGGAATCCAAATATCTTAAGGACATGGTTGATAAACTAGCGTCAATAGGTGCTAACGTTGTAATATGCCAGAAAGGTATTGATGATATCGCACAGCACTTCTTAGCTAAGAAAGGTATATTGGCTGTAAGAAGGGTTAAGAGGAGCGATATAGAGAAATTAGAGAAGGCATTAGGCGCGAGAATAATAAGCAGCATTAAAGACGCTACTCCCGATGATTTAGGATACGCTGAATTAGTTGAGGAAAGGAGAGTTGGAAATGACAAAATGGTATTTATAGAAGGTGCTAAGAACTTGAAAGCCGTAAATATCTTGTTAAGAGGTTCAAATGATATGGCATTAGATGAGGCTGAGAGGAGTATAAATGACGCATTGCATGCTCTGAGGAACATATTATTAGAGCCAGTAATATTGCCAGGTGGTGGTGCTATCGAGTTAGAATTAGCGATGAAATTAAGAGAGTATGCTAGAAGTGTAGGAGGTAAGGAGCAATTAGCTATAGAAGCATTTGCAGATGCATTAGAGGAGATACCTATGATTTTAGCTGAAACTGCAGGGCTGGAGGCTATATCTGCACTAATGGACTTAAGAGCTAGACACGCTAAGGGATTAACCAATACTGGTGTAGATGTAATAGGTGGGAAGATCGTAGACGATGTATATGCCTTAAACATCATTGAGCCTATAAGAGTAAAGGCTCAAGTGTTAAAGAGCGCAACAGAGGCAGCTACAGCAATATTAAAGATTGATGACCTAATAGCTGCAGCTCCATTAAAGAGCGAGAAGAAAGGTGGAGAAGGAAGTAAAGAAGAAAGTGGTGGAGAAGGAGGATCTGGTACTCCATCTTTAGGAGACTAAATATTTTTTATTAACTGAAACTTTAACGTTAGACTCTTCAGTGTTTTCTGTATATCCGTTTATTTCTTCCAACATTTTATCTGCTACTTTTTTTATGTCTTCGTCTGTATAATTATCTTTTATAGCTTCTAATAGTTTCTTTGTTACATCTGGGCCTAAAATTAAGCTAAGTTCTGTGAAGTCTGGACTTAATAGGAAATCTATTAGTTTTTTTGGATTTCCTCCGTAGGAGGAGAAGTTGTATTTAACTTCTGCCTCTCCTAAAATTCTTCTTGCTTCGTCTAACCTTTTCGAATCTATTGATAGTGGCGATAGGATCTTACTGGCTACATGTCTAAGGAAGTCCGGTTGATTCAACATTGTCGCCTAATAATGTTAATCTAAACACAGTAATATAAGTATACATTCATGATCTAGCTTCCTTCCCGCCTTAAAAGCTTTCGGCCTCATTCTTTATAAGACTTGGCTATGAAGAGATATTAATTATTTAATATTAGAAATATTTACTGCTCTATGCTATAACGCGTTGGTATAATGAAGAATGAAATTGATTTTAAAAATTCGCATAATGTTTAAAAGTAAGAAATGAGAAATGAACGTGAGTGTGTATTAGTATGAGTAATGAGACTAAGAAGAGAGGTAAGAAGTCGGCTTCCAATTCTGGTAACGTAGAAAACAAACTAAAGGTAGTCTATTCCGATAAAGACGTTATAGTAATGACTGCGCCAAATGAGGATGAATTAAAACAAATATTACTTGACTTATTAAATGAAAAGCCAATGAACCTAAAGGAATTACACAGTATGTTATCTGGAATTGCAAGCGAGGATAAGATAAGAAGAGCACTAGCGGATCTAGTTGAAAAAGGAAAAATTAACTTATCAGAAGACGGTAGGTATGTTAAGTTAGGTACCGAGTAAGGTCCTATATGGACATCTTTGGAATTCTTTGTTACATAATATGGTCTGTCGTGTTACTAAAACCCTTTTAATTGCATTGCAATACGCAATGAATCCTTTTTCACTCTTTATGAGCTGGTAATGTTCGCAACCGCTGTCTATAATATTTTCTAATGCGTTTATTTTTGGGTAAAATCTAATCTCTTGCTCAATGGTTTTATCTTCATTAAATTTCTCTAACCCCGTTTTGCTATCGCTCCCGTCGTCTAAGAAATATCTACAAGTTTTAAATTGACCAAAGCATCTATTGTTAGAAGTTACTATATCAGAAGGCTTATCTAATGCAGGTGATGTGCAGTAGCCATTCTTGTAATAGGGACATACGTTATGTTTCTGCAACTTCTCTCACAATTACATGTACTCCAACTAGATCACTTTCATCTTTATTTTCAGTCCACTGTGGCAAATGTAACCTAGTTATTACAATGTCATCCCCTATATGACTTAATGATTTTTTAATTTCTTGCTCATTAATTTTGGGATTTCCACTATAATCCTCTACTATTAGGATTTCCACCCTTTTCTTCATGGTTATATGATTCTAGTGAGTAAATATTAAAAATTATAAGGCATAAAACGTGATGTGGATATAATAGGAAGAGCTAAGAAAGAATTGGCGGAATATGTCGCTGCACAATTAGGTATAAGCGAGGAGGAAGTCTTTAAAAATATTACATATCCTCCTAGGGAAGAACTTGGCGACTTATCATTAGCGTTACCATCATTAATAAAGGGAAATATAAATGAGAAAGCGAAATTATTACAAGAATATAAAGGTGAGTTAATAGAGAGGATAGAAGTAGCCGGAATATATCTTAATGCGAGGCTTAATCTAAGAAATATTTTCGTGAGTATCTTTAGCAAACTAGACGATAGTTATGGACTGGAAAAAATCGAAAAGCCAAAAAGAATAGTAGTTGAACACACGAGCGCTAATCCTATACATCCGTTACATATAGGCCATTTGAGAAATACGATACTTGGAGATGCGCTTGCTAGAGCGTTAAAAGCTAGAGGTCACTCAGTTAATGTTAGGTTTTACGTTAACGATACTGGGAGGCAAGTTGCAGTTCTAATTTACGGCCTAAAACTTTTAGGTTTTCCTGATCCAGAGCCAAATGTAAAGAAGGATCTATGGTTGGGTATAATATATGCCATGACTAATGTAATTTTAGAAATTAGGAAGTTGAGAGAGGAGTTAAAGAAACTTTCAGAGTCAGAGTATAGGGAGAAAGTGAGAGAACTAGATGAGCTAATAGTAATAGCGAATGATCTAAGGAATAGAAATGAGGTACTTTTCGATAAGTTAGCAGACACTATAAATGCTAAGGAGGAGCCGGAGAAGGAGATAGGAGAAATCATAAAGAAATACGAAGAGGGTAATGATGAACTAAAGGGGATTATTAGAAAGTACATTAGTTATGCGCTAGAAGGCTTTAGTGAAACGTTATCCAAACTTAATATAAGATTTGACAATTTCGACTATGAGAGTGACTTGTTATGGGAGAAAATGGTTAATGAAGTATTAAAGGCCTTATTGTCTTCCTCGGCTAAAATACCATATAAGGGAGTAATAGCATTGGACTTAGATAGTTTCTTAGGTGATGAAGCTAGATCTAAGTTGAGAATTCCAAAAGGGCTCAAGATACCTCCTTTAGTGTTGATGAGATCCGATGGAACTACATTGTATACCGTTAGGGATATTGCGTATACAATTTTCAAATTTAATCAGTTTAATGCAGATTTTGTTATAAATGTGATCGCAGAAGAACAATACATTCCGCAAATACAATTAAGAGGTGCTCTAGAGTTACTCGGATATTCGAGATTTGCGGAAAATTTATTGCATTATTCATATGGGATGGTTAACATCCAAGGACTAAGAATGAGTGGAAGACTAGGAAAGATAATAACCATTGACGAGATATATGAAAAACTAGATAACATAGTTAGAAATAAGCTGAAAGAGAAAGGTGGTAATATGGAAAATATTGATGATATAGCAAATGCAGCGCTTAGATACGCAATTTTGTCAGTTTCTGCAAATAAGCCTTTATCATTTGATTTAAACAGGATAACCAGCTTTGAGCAGAACAGTGGACCTTATTTACAATATACTTATGCTAGAGCTGCTAACATATTAGCTAAATCTACTGAAAACTTATCTATGGACAAGGTAGACTTTAGTGATTTAGTTGGAGATAAGAGGAACATATTAATCTTGATAGCTAAATTCCCCGAGGTATTCAAGAATGCTGTAGATAACTTAAGGTTAGAAGATTTAGTAGCGTTTCTGAGAGAATTATCTGACATATTCAATAGTTGGTATGATAAAGAGAGAGTACTACAAGAACAAGATCCAAGGAAGAGAATGTTAAGATTATATATAGTAAAAGGAGTGTCAGTTGTATTAAAGAACGGGTTAAGCGTCTTAGGTATAAGGAGCTTAGAAAGGATGTAATTAGTTAAAATGAAATACAGAGGATATTTTTCTAACTGGTAGATATTAATCATTAATATAGACATCACTAGAGTTTTGTCACTGATAATATTTTGAAGTCTAGTTAAAATGGAGTATATATGTTATACCATGAAGGCTGGTATTTAACTCTAAAATCTTAATAATTAAATATGGTAGAGAGTATCATAAGGGGACCCGTAGCTCAGCTAGGATGGAGCGCCGGCCTTCGGAGCCGGTGGTCCCGGGTTCAAATCCCGGCGGGTCCGTAGTGGGGGGTACCCCCACACCCCCACTGCTATTTTTCAATTTCAGATACGATTCGACTACGTCGGCTAAAGGACCGACGTAACGCTCTTTCACCTCACCGTTTATCGTTTCCAACTTATAGACATAATACCGACCTTTTCTTTCGCGTAAAATATAGTCGCCGAATTTATATCTACGTTGTTTTTCCGTCATTTTCACGCCCCGTATTATAGTTGCCAATTCGCGTTTATAAGTATTGGCAACTCGTCAATTTTTGCCTTGATTTGCGTCGATTTGAAAGAAGAAGGCAAAGATTCCTCATTTGTGCGAAAAATCGAAAAAATTGCAGAGCGACAGAGAGAAATACAAACTGTCAACTAAATCGTCTATGAGAAAACGCTCAGATTGCTCAGTTCGCTCAGATTTTTCTACGCGTTCTACGCAAACTACGCAAACTCCGGTTGACAATCCAGTTGACGATTTCAATAAATCTCAGAGCAACAGAGAAAAATCGAACGTCAACTGAATCGTAAACTGAAAAAAGCAAAAAACGCGTCGTTTGCGTCGCAATTGCGACGCGTGCGACGCAAATCGCAAAAACTCCAGTTGACGATTGAGTTGACGATTTCAATAAATCTCAAAATGATAGAGAAAATTACAAATCGTCAACAGAAAACCATTCCTCACTTTTGCAAAAAACTGAATTTTGTCTAAACTGCTGCAGTTAGAAAATTCAAATCGACTTTAGGAATTCTTCACTAACTAAAAACTCACGTCCATGGCGACGTATCAAATAATAAACGCCCGGCGGGTATTTCCTATTATTATAAATGAAATACTTCTTATCATCACTGAGTTTTACGTTCACGCCATTCGATTTTAATTCACCGCGATCCGTAAGCCAAACCCAACCGACGATCTCATAATCGTCGTCGTCCTTTATCATACGTATTACGGGCGGATCGACCGTCCTATCGATATAACATTTCGCTTTGCGTAAGCATTCGCGTTGTTCGGGATCGTCAGGATTGTAACGTTTGCCTTCAACTTCATTTCGCACGAACATATTCAACACCATCAATTATATTGAACTCGACCAAGTCCTTCCGCTTTAATTTTTCTATAATATCGTCGCTGAACCAACCCGCTATATCCATTACGCGAACCCAACCACGCTCCTTCAAGAATTTATACGCCTCAATAACGCGATTAGTTTCGCCGTCGCTTCCCGGCACTCTTCCTCCGTCATTGCCTGACACGGCATTTTCTTTATTTCCTCCTCCGTCAGCGTCAGGGCGAAATTTGGCGTCGACGGCACCGACTAGTTCGCCCTTTTCGTCGCGGACTTCGACGATATCTTTATCGCTAACTAACGCCTTTATTCTTCGTCCTAATGCCGTTAAAGACCACGTGAAAGTATGATTATCATCTTTCGAACCTTCGACTATACCTTTGCGTTCTATATTCTTCAGTAAATTAAGTACGTACTGCTTTGACATTCTTAACGCGTCCGCAACTTCTTGTGTCTTCATACCGCCCGTATCTGGTAACGCCTCTATAATTTCTATATCGCGTTCTGTAAGACCTAAACCGTTATAGAATACGTCCAATTGGAAATTTGACATTACAAAATTCAAATCGTCCATATCCGCTTTCGCCTTACCTCTAGCGATAGCGACGGCTCTAACTAAATTTCGTAATACTTCCGCCGTCCTATTTACGGGCGACTTAGTAAGTTCGGCTAGTCTATCGGTAAATTTCATAATATCGCTTTCGACTGGTGATATGTCCGCCCATTCAGGGCGATTATGTAAATACGCCATAAATACCATTTTATCGATATCTGAAGTCTCCTCATTATTGCCCCTTTCTAATATCGACTTAATTACTTCGCGACTGTATACGTACTTCAGATATACGTTAAGTATTCTGTTCTCAAGTTGCTCTTTTTCGAGATCGACGTTATCGGCGACTGATGTCGAAATAAACACGGGTTGCCCTTCGATAGTTACTTTTTGCGTAACGTATTTTTCCCCGTCGTCAGTCTTTACTTTCACAGTTACGTACGTTGTTATCTTCTCTTCGCTTATCGCCTCTTTCAGATACGCGATATTTTGTTTATCGATTTGTTCAAGAAAGACTATTCTACCGTCGAAACTATCAATTCCAAGATATCCTAACGATTTTTCTGTAAAACGCGTTCCGTCAATTTTCATATCGTCGTCCGCGACAAACTTCAACACGCTCTTTACTACCGAAGATTTACCCGCACCCGATTGTCCTACTATATTGATATGAACACGCGATATGCCCCTTATTCTTCGCATTTGAGACGAAACGATAGACAGAAACGTTAATAACTTCAGTCGTTCGTATCCTACTATTTCGTTCGTTCTTTGAAGTATCCACTCAAATGGTTCGTTCTCTATCTCCGCTAACCTATCGGCGTACTTTTGCTTAACGTAGTCTAATAATGGCGTAACCTTAATCTCAAAACTCAAGTCGACGTATCTGTTTATCGTATCTGTGATTTGTTCTTTCGGCGGGTGTCGTCCAGTCACTCTAACTACTTCGCTTAATGTCTTTTCGCACCCTATCGTTTGTAGGCTATCGTCTGTCTCAAATACGTCCGCATTACATTCCCAAGTCTTGTCCTTATATCGTATCGTAATCTTCAATTTAGGTATCGTCTTTATCACGTCTTTTACTACGACGTCTTTATCGCCTATCTTCTCAATCGTTACGCGAACTTCTTTTCTGTTCTTTTCGTCTTTTACAATTATTTCATCAATTTGCGATTTATTGGAGATGTCAACTGAATCGTAATCTAGAGAGTTAGTAAAACGCGTCGCATGCGTCGCATTTGCGACGCGTTTGTCGCGTGCGATGCGTTTTTCTGTAGACGATCGTGTTGACAATTTGTATTTTTCGCTATCGCTCTGAGATTTTTTCGAATTCGCTTTTCCGTTTTTCGTTGCGTCTTCATCAGTCTCGTCTTCGTCCTCAAACCTTCGCCAATAGTCTTTCGGCAATAACGGCGTCATTTCTCCTCATCACCACCTTCGCCTTCTTCATCATTATCGTTGCTCTCATCACTCGTATCATTCTCGTCGATATATATCGCGCCTTTATCGTACCCTAAGACAACGATCCTTTTCCCTTCCAATTCGTCAATATTAACATCTTTCGGCAGGTTCAATATGACGTAATAATTGCCCAATTCTCTAGCTGTATATGATTTGTCTTTTGAACGATAGTATCCGTGTAACGGTATAATGGGTATTCCATAGCTATATTTCGATTCTTTCACTTCGCCCGCGATGATGAAAATCGCTTTTCTTGATGAAACCCAGACATATTTGACTTTCTTCCGTTCTCCCTTTTCTGAGCGATCGTTAACTTTTTTATTAGCATTTTGCTTAGATTTAAACAGACCCATTGACCCCACCTTTTTTCGATTAACGGCTTAACTTATGTCGTCCCCTCCTTGATTTTTTCTAGATCGTTTCTATGTTTTTGCGTATATTCCGTTATCGCAATTCTTATAACATCGCTCATCGTAATATCGTAACTTTTCGCGATAATTTCCAGTATTTTTCTTTCTTCTTCCGAAAGTTTTACGGCTGTATATACGCGGTTCACCATTTTTTGTAACACCTCTTAAACACTGTTCGAAAAACTTGTTAAAAAATATAATCGCAGGGATACATACACTCCGTTTTCTGTGAAAACCCGCACTCTTTTCACGCTCCCGTTTTGAACGTTTTTTATGTTGGCTTCAAACGAAGATGAAACCATCCCCGCGAAACTTTTCACTTTTGCGTCACCTCATTTTTCCGATTTTTTAATGCGTTGCCCCCCTCGTCCTTCGCGTCGTTCATGAATGCGTCGATTTTTCGACTTCTCATCTTTTTAACCAGCGCATTCGTAAGTCGCTTGTCGCTAAGTATTATATCAACAATATCATCGAAATACTCAATAACTATGTCTATCAGGTCGGCGTACTCGAATTCGCATTCGTCCACGCCGAACTCGTACGTAGCGTCTTCAGCGTACGGCAAATATTCGCCGAACTCTTTTTCACACCACGCGTGTTCTTCAATAAATCGATAAGGAATAGTGACGATCATATCTTCCCGCCCCTTCTTAACTCTTTAAACATGATTTTCCCCAAAACGCACGTACTACAATACTCTTTGAACATTCTCCTTACGCGTCGTCTATCGTTTTCCGCGTCGATTCTTCTCCTTATTACGCACTCTCTACCTTTGCAGATGCGTAAATAGTCGTAGTACAATCTGCTCATTTAGCTCACCTCGACAACCTCTAATTTTTCGCCCGCTAACTTTGCCTTTATCGTAAACATTAGTCTGTTATTGCCCTCAGCGTAGACTTTTACCAGAATCGTAACGTCGTCAATGACGAAGTAGTCGTACGATCCCCATGTCCTCATGTGGTCGTTTAACATCTTCTCGATTGCTCTCTCGATAGTATCCCAGTCTGCTTTTAGTAAACTCACAGTTCTCTCACCACCGTTTTCGGTTTTATAGACTCGTATAGCGGGTTATCTTTCAAAAAAACATTTTCGAATTTACCCCCTTTCGGGGCTTTTTGATTGAGGATTTCCGACTCCATTTTTTACTCCAAAATAGAGTAAGTTTTCCGGCTTTATAAACTTTTCTATAAACTTTTCCGACCGGAAAGCTTAAAAACGATTCCGACTAGAGATTATACTATGATAAAGCCGTATGTAAGACGCGGTTCTAGACCGGGCGACGAAACGTACTATCTTCACATACCCCGCGAATTTGTCAGAGCATTAGGTATATCGCCTAACGACGTCTTCGAACTGACTATCGATACTAAAGACGGGTTGACGCTTTGTTACAAGAGAATAAAGAAATAGAATTAGTCGACAAACTGCAGAAATAAACTCTATTAAAGGGGGTTGCGGGAGAAAAACAAACACTATCCCACTCTAATAAATAATTAATTTTATAAATTATTCACAAGAGAATGAAGGAATTATCGTCGTCGTTTCGCGTTATTTTACGTTGAATTCATGACAAAATGAAGAAAGTCGCGTTATTTTTTTGCATTATCGCGCGGAAAAATACAAAAAAGCTTTTATACTCCCCAGTCCAACATTATACTGGGGATTCCATGGTATGTGAATTTCTCCCAACAGATTATAAAAAAATGCTAATCGCGGTCGCTACGATAGACGACTTGATGAGAGCGGGCTATACTAAAGCGGGCGCATACAAAGCGAAAGAGCGCGGCGTGATAAGTGATGAGAAATGCGAGGCGCTAATTCAAATGTTAGGAGATAGAGCGCGCTCAATTGTTGTTGACGCGCTTAAACTATTCGCTATTCAGGTCGGATGTTATGTTTCGTGTTAAAACTCTTATTTTATCAAAAATAGGTGAATTGATATGGAACGAGACGAAGAGGAGTTAATTCGAATAATCAGGATGTGGTACCCGCTTTTTGAACTAGATAAAGAAGCGGTTATCATGATTCCGGACGAGTTAGTTTTTGATGTCAAAGATCTGGCGCGCAAATATGGCGTTAAAATACAAATCCTGAAAATGAGAAGAAGGACTAAGTACACGTTCGTTGCCTGGGTTCCACCAAAGAAAGAAGAGGAAGAAGAAGATGATGAAGAGACCGAAGTAGAAGTAATAGAAAAACAAGATCGTGACACTATTAAAGAGATGATATATGATTTTATAAAACAGAAGAAAGAATGTAGAGTAAATGATATCAAAAACTTTTTCTCGACAAAGGGAATAGAGGTAAGCGAAGATAAAATACGCGAAATGCTACGTGAACTTCATTCTGAGAAGAAAATACTATATAGAGACACGATAAAATTAATCGAAACGAGACGAGACGAGACGTAATTTTTTATTTTTTAACTCAACACGCGTCATTTTACTCATGAAAAGAGAAGGAGATATCGTAATTGTTGATGCCCCAGGTGGGGCGAAAGTAAAAATGAAATTAGAGGGGCGCACATTAAGAATAAAAGAATATATGAATGGAAACGAAAGAGCTAAATACGATGTGAGACTTAATGACGATGAATACGAACGTGTCAAAAACATTTTGAAAAACGCGAAAACTGATGAGGAAGTACTGCAGATTTTCGCGGGCGTAATGAGATGATATTTTTTAATCGGAAGCGTGATAATATCGACGTTGTGGAAAACGATGAGAATATAATAAAATTAGAGACTACAAACGGGGTCATAAAAGCGAAGAAAATTCTTAGCATTAACGGCAAACACGTAATCTATCAGGATCAGTACGGCAATGTAAAAGAAGCGCTTTTAAAGTGAAACGATTAAAATGGGGATTCTAACGAAATGTAGGATTCAGACCGCCGTTCTTTTTATCATCTTTTTTGTCACTCTTCTTGTAGAGGACTAGGGCTAATGTCAAGTATGGGATATAATATACGGGAATATGGTCTATCATTATATATTCGTTAGACCATGCATACGGCAATTGTCCTTTGAACACCCAATAGAAAGCATCTTCTAGCACCGAATATGTTAAAGCGTTAGCTATCCAAATCCTTAAGTTTCTATCAAATCCCGCGATTAATCCTACTAGAAGGACTAACAAATGATATGGAGAAATAATATTACCGCCATTGGTGAGATTAACGAAATAAGTTTCTAATAATGCGTATATTACACTTATCGCTATCGTTCTAGCTATACTTTCTCTTACTCGCATTTAACTCACGCTCAGTCACGATGAAGCCCAAACCCCGTTTTTAACCACTCTGCATACTTCTTATACTGCTCTTTCGCTATTCCGAAAAGCGAAACGTAGTGTTGCGTTAATACGCGGGTCGGTTTTCTGCCCTGGATAAAATCGATAATGTCGAGAGGTATCGAAAGTTCCGCCATCTTCATTGCGACGAATTTGCGGAAGTATTTTATCGCTAACGCGTCTCGACGCCTTTCGAAATCAGCTATAGCGTATTTCGTAATGTCGACTTTGCGTAACGGCGTTAAGTGGAAGACGTAGAAAACGCCCTTATATCCACGTTGCCATGCCAACGGGTAGTAACATAGCGTTGGGGTGTGGGGTATCCCCACTTCACATACGTCCTTTTCCGGTTCTTTCAAAACGCGTAGTATTTCGCTCAGTCTCGACCCCGACTCCAACGCTAAGCGGTAAACGAGATAGACGTTTTCGCTATAGTCTTTCGCCTTATTGAGCGTCCGCTTAATTTCCTCAATTGTCGGGATATAAATATCGGCATTAGTCCTCTTCACCTTAACGACCTTTAGTATCTTCTCAGCGAAATCATCACTTATTACTCCGCGTGAAGCTAAGAATTTCGCAAATAATCTATACGCTTTCTGAGCGTCTCTAGTTTCGCGAAACGGCTTAGATATTGCAGAAACATAATCTTTCGCAGTTTTTTCGCTTATTTTCCTTTCGTTTATGAGATAGTCGTAGAACGCCTTCGTATTGCCGTTAGTCGCGTATTGCCGTAAATTGGCAACTAACGCAATTTTACGACGTTCTACGCCCTCTTTTCCGCCTTCGGAGCCGGTGGTCCCGGGTTCAAATCCCGGCGGGTCCGTACACTTAAAGTGTGAAATGGTTCACGTCCGTTGCTTCAAAGCTAATGAAGAATTTTAGTTTTATTTATAGTGATAAGACTTACAACATTGGTTTAACTGGGGAGTTAATTACGGGCTATAAGCTTTTGCAAACTCCAGCTATAGTCTAAAAAAGTAAAATATTTCAGCAATTAACCAACTAGAGATAATTATTTACTAATTCTTGAAATATAGTGATATTTAGATATTATTTCTGAGAATTAGTATTCATTCAATATATTCTAAAACATTTAATCTTATAGATGAAATTTAATTGAGTTTAAAAACAGTGCGGGGGACGGGATTTGAACCCGTGCAGGCCTTCGCCAGCAGGGCCTAAGCCTGCCCCCTTTGACCTAGCTCGGGCACCCCCGCGCATTATAAAATAAAAATTGAGATTTAAAAAAGCTAGTCCTTTACTGTCTCTAAAATGGAAACAACGTTCCAGATGGAAATTCTAGCATGAGTAGGCATATTAGGATCTTGACTTATATCTTCCAAAATTCCAATCGCGTTTGCAGCCCTTACTGCAGGACTTAAACCAAGGTCTTGAAGATTTCTTATTGCATCAGTTGCTGCTCTTCTAATGTTTCTGGGAACGCTCGTATCATTAACTATCTTCTGTAATAAAATTACTGCTTGTTTTATCTTAGCTTCATTGTCATAAGGCATTGACATGTCAAAACACCTCTATTACTTTTTAATATTAGGGAGTTTAAGAATTATTTATGACTAACGAAAGTGAGGTAGGTGTTAAGAAGGCTGCTGAACTTTTACGTCAAGGCGCTACAATGTTAGAAGAGGCTTGTCCTATATGCAAAATGCCGCTATTTAAATTGAAAAATGGTGATGTTGTATGTCCAGTTCACGGGAAAGTTTATATAGTGAAGAGTGATGATGAGGAGAAGATCGTAAAGAGAAATTTGCAGTTAGATGAAATAGAAAGTATATTGATTGATGGTCTATATTTAAGCGCAAAAAAGATGAAGGAGGATCCATTAGATTCTGAAAGGATAATTCAGATCATAAGGTATTTAGATGCATTAGAACGATTAAGGAAGATTAAAATAAATTCTTCTGAATAATTTTTATTGCTTGTTCTAATACTTCATTCTTATCCTTGCTTGCATCTACTACGTAGAAATTATATTCTTTTGCAAGTTTTAGGTATTTTTCCCTAACTTTTGCAAGGCTTTTAATCTTTTCTTCGAAGTTGAATTTATCATTTTTTATTCTACTGATAGCAACCTCAATTGGTAAGTCTAATAATATTACCATATCTGGTTTAGGGAAATAGGAATTCACCATTTTTATCCATTGCTCATCTACTCCTAGAGCCCCTTGATAGGCTATGCTGGAGAAATAATATCTATCAAGTATTATTAGATCAGCATCCTTTATTTTAGATAGCCAATTAACGTGTATTTCTCGGTCTGCTGCAAAGAGCAATACTAATAGGATTGGATCATTCCAGCCAATTTTTTCTATTAACTTTATTATATCTTCAGAAAATGGCTCTCTCGTAACAATCACGTTCAGTTTCATTTTAGATTCTAGATGCTCCTTTAATAGATTCGCAAGTGTTGTTTTGCCTGACCCATCTATTCCTTCAATTGCAATTAGCTTTTGCATTTTCTAAATCTAATTCTTCTTTCCTCAAATTTATCATTTAAGCTAATATACCCTAAAACTAACCCTGTAAACTTGTTTACTCTACTTAGTATTGTTATTTCGTTTTCTTTTAGGTCATCTAATAGGGCGGCTCCTATGACTTTCTTATTTTCTATTATGCCTAGTAATGCTCCTTTTAGTAAATTAAGTGGTATATAATAGTCTGTACATGGTTCTTCGTCTGATAATTGTATATACTCTCCCCATGCACAGTATAGAATGTTTGATATTTGTTTTCCTAATAAATTTTCAGATAGGGTTTTTATGTTTTTTGCTTCCTTAAAATATCTCTCATATTTTGCTATTCTATTTGCTTTTCTTTCAGATCTAGACTTATGCAGATTTACACTTTTTAAAAGAATTGCTTTGTTTCTATAATTTTCAGGTAATGAATCTTTTATTTTCTGATCAAATACTATTATATAATCAGGATCAATTGTGTATATTAATTCGAATTTGTGTAACATTGAATTTAGTCCAACAGTCCACCCATCAGTATCTATTACTGTTAGTCTTTCCTTTGGTGTTGTTCCATAGAGTCTCAATATTTTTTGAACATGTAGTCTAGGATTCGTTGAAGGTGTTATATCTCCAAAGAATTCTAGAGTATCATATCCAAGCTCCTCTAGATTAAGGGTTTTTCTCATCGGTTTTAATTCTGCTATGAAGGTTGGTAGAAATAAAGTGGATTGCCCAACATCTGCATCTATAATCTTCAAGTAAGAAGTGGCAAGATTGGTGAATAGATTGGTCAAGTAAGTCTTTCCGGAATCTACATTTCCTAGAAGCAATACTACTCCTACTGTGTTTATAATCTCTTCAACTATTTCATCCCATCTTAAATTTAAATTGTCTAACAGCTTTTTACAATCCGTCTCTAACCTTGTATTTTCATCATAAACAAGAGTATACGTCTTATCTGATGGTATTGTTAACAAATCGTTTTTCTGTATCTCTATTCCGAGTATTCTAGCCTCTCCCTCTAAAACTTTTATTGTACAAGGCCCTTGTATTATCTGTTCTTTTTTCATGAAGATGCCCTCAAGGCTATACTATACGCTGCTCTTATGTCTTTATCCTTTATCTGATTAAAGGGTGATTTCGCATTTGTGTACTTCTCGTCTATACTCTTTACATTTTCATAGATCATTGAGAGAACACTATATATTTCTTTTCCATATTTATTTCCAATACCTACTCCTATTATTTTTCTTTTTGCTGGGTATGTAATTAGGATTTCACTAATTGCGTTAATTAAAGGTTGAAGTCCATAAGATCTTCTATATTCTATCAATTCTCCATCTATTAGTGCAACAACAGTTAGATAGGGTGAATTGGTATCTATGCCTATTAGTAGTTCGTTGAATTCTTGTTTTCCCCTTGAGATAGCTATTATACGGCCCACATATCTAAGAATATCACTTCTTTCCTTTACTGAATCTATTACTATTTTCACTTCTCCATTCTCAGAAATCTGTATATTTCTTCTCTTTAGTTCATCTAATATGTTCTTATATACTTTAGGAGAATCAGCGATAATTGCTACATTTTTTATTTTCACATGTAAGATGTTTATTTAGTGAGTTATAAGCTTTGAATTTGTCAACATTTGTATTTGAAAGGGGAAATTTGGTGTCAATATACGGCGAGTCTGGGGTAGGAAAGACTAGTCTTTCGTTAGAATTGGCCTTGGAAATAAGGACTTCCGTTTTCATCTCGACTGAAGGTTCTCTTTTCGAGGCTAGGTTAGAAAAGATTAAGGTTGGTCAAGGAGTTTATTTCGCTTCTGTTAAAAGCAATATTGAACTATTTAATGGAATAATCAATTCTTTGGAATATAAGCCCAGTCTTATAGTAGTTGACACAATTAATACGTTTTATAGATATGAACGGAATGTACATAGTTTCTTAAAGCTATTAATTATTTTGAGGTCGATCGCCCAGTCTAACGTAAAAATTCTATTAGTTTGGGAAGTATCAGCCAATAATAAGGTGGCTGGGGAAAAATTTATGCGAAAGTTCTCCGATGATGTTTTGAGGATTACTAAATCTTATATTATAGGTAACCTTAGGAGATGTAAATTTAAGATAACTGAAAGGGGTGTAATTGGTTGTCTATAGCATACGATCTTTTATTATCAATTCTCATATATCTACCTGCATTTATCGCTAATGGAAGTGGTCCATTCATTAAAAGGGGGACTCCAATAGATTTTGGTAAGAATTTCGTAGATGGGAGGAGACTATTTGGAGATGGGAAGACCTTTGAGGGTCTAATTGTTGCATTAACTTTCGGTACTACAGTAGGTGTTATTATATCTAAATTTTTTACAGCTGAGTGGACTCTTATATCGTTTTTAGAGTCCTTATTCGCAATGATAGGGGATATGATTGGTGCCTTCATAAAGAGGAGACTTGGTATACCTAGGGGTGGAAGAGTTTTAGGTTTAGATCAATTAGATTTTGTCTTAGGAGCTTCTCTAATACTTGTGTTGATGCGTGTAAATATTACGTGGTATCAGTTTTTGTTCATATGTGGATTAGCTTTCTTTTTGCATCAAGGGACAAACTACGTTGCTTATTTGCTAAAAATTAAAAATGTCCCATGGTGAAGTAATATCATGCCAAAAAAGTATAACAGACTTTACAACGAGGTTATAAATAGCTATGTAATTTTGATTCTAATATTTATTTTAATTATTGGTATATTGGGAGTCATTGCTTTTCCCTATTATATTTCACCGTTAAATAACGGACAAGCATTAAATAGTGCTGGTTACCTTGCGCTAGGAGTTATTATAATAATATTTTTGCTCCTGGGAGTTTATTTCATGGAGAGAAATGAGCATAGTTTAGGTGCAATGTCAATTCTAATTTCGCTTATAATTTTGGTTTTAGCCATATGGTCTATATACGGAATTAATGCAGTAAAATCTATATTTGGGATATGAGATGATAACCCATGGAAATGTTAAAGATAAAGCTTTCAAGTGGTAGAGAAGTAGAGATAAACGATGATGTAATAGCGGTTCTTAACGAATACGTAAGAACACAGATGACACTGGAAGAGCTATCAAAAAGGTTAGGTCTCTCCGGTTGGGAAGAAGCTTACGAATTAATAAAGCAAGTACCAGCATGGGTAATGTGGTCTCCTCTGCCAATATATAAGAAATTAGCTTAGACTTTTTTGTAACATTCTGGTTTTGCTTCGTATATTATACCACTTTTTCTCATATCTGTAAGTAATTTTTCTATGTTACTTTTTTCGATACCAACTTGTTGTGCTTCTTTTAGTATATCCTTAACCTTTGCACACTCTGAACTTACTGCTAAGCTATCTATTATTTCTAGTATTTTCATCATTTTCTCTCTAGCACTTTTAGGTTTTCCAGTCATTATCGTATCTATATCTATTTTTCCACTTTCCATGTCAACTCCTACGCTTTCTAGGAATAGTCTCATTATATTTATGGCTCTTTCTGCATCCTCTCTGGTGACTTCTGTTTTGAGAGCCATTTTAGCATAAGCTTCTGAAATTCTTATTAAAGCCTCTAATTGTCTTGGAGTTATCAATATTGGGCTATCGGGAGTTTCCGAACTTTTCTTCCTCATCTCCACGAAGAAGTCTGTAATTAGATTCTTAGCTTCACTCGTAATTTTTGGTATAATATATTTCCTTGCATACGCTATATATTTTCTTAATGTATCTATATCTATAATATTTTTTGTAGATTTTCCTGAATGTACATCTAATATATAGTTTGCAAGCTCTCTATCTTGTTCACCTGGTTGATCCTTTAATATGAATATTAGGTCAAATCTTGATAAGACTGTGGGAGGTAAGTTAATATTATCAGATACTGGCCTTTCGGTTATATATCTACCAAATTTTGGATTTCCCGCAGCAATAACTGCAGCTCTAGCGTTTAATTTAGCTACTATTCCAGCTTTCGCTATGGAAACTGTTTGCTGTTCCATTGCTTCATGAATGGCTACTCTATCTTCGTCTCTCATCTTATCTATTTCATCTATTACAGCTATTCCACCATCAGCTAACACTAACGCACCAGCTTCTAAGTAATATTCTCCAGTTCCCTTTTCTCTCACTACTGCAGCTGTTAAGCCTGCAGCTGTGGATCCTTTACCAGTTGTGTAAACTGCCCTTGGAGCTACTCTCGAGATAAACTGTAGCATTTGTGATTTGGCGGTACCGGGATCACCTATTATTAAAATGTGAATATCTCCTCTTATTCTTGTATCTTCTAGAACCTTAGGAACTCCTCCAAATAATGCTAATGCTAGAGCTTCCTTTAATTCCCAATGACCATAAATAGATGGCGCTATCGATGCTATAATTCTATCACGTATCCAAGGATCCTTAGCTAAGTCCTTGATCTTTTTCTCATCTTCTTCAGAGATTGTTACTTCATCTAGTACTTTTTGTGAAACTTCTATGCTACTAACTTTCATATAAATGTCGAATACCGCTCTACTTCCTCTTTTAATTGGAGAGTCTTGTTTTATCTCTAAAATTCCAGTTACTTTTACTCTATCCCCTGGCCTTGCAGAATCAACTAAATCGTCTTCAAGGATTATTTCTAACTGCCTAGGTAACTGCCCGGAAGGTACTTCTTCTGGTCTCTCCTGGATTACCGCTTTTTGCCAATCAATTAACTTTGTTTTCTCTGGGATTAGCCTGAATTGTCCCGGCTTACCACATTTTGGACATATGGTTGGCATCTCTAATATTTCTGGCATCTCTTCATCCTCTGGCCACTCAAACTCTTGCATGCAGTCTGGGTGAATGTGCTTATAGGTTGCCTTGTAAATTCTTTCTTTTACCGGAGTAACTTTAACTAGTATTCCATCAATGGCTATTAGTTTATCTATATCAGTACTTCTTATTTTTCTAAGTTCTATAACTCTAGGTATTCCTACAATTCTAACGTGAACCTTTTCTATATCTCGCTGATATGTAGGATCCAATTGTAGGATATGATCATATAATGCACCTTCTAGAATCGGTAGAACGATTTTGGTGTTATTTATTATCTCATAAGCTAGATTTTCGTTGAATGAGAGTATATCGGAAAATTCTACTATAAGACTTTTTTTCCTATACGCTATTAGTTCATTTATTCTCTCAATATATTTGTTCTGATTGTTGGTATTCTTGAAAGTTGTTAGAAATTCTATAAAGAGGTCTCTATAGTCAATCTGTTTGCTAGGAATTTCCAATTATATCACCATACAATTCCTTAATAAGTTGTTTTATTGTTTTATAGATTAAAAGCTCTTCTTCTGTCATCCCGTTAATTAAGTTCTGATCATCGATGTTGAGAAATGCGAGCTGAATCAGTTTTCTTAGTCTTATTTTAATGATCTCATTCAGTATGCTTATTGATTTTCTAAGTTTTTCTAAACTCTCAACGTTCTTGTCTCTCTTTAAGGTTTCGAGATAAAGTTGTACTCTGCTTGAGAAATCCTTACCTAAGGGAACTAAAGATGCTGGTGTGTTCGCATTTTGTCTTTCTTGGAAAAGAATTCTTCCCAGATCTTCGATCGAAATTCTATCTTCTATTTTTGCTACGTTTTTTTCTTCTAAGATAATAGCTAACCATTGTGGTAACTGATTTTCGCTTCCTTTTATTAACTCAACGTTACCCGCTGTTATCGAGCTCCCATTCCAGTCCTCTATTATCATAACTCGGCGAATGTAAGTATTGGACAATCTTTTAATAGCTCTAAGTTTTACTTCAATCACAATCTATTTTTTCTTAATACAAAACCTTATATCTAATGTGGCAGAACCCAAGGGCTCTTGTAACTACAAAACCTGGTAAAGGTCAGAAATGTATAAATGAAATTTTGAATAGGATACTTATAAAAGATATTGATGCGAGGGTTGTAGAGTATGTGCAAAACGTAATTCTCATTTACTCAAATTTAGACCCATTAGTAATTTATGGTCTACTTTTCGCTTCCCCTCCATCCTGTGCTGAAAAGGTATATCCATTTCAATCGATTATAAATGCCACTAACGAAAAGGAGATTGTTGTTAATGTAATGAATTTTATGAAAAATAGAGTAAAAGATATCAAAACTTTTTATGTTCGTTGTTATAGTAGGGGAATTAGTGTAGATTGTAGAGAAATTGAAATGGGAGTAGGGATAGGGCTAAAGGGTTTAATTAATGTTGATTTTAAAGATCCGGAGGTTATACTCCACGTTAATGTATTAAAGGAATTCGCTGGGATATCGCTTTTGAGAAAGAATCAAGAAAAGTTTCGGACTACTCTCTTAGATAAAATATAAGGTAATACCGCTTAATTTAGATTGGGGTAAAAGTTTTGGTTTCAGCTAAGGATATACTTTCAGATAGTTTGAGATCATCAGTGTTAATAATCAAGCATAAGGATAAGCTTTCGCCAGATTACGTGCCGGAAAATTTACCACATAGAGAAGAAAAGATTAAGGAATTAGGTTTCGTATTTAGAGATTTACTAGCTGGAGATGCTAAAGATTCAGAAAGAGTTGTAATAGTAGGTAGGACAGGTACTGGGAAAACAGCAACTGTTAGATTGTTTGGTAAAAATTTTGAAGATATTGCGGAGAGAGAGTACGGAGTTAAAGTAAAGTATGTTCATGTAAATTGTTATAGGCATAGAACATTGTACTTGATAAGTCAAGAAATAGCTAACGCGTTAAAACTACCAATACCCTCGAGGGGATTATCAGCACAAGAAGTATTTAAGATGATCCATGAATATTTAGATAGGAGAAATATACATCTAATAGTTGCATTAGATGAGTTTGGACATTTCCTGAATACTGCAAATACTGAGGAAATATACTTCTTAGTAAGATTGTATGACGAAATATCAGCAATAATAAAGAGAATTAGCTATATATTTATAGTTAATGAAAGCCATTCTATTTATAAATTAGATAGAAGTATAAGGGATCATATAGCAAGAAGATTAATTGAATTTCCACCTTACAGGTCTATGGAACTTTACGATATTTTGAAGTATAGGGTAGATGAAGCTTTTAATGATAATGCTGTAGATGATGAGGTATTACAATTCATATCCAATACTTATGGCTATGATAAAGGGGGTAATGGTAATGCAAGAATTGCAATAGAGACTCTAAGTTTAGCTGGAGAAATAGCAGAGAAGGAGGGATCACCAGTTGTATTGTTAGATCATGCTAAGAAGGCTAATTCTACAATAAATCCAGAGATTCAAGAGATTGTGGATAGTTTATCGTATCTTGATTTGCATCAACTTATACTCTTGAAAGCGCTGATACGAGTTTTAAATAAGAGTAAAGCTGATGAGGTTACAATGGGAACCTTAGAAGAGGAATATATATCATTAGCCAGAGAGTTTAATGAGGAACCTAGAAGACATACACAAGTTTATGAGTATCTGAGGAAACTTAAGGTAATAGGGATAATTAATACTAGGCAGAGTGGGAAGGGAATGAGAGGAAGAACGACTCTAGTTTCCCTTTCTCTACCATTAGATAAAAGATTAGATGATTATATTATGCAACAAATAGTGGTGAGGTTAAAATCGAAGGCTTAATCTATAATTCATCTAAAATGAAGATATTATCTATATTGATAAAGCATGGTGATATGAATATCACTAAATTATATAGATTGTCTAAGATCCATTACGATAAATTAAGAAGGGAACTGGAAGATTTGCAGAAGATGAGTCTAGTTGAAGTAATAGGTAGTGATAAAAAAATAGTTAGATTAAACTACTCTAACCCTAAAGTAGTAATCTTAATTAACCTATTGGAAGAGTTGGATAAAAATGAGTTCCGAAGCTAAAATGGTAGATATATCTCCAAAGGAAACTATATTAAGAGTAGCAGAAGCTGAGGGATTCATTAAACTAAAAAACGATACTATAAGGAGAATTATGGAAAATGAAGTAGAGAAGGGGAACGTGATTGCTGTTGCAAAAACCGCAGGGATAATGGCTGCAAAGAAAACGTCTGAGCTTT
The DNA here is from genome assembly GCF_000022485.1 of Sulfolobus islandicus Y.N.15.51. Classification (NCBI taxonomy): domain Archaea; kingdom Thermoproteati; phylum Thermoproteota; class Thermoprotei; order Sulfolobales; family Sulfolobaceae; genus Saccharolobus; species Saccharolobus islandicus. The sequence goes on along the minus strand of NC_012623.1, from coordinate 1,290,147 downwards.
TACCTCTATGCCATTTAATACCATTAGAAAATGTTGACATTGATATAAAAATTGAGAATAACGGTATAAGAGTTAGATCTAAGGTTAAGGCTCATTATAAAACTGGAGTAGAGATGGAAGCATTAGTTGCTACATCTATCTCCTTATTAACTATTTGGGACATGGTTAAAAAATATGAAAAAGACGAGAACGGAAAATACCCATATACTATAATTAAGGATATAAAAGTTATAGATAAGATAAAAGAGAAAGACTAAGATTTAGACGCAGAATTAAGATACTCTTTTTCTTTAGTATTTAAACTTAACCGTTTATCATATTTCTTATAGAATATTAGGAAGAATGGATAAGTATCATTTAATGTCTTGTTAAAAGATGAATGTATTGCGAGTTTCTTAATGATCTCGTCCCTCGTGTCTCTTATATCTTTACTCTTAGATAGTAGTTGTATATATGACGGAAACTGGTACTTTTTCCATTTTGGTTTCCAATTAGGTTTTTTCTTTTCAATTTCTGCAGCGGCTACTCCAGAGCTCATTAGATCATACGCGTAAGATAATAGGTCCCAATCACCACCTTTTGCTCTCTTTAAAAATATTGAAGCTCTAGAGAGAGCGTCAAAAGCTCTCCAAACATCTTCAATATTATCGTATTGTATAGGTATATTTTCTGATATCCATCTGATTAGCATATCATAATCTATTTGAGCACTTGTAGCGGCATTTTTAGCTTGCCATGCATATCTTGCCCAGAAGATATCTCTTAGTGTTTCAAACGGATCTAATTCACGTTCTTTTCTTCTAGCCATAGCTTCGACTAAATCAAGAGTAACCTTACCATAACCTTCTCCAATTCCTTGTAACATATTAATTGCATATCTAGTATCTCCTTCACTAGTATCAATTATATAGTTTAAGGCCTCATCGTCACAAATAATCTTTTCTGCTTGGCAAATCTTTTTTAAAAGCCTTCTTAAAGGATACTTTCCTAACTTATTTAATCCGACCATTTTTGTTTTGTTTCTTAACTCTCTTAATGCTGGATTCCAAGGATCATTAGCGGTCATTATTATAGGGTATTTTGTTTTTTCAATAAGTTCTAAAATACCTTGAATAGCTCCAGTATCTTCACGGACATTTATCCCATCAACTTCATCTAGGAGTATTAATTTTCCCCTCGTTCCGAATATACTGCCATAAACAGACGCCTTTTCCGCTACACCCTTTATATCTTGCAATTTTCTCGAATCACTAGCATTCATTTCTAAGAGTTCGAGATTATAATCGTGAGCTACTGCCTCAGCTAAGGTAGTTTTTCCAACACCTGGAGGGCCGTGTAATAATACTGCCTTAGCGTTTGGTTTTCCATTAAGCCACGACTCTATCCACTCTTGTAGTTCCTTTTTAGCACCATCTTGATTTTCCACATCTTTTAGAGAACGTGGTCTGTATTTTAAAAACCATTGTATCATTTATTCTCACTGCCTATATATTTATTCCCATAAATGGCCATTTTAGCTAATAATGCAGATAACTGTATTTCATCATCAGCACCCTCTATTATTCTAAACTCCGTCTCTCCTATATAATCTAGTAATAGAACTCTTAATTCCTCACTTATTTGAAGCTCTGAGGAAGTTATCTCTCTATGTATTTGCTTTATTATATCCTCTCCAGATAATCCATATGTAACAAGCAGAGTTCTTAGCTTCTCCCTTGCTTGTGTGAATTTTCCTTGCAACGCTAGGCTGATCATCTCTCTAACTTCCTTAGGTTGTGCCAACCCTAAAACCTTAAATACAGCCTCTACACTAATCTTGCCATAAGCTGAGGCAGCTTGTAAAATATTTATACTCTTTCTCATATCTCCCATGGTTATATCGTAGATAGTTTCCAAAGCTTTCTGATCGTACTCAGCTTTTTCATTTTTAGCTATATATACCAATCTATTAACAACATCTTCCTTTTTTAGCGGGTAAAATCTAAATAATGCGGTTCTAGATTGTATTGGCTCAATGATTTTGCTTAAGTAGTTACAAGCTAGTATAAATCTCGTGTTTTCTGTATATAGTTCCATAGTTCTCCTTAAAGCTTGTTGGGCATCAGCAGTCATGTTATCTGCCTCATCTAGAAGAACTACCTTAAAAGGAACATTACTTGGAATTACTGTACGTGCAAACTCCTTTACCTTATTTCTAATTACATCTATTCCCCTTTCATCGCTAGCGTTTAGTTCAAGGAAGTATTCTACATAATTGTCTCCATATAGATCATGGACAAGAGCTAAAGCAGCGGTAGTCTTCCCGGTACCTGATGGCCCTGCAAAAAGTAAATGAGGCATATTCTTTTCCTTGACGAACTTTTTTAACCTATCTATGATCTCTCTTTGATTTACTATATCATCCAAAGTTCTAGGTCTATACTTTTCGGCCCAAAGTATTTCTTCTACCTTCGCGCTCATTATCTCACCTCATGAATGAAATTACTTTCTCTTATATTTACCCATTACGAATCCTTTATCTAACTCATGTCCCTTTATTAACAATTTCAATTTGTCAGCATCAACGTTCTTAATTTCGTTTAGTAATGTATCTACTGCATAAACATAAAAATAGTATCTATGAGGTGGGTGTGTTTTAGGGGGACATGGGCCGTTGTAGCCAACATTCCCAAAATCGTTTACACCTTGTATGCCATATTGTGATTTATACACTTTTGGCACTCCTTCCGGTAATCTATTGGTAGTTATGTTATATATTACCCAGTGTATAAAAGTTCCTCCAGGCGCATCTGGATCTTCTACAATAACTGCATAACTTTTAGCATTAATAACAAGATCCCACTCTAACTCTGGAGACAGATCTTGTCCATTACAAGTATATTTAATGGGTATAAAATCCTCGTTCTTAAAGGCTGAAGATACTACCCTCATCAAATATATACTTTCATCATTCAAAATTAAAAACGCTTTATACCAACTGGAAGCTTCGCCTTCTTAAGGCAAGGAGGAAATCAGACCTTCTTATTTAAGTAGAACTCTAATTCCTCATGCCCTTTACTGTGAATTTTTGCTACTATAACGCCAGTACCTGTAAAGGAATCTCGCTTTATTGCTGAGAACACAGCCCTCTTAGCTAGGTCAGCTGCCTCATCTAAAGTCATTTTGGGATTATACTCATCTTCTAGCACTCCCATAGCTACTGGTGAACCAGAACCAGTTGCAACATAATTTTCTTCAGTTATGTCGCCCAAATAATCTAAATTGAACAATCTTGGCTGGTCATCGTAACCACCTATTAGGATTTGAACGATATAAGGAAAATACTTTGTTGCAGATAATACGTTCGCTAATCTAGTTGCAATTCCCTTTATGGAAATTGGTCCATATTTAGTAATATTATTATAATGATATATATTTTTCAGTACATCATATATAAACTGTAAATCGGCTACACTACCTGCGGTAGTTATTCCTATTTTATCTGTAATATATAGTACTTTTCTAACCATTTTATTCGCTACAAAAAATCCTGCACTAGCTCTCCTATCTGCTGCAAGAACTACTCCATCATTTACCTTAATTCCTACAGTTGTGGTTCCCTTAAGTATCTTATTTTCTAATTGCAACTTATTCCCCATAATTACCATTAAAAGCAAGAATAAAAAGGTGACAGTCAATATAGGATACAATATCAGTAGACCATTAATGTTTTCCTACAACGTTTAAAATATATTCAGTTACCTCAAGTAAATCCCCATCTTTATACAACTCTCCGCTTATCATTAAACCAACTGGCAACTCATTAAGGGTAGAAAATGGTATGCTTATTGATGGTGCCCCAACTACATTAAACAGTTCAGTATTAGCTATTAGATATTCTCTAAATTGAAGAGGATTAGAGAGTACGTCAGAAATTTTAGGTGCAACAATTTTTGTTGTTGGAGACAAAATAAAATCAATATTTTTAAATACTTTTATATACTCTTCTATTAATACCCTTCTATATCTAATTGCATCTATATAGTCTGTAGCAGAGATCTTCATACCATCAAGGAGTAACGTATAAGTATCTTTAAAGTATTTATTACTATTTTCAGTTATCCAATCTTTATGATAGGAAGAAGCTTCAGCCAATGATATAGTTCTTCTAGTTTTAGACCCATATTGCCTTAGTAAAGGAAGATCGACCTCGACTATATCAAAATATGAAGATAATTTTGCATATATTTCTTTCAACAATATTCTTGAAACTTCCATTTCATCAAATAAAAATAAACCTAGACGCGGTCTTGTTCTTAGTTTAGCTATTTCAACCTTCTTTTTTTCATTTGGTAAAATAGCATCAAAAACTCTTCGTAACAGTCCAATGTTATCTTTCACAATTATCCCCACAGTATCCAATGACCAGCTAAAGGGTATTACACCATCAGTAGGTATCAACCCAGTAGTTGGTTTAAATCCTATTACTCCACATAAAGACGAAGGAATCCTTACAGATCCTCCAGTGTCAGTACCAATTCCCACATCTATCATGTCTAATTTCACTGCAACAGCAGAGCCACCACTAGAACCACCACTTATTCTTTCTGGATTAACTGGATTTCTTGCAGGTCCTCCTATACTTGATGTATTAGTTGCACCTAACGCAAATTCATGGGTATTGGTTTTTCCTATTATCTTTCCTCCTTCTCTAAGTATTGCATCAACAACGTACGCATTTTTTTGTGGAACATAGTTTTCTAAAATTCTCGAACCAGCAGTAGTCCTTATGCCTTTAGTTAAAATAACATCCTTTATTCCAAATGTAACATCCTTTAACTTACCTTTATCGTTTTCTTCGATATTATGGAGAGTGATAAATGCGTTATATTTTGAATTTAATTCTTCTAATTTCATCTTCCATCACGCAGAATAATGGTTCAGGTAACTTTTTAAGGATTGGATCTTTATCGTTTTCCATCATCGTTATAATACTTATTAATTTGGTAATAAAAGCTTACAAATAATCTCTCATGGGAACGCTATACATATTATTTTTAAAATATATCAAGTCTACTATGATAGATAATATTTTTTATACAGTTTAAACACAATCTAACCGATGAAAGCCGTAGTAGTTCAGGGTAAGCAAAAAGGATATAGGATAGAAGAAGTTCCAGATCCAATCCCAGGAAAAGATGAAGTTGTAATTAGGGTAAATAGAGCAGCATTATGTTATAGAGATCTATTGCAACTGCAAGGTTTTTATCCAAGAATGAAATATCCAGTAATTTTAGGACACGAAGTAGTTGGTACAATAGAACAGGTTGGAGAGAACGTTAAAGGCTTTAAAGAAGGTGATAAGGTAATTTCGCTTCTTTATGCACCTGATGGAACTTGTCATTATTGTCAAATGGGCGAGGAAGCATATTGCCACTCCAGGTTAGGTTATTCAGAGGAATTAGACGGCTTCTTTGCTGAAAAAGCAAAGATAAAAGTTACAAGTCTCGTAAAAGTTGGCACTAACGTCCCAGATGAGGGAGCGGTTTTAGTACCTTGTGTAACTGGAATGGTTTATAGAAGTTTGAGAAGGGCAAAGTTGCAAAAGGGGGAAACAGTTCTAGTTACAGGGGCTAGTGGTGGTGTTGGTATTCATGCCATACAAATTGCTAAAGCACTTGGTGCAAAAGTGATAGGAGTAACTACATCAGAGGAAAAAGCGGCTTTCATAAGGAAATTCGCTGACCATATAATAGTAGGTAGTAAATTCTCAGAAGAAGCAAAGAAGATAGGCGATGTAAATGTAGTTATTGACACAGTAGGTACACCAACAATAGATGAAAGTCTGAAAAGTTTGTGGATGGGGGGTAGGCTGATACAAATAGGTAACGTCGATCCAACTCAGATATATCAATTAAGATTAGGATACGTCATATTGAAAGATATAGAAGTAATAGGTCATGCGTCCGCAACCAAGAGGGATGCAGAAGAAACTCTCAAGTTAACTGGAGAAGGAAAGATAAATCCCGTAGTCGCTGCAACAGTAGGGCTAGATGAGATAGATAAGGGATATGAAATACTAAAGGATAAGCATAAGATTGGGAAGGTACTAGTAAAGCCTTAAATTTTTAAACATTTTTAAGTTATTGTGAAGCTTAAAATTTCATGGATAGAGCTTAGTCAAGATTTATTACCACATTCAGATTTAGATTCCGCAGAAGATCTAAAATTGGTAAGTAACGAGATTCTTGAGGCCTTCGAAATAGGAGGGTACTCAGAGGAATTAGAATTGGATGATAAAATATTGGCAGTAACTTCTGTTTTCTCATCAAAGCTACTACAAGATATTTCAAAATTGATAAAAATTTATGAAATGGGAAGATGGGGCAAGCTATTATCTGGTGACGTAGTTACTGTTGTAGGAGAAACTATAACATATGCTCTTCTAAATCAATTATTTGGCATAAGCATTAATGATATATTACCATTTAGAAACGTAAAGTTCCTAGGAACAATATCAGATTTAGCTATTAATATAGAAAAATATGATAAGTTAAGAAAATTTTTAAATGCTAAAAATGGATTACTATTTGTAGAAGCTAAAGCAACAATGACCTTTAGAAGATCGCAAATTGTCAATACGATATCAAAAAGTTTAGTTACAATAGAAAATTTAAGGTATCCAGACAATTATGGGTTAATATCTTATGTTGTAAAATACAATAATCAATTGTATGATATGATGATATTAATAAAACCATAAAGTGAGAAAAATGAACTGCATTGAGAGTCTTCATAAAGCTTATATCTTAACGTGGATTGGAGATTATAAAACGTCAAGTGAGTTAGCAAGGGAATGTATCCAACTTCTTTCAGATTCTGTGAAGATAAGAAGAAAAGTAAAGGAGGTATTAAAGAAAGCGGATAGAGAGTATAAGGTATCGAAAAAATTAAGGGAAGAAGGTGTAACTACTACTGATCTAATTCAAGTTGCCCTTTACTATTTAGCAAAGAGATTATCAGTTAAAAAAGATAACGATATAGAAATAATTGAAAAAGGGAATATTAAACTATCTGTAATTGAGAATTCGTTAGTTAAAGAGGTTAGAGGATATTGTGAAGGATGTAAAGGATATAAATATTCTCTGCTAAATAAGGCAAAAGGATATTTAATTCTTTATGATGAAATAATATATGCTGAATTCTTTGAGGGAAATAAGTACGATGTCATTGACGAGATACTAAAAAACACTAAACTTTAAATTACATCCTTTACTTATTTTATAGCGACTACGCCGCGGTGGTTTAGCCCGGTCAAGCGCAGGCGCCGAAAGAATGCGGGCCTCTCGAGCCCGTGACCCGGGTTCAAATCCCGGCCGCGGCACCATTTCTATTAGTTAATTTATTCTTTAAAAATTTTTAATATTATAGTTTTATAGAAAAAGAGTAAATGATAACTATTTATTACTGTTATTATTATCATCGTCTTACACTATAACAATGTTTAACTGTTTGATAATATTTGTTAATTAATTCCTTGGAAAAAGAGATACAGTTAGTGGGCCCGCTGGGATTTGAACCCAGGACCTCTGCCTCGTAAGGGCAGCGTCCTAACCAGGCTAGACGACGGGCCCACTGATTATTTGATTATTACGATTTCACTTTAAAAGTTTTCTTTAGGCTACTCTTAGGCTATCCAATATTGCTGGGGTGTATATAAAAGGCTTATATCCCAATCTATCATCTCTTATATAGTTCGCGAATGCCTTTATTGCTGACGCTTCTCCGTGATTTAATATTATATTTTTAGGCTTTGGTTCAATGGTTCTAAGGAAGTTAAACAATTGCCTTCTATCAGAGTGTCCAGAAAATCCTTCAACTGCCTCTACTTCCATATTAATTTGTATTGACTCCACTCTTCCATCCCTATCTAGAATTTGCACTTCTTTTGCGCCATCTCTCACTTTTCTGCCTAATGTGCCCTCTGCTTGATAGCTTACAAATATTATTGCATTTTTAGGATCTGGCGCCATGGTCTTGAAGAACTCCACAGCTGGGCCTCCGTTTAACATTCCGGAGGTTGCTAAAATTATAGAAGGTTCACCTTTTGCTATATCCTCTTTATATCCTTCAATTCTCTTAAAGTGTTCTGAGGTAAACGGGTTTTCATCCTTGTATAGAATTTCCTCTCTTACTTCCCTTCCTAGCCATTCCGGATATGCATTATGTATAGCTGTAACTTCATCAACTAATCCCGTTACATAAACTGGAACTTCCGGAATAAGCTTCTTTTTCATGAAATCGTTTATTATAAGCATAATTTCTTGTCCTCTTCCCACAGCTAGTACTGGAATTAATACTTTCCCTCCTCTATTAAGCGTTTTATTTATAATCTCTAACAACTCTAATTCCGATTCTTCTCTATTTGGCTGATCTTGTGCTCCATAGGTAGTTTCCATGATTAGCGTATCAACCCTCGGGAATTCCGTATTTGCCTTATCAAGCAATTTGGTTTTCGCGTATTTGAAATCGCCAGTATAGACTATGTTATGTTTTCCATCGCCAATGTGCAAATGAGCCATTGCAGATCCTAATATGTGACCAGCATTATAGAATGTTAACCTTATGTCTGGGGCAATGTCAGTAACCTCTCCATAATCTAACGTTATTGTATGTAATAGCTCTTTTCTTACTTCTTTAGCGGAGTAAGGTATAGGTTTGCCTTCCTTCTCTACAACGTCAAGCGAGTCTAATTGCATTAATGCCATTATATCCCTTGTTGGTACAGTAGTGTATACTGGCCCCTCATATCCATACTTAAAGAGAAATGGCACCATTCCGCAATGATCTAAATGTGCATGTGTGATAACTACAGCATCTAACTCCTCTATTTTTAATTGGTCAATGTCAAGCCTAGGAAACAATTTCTCTCCAAACATATTCGCGCTAGGGTTAAGTCCCACATCTAGCAATACTTTACTTTCTGGAGTTTCTACTAATACTGCAGATCGTCCAACTTCTAGAAAGCCTCCTAATGCCGTAATTCTCACGTACTTATCTTGAAATACTGTCTCCCTATGTATCCTTTCTCCAAAAACCTTTAGTATTTTAGCTCTATATTCAGTCTCATTGTAAATATGCTCTAGAATACTGTCATATGTCCTAGACCTTATTGGCGGTTCTCTAACTATTTCAGCCTTCCAAAATGTCTCCGCAAATATCCTTTGTTGTAATGAGCCACCTTTTCCTATTACTAACCCTGGTTTTTTCGCTTTTATTAATACCTCACCTAAGTCATCGTCAAATTTTATATCCACAATTTCAGCTTCCGTAGGTACAATGTTCTTTATTATTTCAACAGCTTCCTTCTTATCCTTCCTTACTGAAGGATCTGCCTTTATTATTATTCTCTTTTTAATATCCTTGGCAATCTTCTTTATTACTTCCCCCTTTTCTGTTACCATTGTCGGCTTCTTTACATATACCGCTATTGTAGGTCCTTCATATTCAATTCTGGTTATTCCCAAATCTTTTAGTTCAGAGTATATTAACGATATTGTGTTAATCCTATTTAGAGATGCCAATCTATTCACCAACTTTAAGAAATAGCTACAACTGAACTTATCTATGCTAATTTTTAATATTTAAATCTTCTCCTTTTATATGTGAATGTAAAAGAACACGTAATCAGTTTACCTAGAAGGGTTTTCGTAGGACATGACATAATATATGACATTTCTATTTACTTCTCGCAACTAGGCATAACTTCTCCATTTCTAATAGTTACAGGAACAAAATATACTAAGAAAATAGCGGATAGAGTTATAGAAAATCTTCCAAAAAATGCTAAATATGAGGTAATCGAAATAGATACTGCTACTTTAGACGATGTATATAAGGTAGAGGAGGTTGTTAAGAAGGTTAATCCTAATATATTGCTAGGAATAGGTGGAGGGAAAGTTATAGACGTTACGAAATACGCAGCGTTTAGGAATAACCTAGAATTCGTCAGTATACCTACCTCTCCATCACACGATGGAATCACATCGCCATTCGCTTCAATAAAAGGATTACAAAAGCCAGTTTCGGTAAAGGCAAAAGAACCATTAGCAATTATTGCAGACATAGAAATTCTAAGCTTGTCCCCAAGAAGATTAATAAACGCAGGAATAGGGGATACAATAGGGAAAATAATAGCAGTGAGAGATTGGAGGTTAGCGGCTAAGTTAAGAGGAGAATATTATGGCGATTACACGGCATCTTTAGCGTTAATGTCAGCAAAGCATGCATTTCAATGCACTAAGATAATAAATAAGGACATAAAGTACGGTGTAAGAATGCTAATAGAAGCACTAATAAGTAGCGGAGTAGCAATGGGAATGGCTGGAAGCACCAGACCAGCAAGTGGCTCTGAACATCTCTTTGCACATGCGGTTGAGTTATTACACCCAGAGGGGGTATTGCATGGTGAACTTGTTGGTTTAGGAACAATTATTATGGCCTACTTGCATGGCATAAATTGGAAAATAATAAGAGACAGACTTAAAAAAATAGGATTCCCAGTAAAAGCCAAAGACTTAGGTCTTTCTGATGAAGAAGTAATAAAAGCCTTAACCATAGCTCATACTATAAGACCAGAGAGGTACACAATCTTAGGGGATAGGGGTTTAACTTGGAGTTCTGCAGAAAAAATAGCAAGAGTAACAAAAATTATAGATTAAGACGAAGAGAAAGTACTTTTAGTATATTGTTGTAAAATCTCCACAGTATAATCTGCCAAAACATAGCTTACTATTTCATAAGCTAAAGAGTAAACATTAATTTGTAAATCCTCCACCAGATAAAGATCCTTTGGTATAGTAATTCTAACACTCTTCTTCCCATCATCAAGCTCGACGTTAAAACCACTGGCGTACTTTGAGGAAAATCTCCTCTCTATCAAAGCCATAACCTTATCCTTAGCGTTATCGAGAACCTTGACGACCTTAACATTATACATCAAAGTCCTTCCAGCAAGTGGGTGATTTAGATCTAAAACAACCCTACCTCCACTTATACTCCTTATTACTGCAAGACTACCATCACTTAATCTCAATACATTGTTTGGAACTGGCGTTATACCTTGCCTTCTCAATTCTCCTAGAGGTACAATCTTAATTTTACTATTATCTCTTTCACCATATGCCTTCTCAGGTGGGATTTCTATCGTTTTCTCCTCGTTCAAATTAAAATTATATAAAGCCTCTTCCAATCCCTTAATTAGCCTATTTTCACCTAAAATCACAAGTCTAGGACCATAAGTTCTAGTCTCATCATAAATATTAGCCTTCTTTGCCTCCTCTTCATTAGTTGTATCAACAATTTCTCCAGTATCCTTGATTCTTGCAGTATATTCGATATAAATAAAGTCGTTATTCTTAAACATTATCCAGCCCTAAAAATACATTCTGGGTTAGTTTTTAAAACTACTGAAAAACAACAAGCAAGTAGCCTTCTCAATGCGTCAAGACAAAATAAACCAAATTAATAAGCTTTTAGATGAATCGATAAAGAGAACAACCTAAGGTGTGAAGGAACTCTTTTAGAAACTATATACACAAAAAAGTAGCTAAATCATTCGGCATAGTGCTAGTTGATAAAAAACATATAACGTTTCCGACTGACAAGACCGCAATAAAACTTATAATTGATAACTTAAATAAGTCTAATTAGACCCGCCGTAGCTCAGCCCGGTTTAGAGCGCCCGGCTGTAGATAGGGGACAGTAACCGGGTGGTCCGGGGTTCAAGTCCCCGCGGCGGGACTTCTTTACCCAATAATTTTTAAATCTAGCTCAAGATGATTTTGATAGGTGAATTTTTTGGCAGAAACAGCGCATAAGGTATTGGCAGAGTCATTAAATAATCTAGTATTAGTTAAACTAAAGGGAAATAAGGAAGTAAGAGGCACACTGAGGAGCTATGATCAGCATATGAATTTAGTCCTATCAGACTCAGAAGAGATACAAAGTGATGGTAGTGGTAAAAAGTTAGGAACCATAGTAATAAGAGGAGATAACGTAATTCTAATTTCTCCTCTACAAACTTCTTAGTTAGGTGAGCTAAAATGAAAGGCACACCGTCATTTGGAAAGATTAACAAATCTCATACTCACATAAGGTGTAGGAGATGTGGTAGGAACGCTTATAACGTAAGTAAGCACTACTGTGCAGCTTGTGGATTTGGAAAGACGAAGAAGATAAGGAGATACAGTTGGCAAAATAAAAAGGTTAATGGGGTCAGAATAAGATAATGTTTGGTTGGCATTGGCTTCTAGAATGGCAAACGCCATACGAGTTTCACGGTCACCTAATAGAAAAAGTATTCGCTGAAGAGAAGACCCCGTACCAACACGTTACATTAGTAGAATTTACCAGGTTTGGAAAAGGACTTATAATAGATGGAAAAGTGCAATCAACTCTTTACGACGAGCACATTTATCATGAATTGTTAGTTCACCCCTTATTGCTATCATTGCCAAAACCTCCTAAGAATGTGCTAATTTTAGGTGGCGGAGAGGGTGCAACTCTTAGGGAGGTTCTTAAGTATAAGTCTGTAGAAAAAGCAGTAATGGTTGATATAGACGAGAAGGTTATAGAATTTGCTAAGAAATATTTATATGAATGGCATCAAGGAGCTTTTGAGGATAAGAGGACTAGCCTAATAATTACTGATGGTCTAAAGTTTATAAATGAAACAAAGGATAAATACGACGCTATAATTCTAGATCTAACAGATCCGATCAAGGATTCCACGTCATACATGCTTTACACTAAGGAGTTCTATGAGAAATTGAGAGGAATATTAAATCAAGGAGGTGGTATAGTAACACAAGCTACATCTCCATCATTTTCTCTAGAAGTATATGTGACGATTTACAATACTATAAAGGAGGTGTTTAAGGAAGCCTCAGCTTCATACACATATATGGCATCCTTTGATGGATTATGGGGATTCGTTTATGGGGGAGTAAGGCCAGACTTACTTTCGGAGGATGAAGTAAATTCCAGAATAAGGGAACGTATTAGTGGACAGCTAAGGTTCTATGATGACTATTCTCATAAGATTTCGTTTAGTTTGCCTAAGAATATAAAAAGTGAATTCAAGAAGATAACCAAAGTATCCACGGAGAAAGATCCGATTTACGTTCCTGCGTAATTTTTTAAATTTTTATCGATATATATTTAATTGCCGGGGTGCCCGAGCGGTCAAGGGGGTAGGCTCGAGACCTTTCCAGCGTCACTGCGAGGGACCTACTGCCTCTCTGAGGCACACGGGTTCGAATCCCGTCCCCGGCGTATATTGATTCCTATAGAATTTTTAAAATAATAAGGTCTAACTAACATAACATTTTAGGTGATTGTTCCTCATTTACCTCATTGTGCAATCCTATCATTTAAAGTAGATCTTTCTTATTGTATTTAGCACGGAGTTTAGTCTGGCTACGCCTACTCTATACTTTATACATTAGTATTCCATAGTATACAAAATAATAGTTGGCAACGTCTAATAAATCATTTTTAACCTCTTCAAGAGTCCAATTGGATTTGAAACTTGTAAACCTTGGTTTGTAATCTTTTCCTAATTTAGCCTTATGTTTAATCTTTTTATTTCTGCGCAGTGTATTAGCAAATTCAAAGTAAAAATTTCATGGGCCCGAGGGGATTTGAACCCCTGACCACTCGGTTATGAGCCGAGCGCTCTACCGAGCTAAGCTACGGGCCCACATATACAATAACTGAAAAACTGTTTTTAAGACTTGCGTTTAAACCTTTAGGTCCCTGATTTCCATTGTTCCAAGTACTCTTTTTGCTCCTCCGTCAACTCGTCAATTTGAATACCCATGGATTTCAACTTTATTCTAGCCACTTCGTAATCCAATTCCATTGGCATATTATACACTTTCTTCTCTAATTTTCCTCTATTCTTAACTAGGTATTCTACGGCTAAAGCTTGATTTGCAAAGCTCATATCCATTACTTCGCTAGGATGACCCTCTGCTGCAGCTAAATTTACTAACCTACCATCTGCTAGTAAGTACACTTTCTTACCGTTAGGTAAAGTATACTCATCAACATAAGGTCTTATGTTTCTTACCTTAACTGCAGTCTCCTTTAACCCTTTTACGTCCACCTCTACGTTAAAGTGTCCTGCATTAGATAAGATTGCACCATCTTTCATATTGAGCATATGCTCTACTCTTATAGCCTTTGTATTTCCAGTAGCTGTTACGAATATGTCACCGACCTTTGAGGCCTCTGCAATAGGCATAACGTCAAAGCCATCCATTACTGCTTCAAGCGCTCTTATTGGATCTACTTCAGTTACTATGACTCTAGCACCCATTCCTCTTAATCTATTAGCTATTCCCCTACCTACCCATCCATATCCAGCTACAACTGTGATTTTACCTGCAATTAGAATGTTTGTAGCCCTAAGTATTCCATCTATGGCACTTTGTCCAGTTCCATATCTGTTATCGAAAAGGTACTTGGTATATGCGTTGTTTACTGCGATGAGAGGATACTTAAGGACACCGTCCTTCTCCATTGCCTTAAGTCTAATAACACCAGTTGTGGTTTCTTCAGTTCCGCCATAAATATCAAGTTTAGAACTTACCTTTTCATGAATGTAAGCGTGTAAATCAGCACCATCATCCATTACAATATTTGGCTCGTGAATCTTTACAATACTTTCAATATTGGAATAATATTCTGTCTCATTTTCTCCTTTCCATGCGAATACTGAGATTCCTTCCTCTACTAAGGCTGCTGCTACATCATCTTGAGTTGAAAGGGGATTACTTCCAGCTAAAGCAACGTTAGCTCCACCTATTTTAAGGGTTTTAACTAGTGCTGCTGTTTCCTTGGTAACGTGAAGTACTGCTGATATGTTAATACCTTTTAGTGGTTTTTCAGCTTCAAATCTCTTCCTTATTTCCATCAATGTTGGCATGTGTCTTTCTGCCCATTCTATTTGCTTTTTTCCCTCACTTGCGAGAGAAAGGTCTTTTATTTTGTAGCTCATCGGAAGTTTTTTATCGAAAGAACATAAAAAGCTTAGGATTTTTATCTGTTTATCCAAGTATGCAAATTTTATCACTGCGGGGGGCGGGATTTGAACCCGCGAAGGCCTTCGCCAGTAGGGCCTGAGCCTACCCCCTTCGACCTAGCTCGGGCACCCCCGCATGTTAAAGTAAGTAGAAGTTTTTGGTAATAAATTATTACCATTATAACTTTGGGCGATTCAAGTCTCTTTTGTGAATTGTAATTTATGAATAATATGGATAAAACAAAGTAAACTACTGAGCGTGGATCTCCACCTAGTCAGTGGGGTGGTATTTGATTAAATTCATTACGATTCTTTAAATAAACTGAATTCGCAAAGGATGCGTGAATGACCCTAACTTTAGAAGGATTACATTTTTCTTTTAAGCACGATTTTAATGGTTACATGGATAAATGCGTATACATATCAACTTCCTATTATTATGAAAAATATTTAAACACTAACCAGTTAAATTTCATATGGCTGTAGGAACTGCGGCCGAAATATCTCTAAGTTCAATCTTAAGTACAATATGTGGGATTATTGGAGCAATAGGTGCTTCATTAGACATAGCACAGCAGCAGTGTGAGATGATTTCACTGAAAGAGTATTATAAATATAAAATAGAGGGGTAACAAAAAGATGTATGAGATTTATCCTGCCATAGCTGTTGCTGAAGGAATATCAGCTGTTGCCGTGTCAAACAGTTCAAGTGCTTATGAATTGAAAACTAAGATTTTTAGACACAAGGTATTTTGATTAAGACTGAGGATACTGGAGAATACTATTACATTGGAGGAATATCACCAGTGTGGGTAGGTGGTAGTAATATTGCAGTATATCAAGGTGGTGCGGCGTTTAGGGGTTCAGTAAAATTGCCTGCTAAGGCTAGGGATATTTTTATAAGTAATGGAGGAATTGGAATTATACCGTTAAAAAGGGTATCAGCACAGATTAAATGGTATAATCCAGCTAGGTTTAAATCTTGCCAAGGTCTACTTGGTGCAATTTGGGATTACATAACTACAATAGGTGTTGTTTCAGTAGTTGCAATCGCAAGTTTAGCATCAGAAATAACGCTTTCTTCTCCAAGAAGTATAGATGATTTAATCTATCCCGGTAGTGGTTGTAGTTATTATGTTTCAAAAACTCTCATAGGGAGTTCGTTAGGAGGAGAGAGGTCTGATGAACTTCGTACTACTTCTGATCAATATCCTTTCATCTATCTGGCTTTGGCCTTATTTAAGCAAGTAGCTAGTGGGGTAGGTTTATCAAATTATCCTGCAGTTACGGTTAATGGTCCAATAGATGTGGTCTTAAATAATTGTAACCAAATCATGCCTAGTGAGTATTGTACAAGAATTGCAGTAGGAACTGTATTTCAACCGTTTAATCTCGATTTCAAGTTTAATGATATTGATATTGGTGCTCCAGTGTTCAGTAGACACTTCTGTGCGACATATTGTTCAGAATTTGGATTAGTGGGACTAATCAAATCCTTCTCGACAATAACTATTAATGTGCCACTTGGTAATAATTTGCAATATCCAGTTGAATTCGTCTTTTTGGACGTTGTTAAGTCTCCCACTGATTTCACTAAAGCTGGTATCGCAAATTACACTAAGGAGCTGAATATAAGCGAGGGATTTAACATGATAATAGATGCCATTAATAAGGAGAAAAAGACTATTGCTGGGATTTCTGCAGTTTTTCCAATAGCCATTGCTGAGTTGGCTGCACTTGCCATTGATTGGTCTGAAGTGTCTTATGAAAATGGTTATAGGCAAGTTGAGGAGAGGGCTATGGAATTAAAAAACGTGTATAATGAGGTTTTATCTACGATAAATAACTGCATTGAAGCTTATCCCGGTTTAACTAGGAATCAGAAGACAATGTATGAGCAAATGGTAAGGGATTATCTGAATGGCGTTTTACCACTTGTAAATCCAGATTGGAGTCCCAACGAGTTAAAGGGTTATTTACTACAAGAGGCCACGAATTACTTGTCAAATTATGAGATCTCGTGTTAATTTTTGTAGTATTAATTTCCTCTTTTTCCAAAAATTGAACGAATAGAGTTATTATGCGGGGGACGGGATTCGAACCCGTGCAGGCCTTCGCCAGCGGATCTCTTACTTGGGGGTCTTAAGTCCGCCCCCTTTGACCAGGCTCGGGCACCCCCGCAATCTATTATACTGAGTTCAGTTTTACCTTATATGTTTTTCCAACAAAAATCTTAATTATGTGGCATATAATGAGTAAGAGGGAATATTATGGTTAAACATTCGAGGGGTTATCGAACTAGATCAAGGAGTTTATTAAGAAAGAGTCCTAGAGAGAGGGGTGCAGTTCCATCTCTAAGCAGACTAATGGTTGAATATAAGGAAGGAGATAAGGTCGTAATAAAGATAAACCCATCAGTACATTCCGGTATGCCTCATAGACGGTATCAAGGTAAAGTAGGGAAAATTATTGGAAAAAGAGGTAGGGCATATTTAGTTTCGGTCACATTGGGCGATAAGGAAAAGGTAATAATTGTTAGGCCTGAACATTTGGTTTCTTTTAGTTCTAGTGGGTGATTAGTATTTGTCATCTGTATACATAGTTGAGGAGCACTATATTCCTTACTCAGTGGCAAAAAAATTACTAAGTGATGTAATTAAATCTGGGAGTTCATCTAATTTATTACAAAGGACTTATGATTATTTAAATAGTGTAGAGAAATGCGATGCTGAGTCCGCACAGAAGGTTGTTGAAGAGTTAAGCAGTATCATAAGTAGGGAAGATGTTAGAGCGGTTTTAGCTAGTATTTGCCCTATTACACCTGACGAGGTAAGGAGTATTTTGATAATGGACAGTAATAGGACATATACTTCTGAGGACATACAAAAAATAATTGATATAATTAGGAAATACATTAAGAGTTGAGTTTTTACTTTTAGAATCTATTACTACTTAGGGAAGTAGAATTGCAAAGAAAAAGGGTAGTAAAGGAGCGAGTAGTGTATGTTTTAGATTATATGAGGGAAGGTAATCCATTAGATAGGCATAAGTTTCACAGGGATAGGCCTCTTATTCAAGCTGTAGGTGAGGATTACTTCTTATTGCTTGAACTCACTCCCCTATCTTATAATTTGGATTTCTTTCCCGAGGATAAGATTGAATTGGACTCAAATTCCAGTGTTAAGGTAGATGCTCATATTTCTTACGAGGATCTTACATCAGTATCTAAAGATAATTTGCCTAAGATCTTGCATAAAATAGTTTTAGAGAAAGAAAAAGTCTTCGTGGAGATTTTTAACAAGGCTGAGCCATTAACGTTAAAGCTTCATGCGTTGGAGTTATTGCCAAACATTGGTAAAAAGACTTTAAGAATAATTCTGGAGGAAAGAAAGAAAAAACCCTTTGAGAGTTTTAAAGATATAGAGACGCGTATAGGCATTAAGGATGTGGCTTCAATACTAGTAGAGAGGATAATAAAGGAGATGCAAGGTGGAGAGAAATACTATCTGTTTGTATATCCTCTTGTATCAGATGAAAATAAAAGATTAGAACAGCAATTCATTTACGTGGGTTATATTGAAAAGCTAAAGTAAGGCTTTCACAAGTTTTTCTTATTGATAAGAGTTTTATAGAAAAGTTTATTTCATACGTGGATACTGGAATCAGACCTATTTTAGAGATTGGATGTGGAAAAGGAAATATTACTAAATTTTTAGAACCGGATATTTGTATTGAATTAGATGAGAAAATGACAGACTATTTGAAAAATTATAATCTTGTAATAGCAGATGCAAGATATTTGCCAATACTAAGGGGTCAATTAGTTTCTTCTCTACCTTACCAGATAACTTCAGATTTTTTCAAGGAGGTAGTTAAACTTGACAATATAAGTAAGCTTATACTGATTTTGCAAAAGGATTTTGTGGATAAGATTCTTAATGATCCTACATATATTTCTTTTTTGCTTAATTATGTGTTTGATATACAGACTAAAGACATAATTCCACCAAGATGTTTCAGTCCTCGTCCAAAAGTCTATTCAATTATTACAGTTTTTAATAGGGTAAGAGAATATAATGACGATGTTGATAGTTTAATTTCATGTATTAGTAGATATAGGAATAAAACTTTAAAAAATGCTTCTAAGTTGTGTGGGCTTAGTTCAGATAATAATTTGAAGGTGAGGGAATTTAAACCTTGGCAAGTGTTAGAATTGTTGAATTCCGTGGATTTAAGTTATGTTTAAATGATCAGACGTATGAACCTTCTGATGATACCGATATTCTACTTAACCTACTAAAGGTAGGTAAAGGGGAAAAGGTCTTAGATATGGGATCTGGTTCTGGGATTTTAGGAATATGGTCTCTGATAATGGGAGGAAAGGTAATGTTTGTAGATATAAATCCATATGCGACGACATCTACATTATGTTCCTTAAAAGTTAATAATTTGTATAAAAGTCCAAATTATTTAGGTGTTCTTAATTGCGATTTGTTGTCTTGTCTTAGAAAGTATGATTTTGATGTAGCTATTTTTAACCCTCCCTATTTACCAGTGGAGGAGTATAATGAATGGATAGGGTATAGTTGGTCTGGTGGAAAGGATGGAAGTAAAGTTCTTGTTGATTTTTTAAAAACTGTAAAAGCTAATAGAATTTATACCCTATATTCTTCTTTAAGTGATGAAGATAGGATATTATATGCTATTAATAAGGAAAGATTCAAAATTTCACAGAAGTATGAGAAGGTTATTGGGTATGAGAGATTGATAGGATTGGAGTTGGTGAAGGAGGATGATAAGGGTAGTTTTAGTAGAGCCTGAAGGTGAATATAACATTGGTTTTGTTGCCAGGTTATGTAGAAATTTTTCGGTTGATGAACTCTATATAGTTAATCCAAGGGCCAACGTTTCTGAGGCTTTCAAGTTTTCCGCTGGTGGGAAAGAATTTTTAGAGAAGGCTAAAATTGTGAACAACTTTGATGAGGCTATAAATGACGTCGATATTAAGATAGCTACTTCCAGTATAGCAGATAATAATGGAGATATTTTACGGAAATCTATAAGACCGTGGGAACTGCTGTCTTTAATTCAAGGTAAGAAAGTCGCATTGGTTTTTGGTAGAGAAAGCGTTGGCCTAACTAGAGAAGAGATATTTAAGTGTGATTTTCTCCTTTATATCCCAGCAAATCCTAGTTATCCCGTTCTTAATCTTTCTCATGCTGTTGGCATAGTATTATATGAAATTTGGAAAAATAGAGAATTATTGAATAATCCCCAGACTTCTACAATTTCTGATCAATCAATAAAATTAATAGATAGATATGCCGAAATTCTCTATAAAATGCTTAAAAGATCTGATGACGATTATAAGATGTATATAGCACTAAAGCGTACAATTATAAAGGGAGTAAAGGATGAGGAAGAGGCTAGGGTCATTGTGCATTTTTTGAGAAAACTTTATACCAGAATAATCCACAATGAAAAGGAGATGAATAATGTCAGCTAAAGGAGGGACAATCAAGGATAAGTGGAAAATGAAGAAATGGTATAGTATAATTGCACCTAAAGTTTTTGGAGAGGTTTCCTTAGGTTCTACACCAGCCTACGATGTGACTCAAACCATAGGGAGAAGAGTTGAGACGACTTTATATGATCTCACTGGTGATTTCAGCCAAGTTTACGTTCACTTATACTTTAAGATTGTAAGCAATGAAGGGGACAGATTGATTACGAGATTTGTTGGACATGAGCTCTCGAGAGATTACTTAAGATCATTAATTAGGAGAAAGAGCTCTAAAGTAAACAGCGTATTTGATGTTACTACTAAGGATGGCTATGTAGTAAGGGTTAAGGGATTAGTTCTAACTACGTATAAATGTCATCAATCTCAAAAAACTGCGATTAGAAAAATAATTAATGAGACCATATCCAAAAAAGCTAGTGAACTTACCTTTGATGATTTTACACAAGAGGTAGTATTTGGGAGACTGGCTAATGAAATATTTGAGGCAACAAAGAAGATATACCCACTAAGGAAGGCTGAAATAGAAAAAACTAAAGTGCTAAAAGTGCCAGAAAATTTAGGTAAACAAGTTGAAAGCAGTAGTGTTAGCAGCGGGTAAAGGAGAGAGATTAGAACCAATAACTCACACAAGACCTAAACCTTTTGTTCCTGTTCTTGATACTCCTTTAATTTTAAGAAATATTAGAATAGTTAAGAAATATGTTAATGATGTTGTAATTGTAATAAATTCAAATCATAAGGAATATTTTAAACTTATTGAAGGAGTTAGCCTAGTTGAGCAGACTGAAGGAAAAGGTACTGCGGCAGCTTTACTAGCAGTGGAAAAATATCTTGAGAGGGATGACGAATTTTTAGTTATATATGGGGATCTTCTTTTTGAAAAAGAAGCAGTAGAGAAAATAGTTAACACTAACGGAGAAGCAATTCTAGCTACAGAATCTGACGATCCTAAAAAATATGGCGTTATAGTTAAAGATTCGGAAAATAGACTAGTGAGAATAGTTGAAAAGCCCGAAAATCCTCCTTCGAAATTAATTAATGCAGGTATCTATAAGCTTACCTATGATATTTTCTCATATATAGACAAAATAGGTTTATCAAGCAGAGGTGAACTTGAGCTTACAGATGCTGTAAATCTTATCGGAAATAAGGTGAAGGTAGTTACATACAATGGGATATGGTTAGATATAGGAAGGCCTTGGGATTTAATAGAGGCTAATAAGGTCCTTTTAGATAGGGAGAAGGATAGAAATCTAGGTGTGATAGAGGAGAATGTCAAAATTAAAGGTAAGGCAATTATTGAACATGATGTTGTAATAAAATCTGGTACCTATATAGAGGGTCCCGTTTATATAGGCAAAAATTCTGTTATCGGACCCAATGCCTATATAAGGCCATATAGCGTGATAGGAAGTAACGTTAAGGTGGGTGCGTTCAATGAGATAAAGGAAAGTGTGATAATGGAAAATACAAAGATACCGCATTTAAGTTATGTCGGCGATAGTATAATCTGTGAAGATGTGAATTTTGGGGCAGGAACGATAACAGCTAATCTACGATTTGATGAAAAGGAAGTTAAAGTCAATATAAAAAATGAAAGGGTAGGCAGTGGAAGAAAGAAATTAGGTGCAATAGTAGGCGCTCATGTAAGAACTGGGATTAACGTATCCATATTACCTGGAGTAAAGATTGGTGCATATGCTTGGATTTATCCAGGTGCTATCGTAGATAGGGATGTTGAGAAAGGCGAGAAATTCGTTCCATACTACTTAAGAAGGTCTAGCGGTACTTGACACAATCTTTATTACATCATTGTTCTGTAGTTGATAATTCTCTCCAACTCTCATTTTCCTCTTCACATCAATAGCGTATAAGAAACCTTTTGCTAATTCCGTATGTATAGCGTTAGCTAAATCTTTTGGAGTAGAACCTTTCTTTAGGAGTATCGCGTCCGGTAAAACGTTTCCATTTCTGTCAGTCAGTTTCTTCTCATCTTCTACTGGATATGTTACGATCATGTTCAACGCATCAAATGTTGCTGTATTTATGGCTTCTTGTACTCCAGTACTTCCATACACTTGTAGCACACTACTTCTAATATATTCTAGAGCGCTCTTTTGTTTCTCGTTTAATGGTTTAAGTATGGTAAAATCATTATCTCCTGGAATGTAAGCTATTATTCCAGCCTTTGCTGCTTTCCTTAGAGCCATCTCTGATGCTGCACTAGTTGGAATAACCCACTTGTATTTCTCTTTTAATCTCTTAATGTTTTTTCTAGCTTGTGGTAAATCGCTCTTGTTTGCAGCAATTACCATAGGTTTACTTATTTCTCGTAAAGTTTTAGCTAATGCCCTTAAATCTTGTTCTGTCCATTGCATTAATTTTAGGTTTTCCAATTTTGTAGCTTTTAGAGTTTCAATAATATGTGATCTATTTACAGATATTCCAGATAATTTACTTAATAAGGCATCTACTAGATCTTTTCCAGACAAATCTATTGTTCTTGCAAATTTAGCCCAGTCTTTATTAATAATGGAATAAAACCATTCATTGAGCTCATTTTCTATAAACTTTATATCTTCTTCTGGGTCTCTTGACCCCGGCTCTACTGGGACACCCTCTTCATTTGTGGATCCACTTGCGTCAATTACATGTATTAGTGCATCAGCTTGACGTAAATCATCTAGGAACTTGTTTCCTAATCCTCTTCCTTCATGAGCACCAGGTATTAATCCAGCTACATCTATTAGTTTTACTGGTATGAATCTATAATCATCTATGCAAATGGAATTCTTCGGATTACATTTGACATTAAATTCAGTATGAACACATCTCACTCTTACATATCCTATACCTTCATTTGGATTTATAGTTACAAATGGTCTGTTAGCTATTTCCACATCTTTTAGTGTAGCTGCTGCAAAAAACGTACTTTTACCTACATTGGTCTTTCCTATAATTCCAATGGTAATCATATGTTCTGATTTAGTGGACACATTTATTAATTAGATGCTTAGCATAGTATTTTGAGAATAGATGACATTATCAGTGTATCACTATATAGAGAACACATGGAATTCAGAAGAGTGGAAAAAAGGTGTATTAAGGCAGAGATTTATTGAATGGAGAAAAGAGCCTTCGATAGTTAGGTTAGCTAAACCAACTAGGCTAAATAGGGCTAGAAGTTTAGGCTACAAGGCTAAGCAAGGATTTGTTATAGTGAGAGTCAGAGTTAGGAGAGGAGGTCTTAATAAGCCTAGACCAAATAAGGGAAGAAGACCAAAAAGGATGGGTGTTTATGGTTATGGTCCAGCTAAAGGATATAAGTGGATAGCTGAGGAAAGGGCTGCAAGGAAATACCCCAATTTAGAGGTTCTTGGTAGTTATTATGTTGGAGAGGATGGTCTTTACAAGTATTATGAGATAATCATGGTGGATCCTTCTCATCCAGTAATAAAGAATGATCCTAATTATAAGTGGCTTCAAGATCCTAGCAATAGGAATAGAGTGTTTAGAGGTTTAACATCTGCAGGTAAGAAGGCTAGAGGATTGAGGAAATCTAAAGGGTTTAAAGGTACTGTAAAACATAAGTGGAGTAGGAAACAGAAAGAGAGAGAAGAGAAGAAGAGACATGAAGCGAGTAAGTATTATAGATTACAAAGGTATGATAAAATACCAGGAAAGTGAGCATGAAAGTAAATCAAGCAATACTTTCAGTTTTTATTCATGAGACAGAGGATTACAATAAAATAGTAAATACCATAGAGAGTTTTTTCTCTCCTCTTATCTCTAGCTCAAAGAAAAATATCGCAACTGTTCAAGGTCATTACGGTAATAAAATAGTTATATTGGAATATAGATTTGATAAGAAGAATGGAGAGCAATTTTTTAAAATGATATTAGATAAAATTGAAACTACGGAATTAATGTTTATTCTTACAACTATGGATTCCCATATGAATGGGAGTAAACTATATTTGAGATTCGATAAACAGTATTTGGTTGCAGAGCGTAGACTTGTTCTTAAAGAGGGTGATGATGTCGTTAAATGTATGATTTCGTTTAATACTTCTTTGGAGAATATAAAGGAGGAGATAAAGAAGCTTGTTAGTAGTAGAATCATGCATTCTAAACTCTAGGCTGTTTCCTTACGTCAAAAGGTTAGGATATAACATGGTTTTTAGTGAAGATGGTTTGGTTGGTATAAAAAGGGTTACTATAAAAGCGGAAAATGGGAATCAACTGAAAAAGATGCTTAAGAAGCCTTTTATTGAGAGAGATGTATTAGTTTTTGTAAAACCTCTTTCAATAGATGCCTTAAAGTATGCTATTATCAACAAAAGGGTCAATGCCGTGATATTGGCTGATGATAATATGAGGATATTTAAGAAAAGTATGCTAAACCTATTAAGATATTATGACAAATTCGTTGAAGTTTCACTTAAATCTTCTAGCGGGTTATTATATAATGCTATAGTGTTTGCATATAAATGGATACCTAACATTATTTTCTCCTCATATGCAAGTGATTTTAACGAGATCTGGAGTCCAATCTCTAAAATAAGTTATTTGACCGTATTGGGAGCTGATGAAGAGGAAGCTTATAAGTTTGTTATATTAAATCCCATAAAGTTGTTGAATGAACTCAATTCAACTAATAATTGACATTATATTAATATTATGGCTTCTCATATTAACTGTATTATATCTCAGAAAAAAGAGCTTAAACCTTAATATTGTGAAAAATAAGAAAATAGTAAGAGCTAAAAGATATATAGTGTTTTACGTTATTGCAGAATCCAAAGTAAAAGGTGATGATTTAGAGAGGGTTGTTCGTAACTCCTTGAAGGATCTATTAGGTAATGTATGGCTTAATATTGCAAATCCTAAAGTTGTTACATATAGAGAGGATACTCAAGAAGGGATTATATCTACTAATAGGATAGGCTATAAGGCTGTTTTAGCTAGTTTACCTTTTGCTAAGGAAATTAATGGTAACAAAATACTTATAGTTCCAAGAAGAACAACCGGAAGCTTAAAAAAGGCTAAAAAACTAATCGGATTAAAGTGATGAAGCCGCTCCAGACTGTATCGATGATGTTCTCTGCGACGAGCTGAACGATATTTTTAAAATTAGGGATTACTCAGTATTTCATGAGTGAATAGTATATGGCGTTCGGACCAGCCGCTATGGGATATGATAGGGCAATAACCATATTCTCGCCCGACGGATCACTATATCAAGTAGACTATGCATTTGAAGCTGTAAAAAAGGGATGGACAGCAATAGGTATTAAATCAAAATCTGGTGTTGTTATTGCAAGCGAGAAAAGAAAAGCCCAATCATTATTAGATGTAGATAGTATAGAGAAAGTATTTTTAATCGACGATCATGTAGGGTGCAGTTTTGCTGGGCTAGCCTCTGATGGTAGAGTTTTAATAGACTATGCGAGAAATATAGCATTACAACATAGGTTAATATATGATGAACCAGTTAGTATTGATTATCTAACAAAATCAGTTGCTGATGTTAAGCAAATGTACACACAACATGGAGGAGTTAGACCATTTGGTGTTGCACTAGTGATTGCAGGAATAGACAAATCAGTTCCTAAACTATATATGACTGAACCTAGTGGGCAATATATGCCATATCAAGCTGTTGCAATAGGACAAGGTTATTATACAGCTACTGAGTTTTTAGAGAAGAATTACAAGGAGGACTTGACTATAGAAGATACTATACTCCTAGCCTTAAAGGCCTTATCGGCTACTCTTAAGCCTAATGAAAAGTTAACTCCAAATACTGTGGAAATAGGATATGCCTCAACCCAAACTGGGCTATTTCTAAAAATGACCAGTGAAGATAAGAATATGTATTTACAGAAGTTATAATAAGGTGGATTTTTTTTATGACGAAGGAGCGTGATTATGTAGTAGTTAAATACGACTCACATGGAGAGAGGTTTGAGATATTAGCTAAGCCAAAAGAAGCATTAGCTTTTAGAAGTGGGAAGAGCATAAGTCTTTCTGATGTAGTAGTTTCTGACACTATTTACAAGGACGTGAAGAAAGGTTTGAAAGCATCTCCAGCATCACTCAAAAAAGTTTTTGGTACTACTGATTTCGAGACAATTGTAAAAGAAATTTTACTTAAAGGTGAATTACCGGTAACTGCAGAACAAAGGAAAGAGATGTTAGATACTAAGAGAAAGCAAATAATTGATTTTATTCATAGAAACGCCGTTGATCCCAAAACTAATTTACCAATTCCGCCAACTAGATTAGAGATGGCAATGGAACAAGCTAGAATACAAATTGATTTAAACAAAGACGTGGAGGCACAAGCTATGCAAATAGTAAAGGAGATTTCTAAGATAATTCCAATTAAAATAGCGAGAGCTCTGCTTAGTATTAAAGTACCATCAGAATATAGCTCTAAGGTTAGATCACAATTACATAACTTAGGGGAGGTAAAAAAAGCCAATTGGTTAGAAGATGGTACATTATTAGCTGAATTGGAAATACCAGCGGGTGCACAGCAAGACGTTATAGATAAGTTAAATAATCTGACAAAAGGAGAAGTTGAAGTTAAAGTATTGCAAGTGAGATAGAAATGAGTCAGTCCCAGAAAATTGTTTTACAGCCAAGATCAATAGTAGTGCCTGGCGAGTTATTAGCTGAAGGCGAGTTCCAGATTCCTTGGTCTCCTTATATATTAAAGGTTAATAGTAAATATTACTCCACAGTTGTTGGACTTTTTGATGTAAAAGATACTCAGTTTGAAGTGATTCCGTTGGAAGGTTCGTTTTACTATCCTAAGGTCAATGATGTGGTAATAGGTTTAGTGGAGGACGTTGAAATCTATGGTTGGGTGGTTGACATAAAATCGCCTTATAAGGCATATTTACCAGCCTCAAATCTTTTAGGAAGATCCGTTAATGTTGGAGAGGATTTAAGGAGGTATTTAGATGTAGGTGACTATGTTATAGCTAGAATTGAAAATTTTGATAGATCAATAGATCCCGTTTTATCAGTTAAGGGCAAGGATCTAGGTCGTGTGAATAATGGTATAGTCATTGATATAATGCCAGTTAAAGTTCCGCGTGTTATAGGTAAGAATAAAAGTATGTATGAGACTTTGACCTCAAAAAGTGGATGCAGTATGTTTGTTGCCAATAATGGTAGAATATGGGCTACTTGTCCTTCCCGCTTTTCTGAAGAAATTTTAATCGAGGCCATTAGGAAGATTGAAAATGAGTCACATATAAAAGGATTGACAGATAGAATAAAACAATTCATTGAGGAAAAATTAGGTGAGAGAAATGCTTCAAGTGGAGAGACCAAAACTAATCCTTGAAGATGGAAAGCGAATAGATGGTAGAAAGCCAGATGAATTAAGGAGTATAAAGATAGAATTGGGAGTTCTCAAAAACGCTGATGGTTCAGCGATTTTTGAGATGGGAAATACAAAGGCTATAGCAGCGGTTTACGGTCCAAAAGAAATGCATCCAAGACACTTATCTCTTCCGGATAGGGCAGTATTAAGAGTTAGATATCATATGACACCATTCTCTACAGACGAGCGAAAGAATCCCGCACCTAGTAGAAGAGAGATTGAGCTTTCTAAGGTTATAAGAGAAGCTTTAGAATCAGCTGTTTTAGTGGAATTGTTTCCAAGAACTGCCATAGATGTTTTTACTGAAATATTACAAGCAGACGCGGGATCCAGATTAGTTTCATTGATGGCTGCGTCTTTGGCGTTAGCTGATGCTGGAATTCCTATGAGAGATTTAATAGCTGGGGTAGCTGTAGGGAAGGCTGATGGAGTAATAGTTCTAGATTTAAATGAGCCCGAGGATATGTGGGGAGAGGCTGATATGCCGGTTGCAATGATGCCGTCTTTAAACCAGGTAACGTTATTTCAGTTAAATGGTAATATGACTCCGGAGGAATTTAGGCAAGCTTTTGATTTATCAGTTAAGGGTATAAATATAATATATAATTTAGAGAGGGAGGCTCTAAAAAGTAAGTATGTAGAGTTTAAAGAAGAGGGTGTATAGAATTGTCTTCAACTCCATCGAATCAAAATATTATACCTTTAATTAAGAAGGAAAGTATAGTAAGTCTTTTTGAGAAAGGCACTAGGCAAGACGGAAGAAAATTAACGGATTATAGACCTCTTTCTATAACCTTGAATTATGCAAAAAAGGCTGATGGTTCTGCGTTAGTTAAGTTAGGCACGACAATGGTATTAGCTGGGACAAAACTTGAAATAGATAAACCTTACGAAGATACGCCTAACCAAGGAAACCTCATTGTGAATGTTGAACTCCTACCTTTAGCCTATGAGACCTTTGAACCTGGGCCTCCAGATGAGAATGCTATTGAATTAGCTAGAGTAGTAGATAGAAGTTTAAGGGATTCTAAAGCTCTAGATCTAACTAAACTTGTAATAGAACCCGGTAAAAGTGTATGGACAGTATGGCTTGACGTTTACGTATTAGACTATGGTGGGAATGTATTGGATGCATGTACGTTGGCCTCAGTTGCAGCATTGTATAATACTAAAGTGTATAAGGTAGAACAAGATTCTAATGGGTTTAGAGTCAATAAAAATGAAGTTGTGGGTAAATTACCATTGAATCATCCAGTAGTTACAGTGTCTATAGCAAAAGTTGACAAATATTTAATAGTTGATCCAGATTTGGATGAAGAGTCAATAATGGACACTAAGGTTTCCTTTTCCTATACGCCAGATCTAAAAATAGTGGGGATTCAAAAGAGTGGAAAGGGCAGTATGTCATTACAAGATATTGATCAGGCTGAGAATACAGCAAGATTAGTAGCTGTCAAGCTTTTAGAAGAACTTAAAAAGCAGTTAGGAATTTAATTATAGGTGGCAATTATGGGGAAAGTCACGGGAATTGCTGGAAGATACGGGGCTAGATATGGATCTACTTTAAGAAAAAAGTGGAAAGAAATAATGGAAAAGAGGTATGATGACCATCAATGTCCCTATTGCAAGACCACTGGTAAGGTTATCAGATTGGCTTCTGGAATATGGTACTGTAAGAAATGTAATTCTAAGTGGGCCGGTCTTGCATATACACCGTACTAGAATAGTTATAACTTCATCTAGAGATCCTAGTATTAGAACAAGAAATTTTTTAAATATTTTAACTTCTCTGTTACCAGACTCAGTTAAAATTACACGGGGTAAAAAAAGTAAGAAAGAGATATTTGAAAGGGCTATTAATTTAGGAGCAATATATTTATTGTTCGTATTAGCTAAGAATGGTAATCCGTTGAGAATAATTGTTTATGATTTAGAAACTTTTTCTATAAAATATTTTTTTAAATTACACGGTTTATCACTACCTTCTGACTATAATATCCCATTATATCAGATAAAAAGGCATAATAGTGTATGCATAGAACTAAATAGGTGTGATTTTCTAAGAGATTTTCTAGTCGATATGAATATCTACAACTTGTCAAATAATTGTGAGGTTATTGTGAACACGAGGCTAGTCTCTAATAATATTTGTGAACTTTTGTTTACGTTATCTACGAAAAACATTAAGTTTTTGAAGATGCTATTAGAAGTGTGAAGATAGAGATTTCAATTTATCCAGATAATTTCAATAAAAACGAATTACAGGATATAATATATAATTCGATAATAATTGAAAAGATAGATACTAAATATGTAAAAATTAAGAAATCCCCTTTACAGATTGAGATAGATGCACCATCAATTACAAGAGCTAGGGCTATAATGAACTCTTATATACTTTGGATCTATACAATTCTAAAGTCACTGGAAGAGGTGGAAAAAAGTGGCCGAGAAGTTACCTCCAGAAGTTCAAGCTCAACTAGCTAAGTTTCAACAGTTAAAAGATCAGCTTGATAGATTATTATTGGAAAAGTCTACTATAGAGAATGAATTAAGGGAGATAAACAAGGTATTGGAAGAATTATCAGTTCTTAATGCAGATGCTACTATTTATAAGATTGTAGGGAATTTATTGGTTAAATCGGATAAGACATCAGTAGAAAAGGAGCTTAATGATAGGAAAGAATTGTTAGAACTCAGATCAAGGACTTATCAGAAGCAAGAAAGTATTTTAAGAAAGCAGCTAGAAGACTTACAAGCTAAAATAAATGAGATGTTATCGAAATATTATCCGCAAGGTGGCCAAACAGGTATAAAAGCTTAAGCTAAATAACTTATTAGTGTTATGGTAATTAGAATTTATGCTGATGATAGGGAAAAGGCTAGTGGTATACCAGAATTATTAAAGGAGTTGGGAATTACAGTAATATTCTCTCAACTTAGTGTTGCTGATTATGTGATAGGTGAAGATGCTGCAGTAGAGAGGAAGTCGGTAAATGATTTGGTAAATTCGGTTTTTGACAAGAGGTTTTTTGACCAAATCAGTAGGCTTTCAGAGGTTTATAATTTTCCAATGTTAATTGTTGAAGGTGATATTAATGAAATTAGGAAAATAACTGAAAAGTGGAGAGCGATAAACAGCGCTTTAATTTCTGCCACGATTGATTATGATGTTAAAGTATTTTATTCTAGAGATAAAAAAGATACTGCGGAAGTTTTGAAAAAAATAGCAGAGAAGTATCAATTTGGCGAAAATGGGAGTAGGAGAATTAATTTACATAATAAGGCTAAACTAGAAAGTATTTCTGATATGCAACTTTATATTGTAGAATCTTTTCCTAATGTTGGTTCTGTACTTGCTGAAAGGCTACTACTTAAGTTTGGAACTATACAGAATATTTGTAATGCGTCTATATCAGAATTAGAAAAAGCATTAGGTAGTAGGAAAAAAGCTGAGGATATTTATAAAATTTTAAGGGCACACTATTCTAAAACTAACGCTGATAATGATAGTAAGAAAAGTACCTCTTTATTTGATTTCCTTTAAATTTTTTAGTCTCTTTTTTAGCATTACCTTTTAATATGGGTCTAGAGAAGTTTAAGTGCAAGAAGTTGGTGATTTCATTTGCCTAGATATAAGACAGTAGAGCAAGTTCTAAGCCTAATGAAAGATAGAACGAGAGTTAGGAATATAGGTATAATTGCTCACGTGGATCATGGAAAAACCACAACTAGTGATACGTTATTGGCAGCATCTGGTATAATATCTCCTAAAGTAGCAGGGGAAGCTCTAGCATTGGATTACTTAAGTGTTGAGCAACAAAGAGGTATAACAGTAAAGGCTGCTAACATTAGTTTGTATCACGAAGCGGAAGGTAAAGGTTATGTCATTAACTTAATTGATACACCTGGACACGTTGATTTCAGCGGAAGAGTCACGAGGAGTCTAAGAGTTTTAGATGGCTCAATCGTAGTTGTAGACGCAGTGGAAGGAATTATGACACAGACTGAAACAGTATTAAGGCAAAGCTTGGAGGAGAGAGTCAGACCAATTCTATTTATAAACAAAGTAGATAGATTGGTAAAGGAATTAAAATTAAGCCCACAAGAAATGTTAAATAGGTTATTAGATATAATTAGGCAAGTTAATAACTTAATTGATATGTATGGAGAACCAGAATTTAAAGAAAAATGGATGATTAATCCACAAGCTGGAAATGTGATATTTGGATCTGCTAAAGATAAATGGGGATTTAGTTTACCTATGGCACAGAAAAAAGGAATTAATATGAAGAATGTTATTGACGCATACACTGCTTCTGATAAGTCTAAACTTGAAGAGCTAGCTGCGCAAGCTCCTATTAATGAAGCGTTACTAGATGCTGCTATAAAGTTCGTTCCCAATCCTATTGAAGCGCAAAAGTATAGAATTCCAAAAATCTGGAAAGGAGATCTAGATAATGAATTAGCTAAGGCGATGTTAAATGCTGATCCGAATGGTCCCATAGTATTTATGATAACCGATATGAAAGTCGATCCTCATGCAGGACTAGTGGCAACAGGAAGAGTATTCTCAGGTACTCTTAGGTCTGGTGAAGAATTGTGGTTAGTTAACGCTAAGACCTCACAGAGGATACTTCAAGTTAGCCTATACATGGGTCCAACTAGGGAACTTGCAGAAGAAATTCCAGCAGGCAATATCGCAGCAGTATTAGGTTTAGATAGAGCAAGATCCGGTGAGACAGCTATATCTGTTGGTTTTAGTAATGTTCAAGGAAGTTTTGAAAGATTACATTACATATCTGAACCAGTAGTTACTATAGCCGTAGAGCCTAAGAATCCTAAAGATTTAACTAAGATGATTGATGCATTAAGGAAGCTTAGTATTGAAGATCCAAACTTAGTGGTTAAAATAAATGAAGAAACTGGAGAATACCTGTTATCTGGAATGGGTTTCTTACATTTAGAGGTATCATTACAGCTATTACGTGAGAATTATGGTATTGACGTAGTTACTACTCCGCCAATTGTTGTTTATAGGGAAAGTATAAGAGCTAAGAGCCAAGTATTTGAAGGAAAGTCTCCAAATAAGCATAACAAATTCTACTTAAGTGTGGAGCCTTTAAATGACAAGACTATAGAGCTAATAAGTAATGGCACGATAAGGGAGGATATGGATAGCAAGGAGATGGCTAAGATATTAAGAGATGAAGCCAGTTGGGACTATGATGAAGCTAAGAGAATTATTGCAATAGATGAAAACGTTAACGTCTTTGTAGATTTAACTAGTGGTGTCCAGCATTTAAGGGAAGTTATGGATACAGTACTTCAAGGATTTAGGTTAGCTATGAAAGAAGGTCCTTTAGCTCATGAACCAATTAGAGGTGTTAAGGTCATCTTACATGATGCTGTAATACACGAGGATCCTGCCCATAGAGGCCCAGCTCAGATATACCCTGCAGTTAGAAACTCCATATTTGCAGGATTCTTAACTTCCAGACCGACTTTACTAGAGCCAATACAGAAACTGGACATAAGAGTGCCTGCAGATCTTATAGGTAATGTCACTGCAGTAATAACGAGAAAAAGAGGAAAGATATTGGACGTCTCTCAAATAGCTAACATGTCTAGGATAACCGCTGAGATTCCAGTTTCAGAGTCATATGATATGGCGAGTGAACTAAGAGGATCTACTGGAGGTAGAGCGTTCTGGGGTACTGAGTTTAGTAGATGGGCTCCGGTTCCGGATAGTATCTTACTGGATGTGGTTACTAAGATTAGAGAGAGGAAAGGATTACCTAAAGAGCTACCTAAAGTAGAAGATTTCTTGTCGTGAGTCGAATTGTCGATTAATTATAAAATATTCAATAATGTAAAGGCAGTGCTTTTTGATTTTGATGATACATTAGTCGACTTTAGTACGAAGGCTAAGGACGCTTTAGATGCTGTAAGTAAGGATATATATACGTACATAAAGGAGAATTATCGACAAGAAATTGACATAAATATAATTAAGAAATTAGTAGAAGAGGAAAGTAAGAAATTAGATAACCAAGGGGAGTATAATAGAAATAAATGGTGGGAGAGTATTCTAAAATCATTAAATATTGTTCACATAGATAAGTCTCAGCTTTACGATTGGACTAGCTTGTATTGGTCAATTGCTAGCCAAACTGAACCATACGAAGATGCAAAGGAAATTATAGAATATCTAGATAGTAAGGGATATAAACTTGGCATAATTACAAATAGTGATGGAGAAGGGGGAAATAAAAGTAGTAGATTGAAAACCTTTCCCTTAATAGATAAATTCGATTTGATATTAATAGCTGGAGAAGGAGGTATTAGACCAAAGCCTAATTTAGAGCCGTTTATAATATCATGCGAAAAGCTTTCAGTAGATCCCACTTCGTGTGTTTTTGTGGGAGACGAGCCAGTAAAAGATTGTTTAGCAGCTAAAAAGGCTAACATGATTAGTGTGCTAATAGACAGAGAAGGTAAAGTGAAAAACGCCGAACTTTATGCAGACTTTGTAATATCCAGTCTTAAGCAATTAGAAGAATTTCTTTAATACGAAATAAATTTTGTTAATGTATTCGGTAGTTATTGATTCCTTTAATTCATTAATATAATATAAATAAAACCTGTAAAATATTTCATCATTTCTTAGTCTTTTTATACATCCTAAATCCTCGATACAAACGTCATTTTTTCTTGCAATTTTTAATCCCTTAATCTTATGAAATAGTTCAACTGTAGAATAAGGTTGATTAAGTTCTAGTATGCCTCCATATAATTTTACAATCTCTCTATATGCCTCCATATAATTTTTATCAAGTAAATCCTCAACATTTACTAAGTATGATTTTAGTTCTGCTGGTAATTCCACAAGATCTTTCTTAAGTTCTTCTTTCATTTCACGTGTTTTATACTCTATATTTTCATTAATTATTCTATTAATTATATCTAATATTGTACTCGCATTTAAAAATGCGTTAGACTTGTCATTTTCTATAACGTCGTATTCACCATGATAATGAATATTTCCTAAACTCTCTATTGTAATACTTGGAATTCCAACTTTTATGTATGAATACCCATCGCTATATATCTCAGGGCTTTCAACTACATTTTTAAAGTATTTCCTGGAGAGTTCAAGAAGTCCAGGTACAGCTTTTAAGATCAAACTTTCCTCACTTATATTATCCATGTTGATGTTAAGTAAGATATCGTCAGTGTTTTTGTAATTTTTCAAAAATTCTCTAGAACCATGTGACCATGAGAAGGTTGAGAAATTTAAAGAGCCCGATTCCTCTGCAGTAAATGAAATTAGATGGGTTTCGTAAACATTAGATCTAAATTCTCTCAATAAAGCCACTGCTAAAAGATTGTCTCTCTCTCCTTTAAACCAATGATCATGATGTGCTGTAATATGTATTATCTTATTTTCATTTTTCGAATTTCTTATGGCTTCGATAATATAACCTGTTGCAAAAGGGTTTATGTCAGTTTTTAGTGATATTCTACACCTACCCTTTATGTAAGGAAAATCGTTCTCCTTAATATAAAACGCTGGTATTGGCGGTGGGTAGCTGGGTTGATGGCTTAGAAGGTCTCCATACTTTATCACGAATTTTCTTTTCTCATTATTTAGGGAAAAGATTATTCCTAAACAATCATTTTCTACTGCCTCTATATACAATTTATTGATTTCGTATAGATTTTTTATCCTAATTTTCATTAACTTTCTACCATTACATTCTTTAAAGTTATCTGCTACATCTGCTTCAACCTCAGTTGATAAAGAATATGGAAGCGAAATTGCATCTATTGTTTTTGATTCGCACTCAAAAATTAGTTCTTTCTGTTCCCAATTAAGAACTCTAATCGGGATTTGCCTAATTTCGTCACTATTATCTTCTAGCATTTTTCTAATTTCTCTCACTAATTTTATCTCGTTCTTTGATCCCGTTATTATTTCGCCATAATTAGATAAGGTTTTTAGATGTTGTAATAGCACAAGTGATTTATGAAGAAGTTTTTAAAAATGTTCTTTCCTCATGACGGGATATATGAGGTGTTAGTCGGTACTTCTGGGATAAAACCTATAATAAAACCACTAGGTATAATAGTTGAAGCAAATGAGCTTCGATTTAAAATATATAAAAGTACATTAACATATTCTAATCTAGAAAAGAATCGGATATGTTCTATACATGTAACCTTAGATATAAATTTTTTCATCCTTTCCATGCTAGATAAGCTGACTTTTAATATGGATAGTGAGTATAATGTCCCAATTCTCAATAATCTGAATATTATTTACGCAGAGTGCAGTAAGGTCTCTAATGCTGATCCATCAATATTTTCAGTAAATCCACTAGATTTAGAAATAAATTCTAATTTAACTAGAGCGTATAATAGGGGTGATTACATTTCGGTTGACTTTCTAGTTAATTATACTAGATTAGATATATATAAGGGTAAGGAACTAGAAAAGCTTATTAGAATTTTAGGTTATGAATTTGGCGTCATAAAACGTACGTCCCCTCAAACTTATAATCTCTTAGGGGAGATAGCGAATAAGATAAGATCAAAAGGTTTTAAGCTAGACTAATTTTCTTTACATATGACTTTTCAAGTAGCCGTAATTCCTGGTGACGGCATAGGACCAGAGTTATACGAAGGAAGTAAAAGAGTTATAGCTAAGCTAATAGAGAAATACAATCTTGATATTAACTTAATTGAAGTTGAGGCTGGCGATACAGCATTAAATAAATATGGCGAAGCCTTACCTAAACAAACCTTAAGCGTTATAGAAAAGGCGGATATAATTCTAAAAGGTCCAGTTGGAGAGACTGCAATGGATGTTGTAGTTAAATTGAGACAAATGTATGATATGTATGCAAATATTAGACCAGCTAAGTCACTGCCAAATGTTCAGTCAAAATATTCTAATGTTGATTTACTAATTGTAAGAGAAAATACAGAAGATTTGTATAAAGGGTTTGAATTTGTTCCGTCTAGTGGAGTAGCAATAGCTATTAAAGTAACCACTGAGTTTGCCTCTAAAAGAATAGTTAATGTAGCATTAAATTACGCTTTAATTAGACGTCATAAAGTTACGTGTGTCCATAAGGCTAACGTTATGAGAATTACGGATGGGCTTTTCGCAAGTGTCTGTAGGGAAGTCTTGAAAGGCAAGGTGAATTTCGATGAGATGTATGTTGATGCAGCTGCCGCCAATTTAGTGCGAGATCCAACTCGGTTTGACGTAATAGTGACTAGTAACGTTTATGGCGATATTCTAAGTGATGAGGCTAGTCAGATAGCTGGAAGTTTGGGTCTAGCTCCATCTGCAAATATTGGAGATAGGAAATCTATGTTTGAACCAGTACATGGGGCAGCTTTTGATATTGCAGGAAAAGGGATAGCTAATCCTACCGCATTTCTATTATCTGTCTCCATGATGCTTAGTAGAATGTATGATGTATCTAAGGAGAATAAATATATATTGGCATCAAAATCGTTAGAGGGTGCAATTATAGAGACCTACAAAAGTGGGAATAAGCTAACGGAGGATGTTGGCGGTAATGCTAAGTTAAAGGATATGGTGGATGAAATATATAAGTATATATGATATATGTGTGATGTAAGGTTGATTGGGTACGAAGTTTAATTTTTATAAACTTGTCAAGTTTAATAGGGTATGGTGAGTTGAATTATCCACCGTTATTAAGCCTCTTACTGGTAATTATGATCCTAAGAAGATCGAAGACGAAATAATTTCATTTTGGGAAGAGAATAAAATTTACAATAAATTAAGAGATATTGTAAGTAAAAGAAGGGAAAAGTTTCTGTTTATAGATGGCCCTCCATATCCTTCAAGCCCTACTCCTCATATAGGGACTATTTGGAATAAGGTAATAAAGGACTGTATATTGCGCTATGAAAGATTACTAGGTAAAAAAGTTCATGACCAACCAGGATATGATACACATGGATTACCTATAGAAGTTGCAACTGAAAGGCTACTTGGAATATTAAATAAGCAAGAGATTATAGATAAAATTGGAGTAGAGAATTTCATTAATAAATGCAAAGAGTTTGCGTTATCCAATGCGACTAAAATGACACAAAACTTTAAGGACGTTGGAGTCTTTATGGATTGGGAAAGGCCTTACTATACATTAGACCCTTCTTATATAAGCTCTTCATGGAGCGTAATTAAGAAAGCTTATGAAAAAGGGATGTTAGATAAGGGTACCGCAGTATTACATTGGTGTCCTAGATGTGAAACAACTCTATCAGATTATGAGGTGTCGGAATATAGGGATTTAGAGGATCCTTCGATCTATGTTAAGTTTAAGATTAAAGGAGAGGAAAATAGATACCTATTAATATGGACTACTACACCATGGACTATACCATCTAATGTTTTTGTAATGGTAAATAAAGACTATGATTATGCTGATGTAGAGGTTAATGGTGAGGTACTAGTACTTGCAAAAGATCGTATAGAGGCTGTTATGAAAGAGGCAAGTATAACTAATTATAAGGTACTCAGAACCTACAAAGGCAGTGAGTTAATAGGAGTAAAATATAAGCATCCCCTAAGAGATTTTGTTAGCGCACAAACTAAATTAGATGATTTTCATCAAGTTGTAGATGCTGGTAATGTAGTTACATTAACCGATGGTACCGGTCTTGTACATGCTGCCACTGGACATGGTGAAGAAGACTTCTTGATAGGTCAAAAATATGGCTTTCCAGTAGTAATGTTCGTTAATGATAGGGGAGAATTTACTGAAGAAGGTGGGAAATATAAAGGATTGAAAGTTAGAGACGCATCTAAGGTGGTAATTAACGATCTGAAGTCGAAAAACGCTTTATTCTTCGAAGGGAAAATAGTTCACCGTTATCCAGTATGCTGGAGATGTAAGACTCCATTAGTACTTAGGGCTATTGATCAGTGGTTCATAAGAGTCACGAAAATAAAAGATGAAATGCTTAAGGAGATAGAGAATGTAAACTGGATTCCGGATTGGGGTAAATCCAGAATATCTAACATGGTTAAGGAGCTTAGAGATTGGGTTATAAGTAGGCAAAGGTTCTGGGGAACTCCTCTTCCTATATGGATTTGTGAAAAGTGCAATAATGTGATAGTAGTTGGAAGTAGAGAAGACTTAGAGAGTATAGCAATAGATTCAGTTCCTAACGATTTACATAGACCGTGGATAGATAATGTAAGGGTAAAATGTAATAAGTGCGGTGGAGTTGCTAAGAGAATTACTGATGTGGCAGACGTTTGGTTCGATAGTGGTGTGGCTTTCTTTGCTAGTTTAGGTAAAGATTGGCAAGAGAAGTGGAAGGAGTTAGGTCCAGTAGATCTAGTTCTAGAAGGTCATGATCAGTTAAGGGGTTGGTTCTTTAGTTTGCTTAGATCTGGGTTAATATTACTAGATAAAGCCCCCTATGTTTCTGTATTAGTTCATGGATTTATGCTAGACGAACAAGGTAGAGAAATGCATAAGAGTCTAGGCAATTATGTCGAACCTTCTGTAGTAATTCAAAGGTATGGAAGGGATATATTACGTTTATGGCTTCTCAGAAACACTACATGGGAGGATGCAAGATTTTCATGGAGAGCGTTAGAGCTAACTAAAAGGGATTTGCAAATAATTTGGAACACGTACGTCTTTGCATCAATGTATATGAATTTGGATAACTTTGAACCCGTTAAGTATACTCTTGACGATGTTATAAAATATGCTAAGATAGAAGATTTATGGATACTATCGAGATTTAACTCAATGTTAAAGAAGGTAAATGAGTCAATGAAGAATTATAAGGTTCATGAAATGGCTAATTACTTGATAAACTTTCTAGTTGAAGATGTAAGCAGGTTTTACATAAGGTTAATAAGAAAAAGAGCGTGGATTGAAGCTAACACTCAGGATAAGATAGCAATGTATTATATTCTCTATTTCATATTAAAACAATGTATTATATTAGCATCTACTATAATTCCGTTTATTTCAGAGAAAATTTATAAATCCTTTGTAGTTAATCCTAAGGAATCAGTATCAATGGAGTCTAGTATTAATTACGATGAGAGATTTATCGATAATGAATTAGAAAGAGCTTTTGAAGTTGCCAGGGAAATAAACGAGGCGTCGTTAAACGCTAGAGCTAAGGCTGGAATAAAATTAAGATGGCCATTGGCTAAGGTTTATATTTTCGTAGAAGATGAGGATACGTTGGCTAAGGTTAATAGAATAAAAGATGTCTTGTTATCTCTGCTAAACGCTAAAGATATAGAAATAAGTAAAATAGAAGGATTCAAAAGTTTCAGTAAATATAAGGTCGAGCCTAGTAGGTCGATCATAGGTAAAGAGTATAAGAGTATGTCTCCTAAAATATTGGATTATATTAGAAATAACAGCGATATAATAGCTATAGACATACTTAATAAAAAACAGCACGTTGCTAGAATAGATAATGTTGATGTAATACTTAATACTTCGCACGTGATTATCTCAGAAGAGACTATTGAAGGTTATGTTTCATCTAAATTTGCTCAGGGTATAGTGGTCATAAGTAAGGAAATTTCCGAGAGTGAAGAGGAAGAGGGATTAGTTAGGGACATCATAAGGAGGATACAATTCATGAGAAAACAACTAAAACTGAATGTTGTAGATTATATTGAGATTAGTATAAAGGCGCCAGAAGAAAGAGTAAAAACGATACAAAAATGGGAGGAATTTATTAAGAGTGAGACTAGGGGGAATAAGGTAATTTTAGGTGATCCTAAAGGGGATATCGTAATGGATTGGGATATAGAAGGAGAATCTTATATAATAGGGATAAAGAAGTCTACATGATGTTTCCTTTTCCACGCTATAAGCCCTTAAATGTTGTTCTTTTTTTGTCTATATTTGATATTGAAAATTCTCTTCTTGAAATTACGTTAAAACTTTCATTTATACTTAGAGTCACAAATACATTTAGAGTCAATAAAATTTACTGGATAACAGATTCCGTAAATTCTACTAAATTAGAAAAAATAATTAAAGATGTTACAAAATATGCTCTTTTACCTCCGTATCTTAAAAAATATGTTCCTATAAGTCGTAATTTAAAGAAAGTTGGTTTAATGAGTCCCTTGGCAATACCATATCACCTTATTTTTAAACAAGTTGTTGAAGGCGAGATAAGATTAGGCTTTAAGGGTGATTTCGGTTTAAAAAAGAGAATAAATTCATCATCAAAGTCCATTCTGATTACTGACTCCCTAAAAGTTGGTTATATCGATTATAGTGGTTTCTATTATAGCGGAGTTAAAAACGAGTTTGTAGACTTTAACAAGATACTCAACTTTGATAATCTTATAATTGCAAGTAGGAATGGAAAAAATCCCTTAAAAGCAAAGGAAGAGTTGGCCAACTTGTACAGTAAATATGGCCTTACTTTGCTTATTGGACCACCAGCTGGAAATCTATTACAAAGGTTAGGTAAACAATATTTGGATAAGTCATATAACTTTGTTATTAAACAAGGAGTTTTAGATATAAGGGCGGAAGAGGCATTGGCTTATTCTCTGTCTATTCTAAACCTTCTGTTAAGTTAGATTTATAATGCTTGAGTGATAGGTGAAATAGCAATTAGCGGGGATTAAGAATGGGTCATCGAAAGTTAGCCTCACCTAGACGTGGATCAGCTGGTCTTAGACCTAGGAAAAGATCATCTGAGTTATTACCAACACCTAGAACATGGCCACAAATAAATTCGCCGAATCCAAAATTGTTGGGCTTTGTGGGATATAAGGTTGGCATGTCACATGTTTTTATGATTGATGATTGGCCTAACTCTCCTACTAATGGTAAAGAGATATATATGCCAGTTACAGTTCTAGAAGTACCTCCAATTATACCGTTGGCTTTGAGAGCTTATGCAGTGGATGGTAAAGGCGAACCAAACGTAATAACAGAATATTGGTCTCCCTCTTCTTTACAGTTCTTAGATATTACGAGAAGAATTCATTCTCTTTCATCCTTTTTGAAAAATGATGAAAGTAAAAAGAAGTTTGAGGAAAAGTTTGGTAGTAAGTTAGATCTTATCAAATCTAACCTGGATAGAATAGTCTATTTTAGGCTCTTGGTAGCTACACAACCTAGGAAGATACCATCATTAGGTAAAAAAGTGCCAGATTTAGTAGAGATCCAGATAGGTGGAGGAGAAAAGAAAGCACAACTAGATTATGCACTAAACGTTTTAGGAAAAGAAATTTCAATTAAAGACGTTTTCAAGGAGGGTCAACTAATAGATGTAGTAGGAGTTACTAAGGGCAAAGGTTTCGCTGGTGTAATAAAAAGGTACAGTGTAGTAGAATTACCTAGATGGCATAAGCATAGAAAAGGAAGTAGGAAAATAGGTACTAGAGGTCCGTCTTTAGGGACACCTAGCTATACACCTCAGCCAGGTCAGTTAGGTTTTCACAGAAGAACAGAATATAATAAGAGAATTATAAAAATTGGTGATGATCCTAAGGAGATAAATCCCGCAGGTGGTTTTGTAAGGTACGGAATAGTTAGGAACACGTATATTTTGTTGGAAGGTTCTATATTAGGTTCAAAGAAAAGGCCGATATTCTTAAGAGAGGCTGTTAGACCTTCTTATGTTTTTGAAAACGCTCCTAAGATAACTTATGTTAACCTTTTAAGTAAGCAAGGGTGAAAGTAAATGTATTTAGAACTAGTTAAGAAAAACTCTGTGATTTTAGATAAAGATGGAAATAAGGTAAAAGAGGTAGAGTTACCTTTCATTTTTTCGTTTCCGGTAAGAAAAGATATAATAAGAAGAGTATTTTTAGCAGAGTTTACACATTCTCTGCAACCAAAAGGCAGAGATCCTATGGCAGGCAAAAGAACATCAGCTGAG
Organism: Sulfolobus islandicus Y.N.15.51; assembly: GCF_000022485.1. Taxonomy (NCBI): domain Archaea; kingdom Thermoproteati; phylum Thermoproteota; class Thermoprotei; order Sulfolobales; family Sulfolobaceae; genus Saccharolobus; species Saccharolobus islandicus. The sequence goes on along the minus strand of NC_012623.1, from coordinate 1,247,217 downwards.
AGTTTTGGAATAAATCTAGGTATGGCCAGAGTTCCTAGAGTTAAAAACTCTGGAGAAGCTGCCTTAGCACCTAATACCGTAGGTGGTAGGTTAACATTTCCGCCTTCGGTAGACAAAAAGCTTGTAGAAGAGGTGAACGATAAGGAGAAACAATTGGCAGTAATTAGTGCGTTAAGCGCTACAGCAGACAAAGTTTTCGTTAAGGCTAGGGGACATGTATTTAAAGATTCAGTAAGTTTTCCTATAGTAGTAACTGATGATATTGTTAGTTTAAAAACTGCAAGCGAGGTTGAAGAATTTTTAGAGAAGATAGGTGTTTATGATGATGTAAAGAGAGTAAAAGAGAGGATTAGGATAAGGGCTGGAAAGGGCAAAATGAGGGGTAGAAAATATAAGGAATCAATAGGCCCACTAATAATAGTACACGACAGTAATTCTCCAATAGTTAAGGCAGCACGAAACATAGCTGGAGTTGACGTAGTTAACGCTAAAGATGTAAGCGTTATTCATCTGGCTCCAGGTGCACATTCAGGCAGGCTTACTATTTATACTGAAACTAGCATAAAGATTTTAGATGAGCGATTGAGTAAGAGGTTGGTGAGTTAGAATGATTCAAATGGCTTTAGCTACAGAGAAAGCATTAAAACTTATTGAGTCCTATAATACACTTACATTAATAGTAGATAAGAGTGATACAAGGGATGACATTAAGAAATCTGTTGAGAGATTATTTAGTGTTAAGGTGGTAAAAGTTAACGTAGTTATAACACCTCAAGGTTACAAGAAGGCATATGTAAAATTAGCACCAGAATATAAAGCAAGTGATATAGCCCACAGATTGGGCATTTTGTGAGGTGATATAGAATGGGTAAGAATTTATTACAGCAGAGGGCGGGAAAAGGTTCTCCAACTTTTAGGAGTCCAAGTTGGCTACGAATAGGTAAGGTAAGGTATCCTAACATATTTGGACATCTTGTAGGCAAGGTAATAGACATAGTGCATAATCCAGGGATGAATACGCCTGTTGCTATCATAAAATTAGAGAACGGAACCAAGTTTTTAACGCAAGCAATTCAAGGTTTGGTTATTAACCAGAAGATCGAATTCGGTAAAGGATCTCCAATAGCTAATGGTAATGTTATAGAGATAGGTGATGCGCCAGAAGGTACAATAGTATGTAATGTTGAAGAAAATTTTGGAGACGGAGGCAAATACGCTAGAAGTGCTGGTTCATATGCAGTAGTAGTAGGCAAGAGCGGTGATAAGGTGTTAATTAAATTACCTTCAGATAAGATAAAAGCAGTTTCGAATAAGGCTAGAGCTACCGTTGGTGTAGTGGCTGGTGGTGGAGTTGTAGAAAAACCACTATTGAAGGCTGGAGCTAATTATTGGAAGTATAAAGTAAAGGCTAAGAAATGGCCTATTGTAAGGGGAGTTGCAATGAATGTAGTCGATCATCCTCATGGTGGTGGGCTACATCAGAGTGTAAGCAGACCTTCTACGGTATCTAGAAATGCTCCTCCAGGTAGAAAAGTTGGTCATATTGCGGCAAGGAGAACAGGGAGGAAGGAGGGTAAGTGAATTTTATAAATGAAAAGGGGGAATAGGTGAAATTAGATGTCATTAGAAATACCACCTGAATGGAAGAACTTTAAATACAGAGGTAAGAGTATAGATGAGTTACTAAATATGCCAATGGATGAGTTTATTAAGTTACTACCTTCAAGGCAAAGGAGATCATTAAAACGTGGATTTACTGATGCACAAAGGCACTTGCTGGAAAAAATAAGGAAATATAGAAGAGAAGGAAAGGTTAATAAGACCATAAAGACGCATGTCAGAAACTTAGTTATATTGCCAGAGCTAATTGGTCTTAAGATGGCTGTCTATAATGGCAAGGAATTTGTTGAATTTACAGTTACGCCAGAAATGATAGGTCATTACTTGGGAGAGTATTCAATAACCACTAAGAAGGTTGAACATGGAGAACCAGGGTTAAAGGCTACAAGGTCAAGTTTATTCTTAGCAATGAAAGGATGATCAGCTATGGCAAGTTGGAATTATCCTCAATTAAATCTTGATGAGTTGAAAATTGCAAAAGCTGTGATAAGAGATGTTCCTGCATCCATAAGAGATCTTTATAATGTTTGCAAAGCTATTAGAGGAATGTATCTTAATGATGCGAAAGATTTTCTAAACAGAGTTTTAGAAGAAAAGGAAGCCCTACCATTCTGGAGATATAATAAGGGTGCATCACATAAAGCTAATATATCTGCTAAATGGAAAATAAAGGCTGGTAGATATCCAAAGAAAGCTATAAGGCAAGTGTTAAAGTTGTTAGAAAACGCTGAGGCTAATGCAACTAATAAAGGGCTGGATATCGATAAATTAATTATAAGGCATATAGCTGCCCACAAGGGTATAACATTAGAAAGATATATGCCCAGAGCATTTGGGAGGGCTACTGCAAAGTACAGAAGGACATCTAATGTAGAGGTAATCTTGGAGGAGGTGGAGTAAGATACCAAACATCAAGAGATATTTCCTTGAGAAGTCTATAGTGAAAGTCAAGATTGATGAGTATCTAGCTAAGCAATACTATAATGCTGAGTATGCAGGAGTAGAGGTATTGAAGACTCCAATTGGAACTAGGGTTATAATATATGCAGGAAGACCTTCAATGATTATAGGAAGGGGTGGAAGAAATATAAAACAGCTTGCACAAATCTTCGAAAAAGTTTTTGGGTTAGAGAATCCACAAATTACAATAACGAATGTGGAGAACCCGGAGCTCAATGCTAGAGTAATGGCATTTAGGTTGGCAATAGCTTTAGAAAAGGGATATCACTTTAGGAGAGCCGCTTTCATATCAATGAGAAGAATTATGAATGCCGGTGCATTAGGTGCGGAAATAATAATAAGCGGCAAGCTTACTACGGAAAGGGCAAGATATGAGAAGTTAAAGGAGGGTATTGTGTATAAGAGCGGGCAACAATTAGAGAAGATGATAGATAGAGCAATTGCTATAGCGATGTTAAAGCCTGGAATATTTGGTGTCGAGGTAGTTATAACTAAACCACTGAAGATTGAAGATAAAATCAGTTTGAAAGAGTCTCCTTCCGTTCCTCAAGAGGTATCAGTAACTAATGTAACTTTTATTGAAGAATCCTCACAAAAGAGTGAGGAGAAAGGTGAGGGTGAGAAAGAATGACGGTAGATCTTGAAGAGTTAAGGAAAATGGAAAAAGGAGAGTTGATAAAAAAGGTGGATGAGCTAAGATTGGAATTAATGAAACTTAGAGTGCAAGCTAGAATGGGAACTTTAAAGAACACTGCAAGCATTAGAAACACAAGAAAAGACATAGCAAGAATATTAACAGTTTTAAGTGAAAAGAAGAGAGAAGGTAAAGGAAAAGCAAAAGTGGAGAATAAATAATTTTATATGTTTTATGATTTTGGATTATATTAATTCTAAAATAAGGATTTTATGGTACACGGATCCTTCTCTAATTTCTAGAGAAGGTCTAATTTTACTAGAGACAGAAAAAACATTTTTGATTAGGTTAAGGGGGAAAAACAAGGTTATAAGGATATTTAAAGCTCATGGTATATTTGAGATAACTTTTAAAGGTAAGTCTTTTATAATAGCTGGCTATAGGCTGGTAAGAAAACCTTGGAGAAGAATTTAGGTGAGCTAGATGGGATCTAAGGGGAAGATGGTAAAGGACCCGGGAATACCTAATGTTGTTATTCCCGAGAAGGCATGCGAAGATGAAGATTGCCCTTATCATGGATCATTGAGAGTTAGGGGCATTATACTGGAAGGAGTCATTGTAAAGTATAAAGGTACTAAAGCTGCAGTTATAGAAAGGCAATACTTATACTATGACTCGAAATATAAGAGATATGAAAGGAGAAGGAGTAGGATACATGCTCATGTACCACCGTGTGTTAACGTTAGAGAGGGAGATAAAGTTATAATTGGCGAATGCAGACCTCTTTCTAAATCTATAAGTTTTGTGGTATTAAGCAAGGTGAGTTAAAGTGTCAGAAAAGATTCAAGTTTTAGGATCCAGAAAAGGTTTAACGCCAAGTCTCCAGCATTATTCAGTAGTTAACGTTGCTGATAATAGTGGAGCAAAAGAAGCTATGATAATTGGAGTGTATGGTTATAGAGGTGTTCTGAGAAGAGTTCCATTTGCCAATATTGCCGATATGGTTATGGTCTCAGTTAAGAGAGGAACACCAGAGGTTAGAAAACAGAAATTTAGGGCAGTAATCGTGAGACAAAGAATGCCATATAGAAGACCAGATGGTACCTGGATCTCCTTTGAAGATAATGCAGTAGTCATAATAAACCCAGACGGAACACCAAAAGGTACTGAAGTTAGGGGTCCAATAGCAAGAGAAGCAGCTGAAAGATGGCCAAAAATAGCAAGTCTTGCTACATTGGTGGTGTAGGAAATATGGTATCTCTTAAACCTTCTAAACAGAGGAGATTATTACACACTTTACCATTACATCAAAGGAAGAAGTTGTTGATTGCTAAAGTCTCTGATGAGATTGCCTCTCAATATGGTATAAAACGTATTAGAGTGAGAAAAGGTGATACTGTTAGGGTAATGCGGGGAAATCATAATGGAAAGGAAGGGAAGGTAACTGAAATTAATACTAGGACTGGAAGATTAGCAATAGAAGGGATAACGAGAAAAAAAGCTGATGGAACACCGGTATATGTGTGGATTCACGCATCTAAAGTAATGATAACTAAGCTAGATCTGAGTGATCCAAGAAGGAGAGAAAAGTTAGAAAAATCTAAGAAGTGATGAAAAATGGCTCACATAACAAGATTTGAAACACCTTGGTTTTTAGTAATAAGCAAAAAACAATATAAGTGGACGGTTAGACCTAATGCTGGACCTCACCCTATAGAGAAAAGTATACCTTTGGCTGTTGTAATTAGGGATTATCTTAAACTTGCGGAAACGGTAAGAGAGGCTAAGCATATAATATTTGACGGTAAAGTTTTAGTAGATGGCAAGGTAAGGAAAGACTATAAATACCCTGTTGGTCTTATGGACATTGTTTCAATTCCCTCCGCTGATCTATATTTTAGAGTTATTCCTGATAACGTTAGGTTTATGAGGTTATCCAAGATATCCGCAGATGAGGCTCATTATAAGTACGTTAGGATCATGAATAAAACTACAGTAAAGGGAGGTAGTATTCAGCTTAATTTAGAGGATGGAAGAAATATCCTAGTCGATAAAGAAACTGCAAAGAGTTTCAAAACGCTTATGACATTAAAGATTGAGTTACCAAGCCAAAATATAGTGGATTCATTCATTATCTCTGAAGGCTCATATGCAATCTTTGTAGGCGGTAAGAACGTCGGTATTCACGGTGTTGTTAAAAATATAAATTTGAGTAAGTTTAAGTCTAGAAAATATAGTGTGATAACACTAGAAAGCAAAGATGGTAATACTTATCAGACTAATCTCATGAATGTGATGAGTATAGGTAGGGAAAAATCTGACATGAGAGTTGATTAAAATGACAGAGTCTACTTTATCTGTTAATCAAAATCCAATGAGGAAAGTTAAGTTAGCCAAGGTTACTGTTAATATAGGACTTGGTGAATCTGGAGATAGGTTACAAAAAGCTTATCAACTTTTACAAGAGTTAACTGGAGCTAAACCAGTATATACTATTTCCAAGAAAACTATAAGGGAGTTTGGAATTAGAAAAGGTCAAGAAATTGGAGTTAAGGTGACCTTAAGGGGTACTCAAGCTGAAGGATTCTTAAGAAAGGTTTTAGAAGCTATAGGATATAGATTAAAGAAAAGTAGTTTTGATGAATATGGTAACGTATCTTTTGGGATTGCGGAACATGTGATCTTACCAGGTGCAAGATATGATCCAGAAATAGGTATATTCGGCATGGATATAGCTATCACTCTCGAGAGAGCTGGCTATAGGATTTCGAGACGAAGAAGAAAAAAGACTAGAATTCCAAGGAGGCATAGGGTTACGAAGGAAGAAGCTATGGAATTTTTAAGAAATAATTTTAATGTACAGTTGGTAGAAGGGTGAATGAAATGGGAAAATACAAGCCTCCAGCCGAGAGAAAATATGGTAAAGGAGTTCAAGCTTGCCAGAGATGTGGAAGTAGGGATTCTGTAATTCAAAAATATGGGATTTATTTATGTAGACAATGTTTTAGAGAAGTCGCGTATGAGTTAGGGTTTAGGAAGTATTGGTGATAGGTTATGGTATTCGTAAATCCGTTGGCAAATGCGTTAACGTCTATCTACAACAATGAGATGAGAAGGAATAAACAAGCTATTATAATGCCAGCATCTAAATTGGTAATAAATGTTTTAAGAGTTATGCAGAAGGAGGGTTATGTAGGAGAATTTGAGTATATTGATGATGGTAGATGGGGCAAGATTACAGTACAGTTGTTAGGAAGAGTTAACAAGTGTGGACCAATAACTCCACGATATCCTCTTAGTTATAGACAGATGATTGCATTACCAGATTATATCAGGCGTTACTTACCATCAAAAGAGATTGGTATAATTATTGTTTCGACATCTAAAGGAGTAATGTCTCATAAAGAAGCAGCTAGAATGCGACTAGGAGGAGTAGCATTGGGATATGTATATTGAGGTGATTTTTAATGCAGATAGTAATTTTAAGGGAAGAGATTGAAATTCCGAGCAATGTAAATGTTGATTTAAAAGACTCAGTAATTAAGATGAAAGGACCTAAAGGTGAAGTAGTTAAAGATTTCAGCTTTGCTAGGGGTATACAAATTAGTTTAGATGGAAATAAGATAGTGTTAGAAACTACATTTGCTAATAGACGAAAAAAGGCGGCCTTCTATAGTATAGTTAGTCATATCAAAAATATGATAACTGGAGTAACTAAGGGTTATAGGTATTATCTTAAAATTATATATACTCACTTTCCAACATCTGTAAAGGTAGTAGGGAACGAAGTTCAAATAACTAATCTAATAGGTGAAAAGAATATAAGGAGGGCGCCAATACTACAGGGCGTTAAGGTTACTGTGAAAGGTGAAGATATAGTTGTGGAGGGCCCGAATTTAGATGCTGTTGCCCAAACTGCAGCAAATATTGAAGCAGCTTCAAAGATAACTGGTTTTGATAGACGTATCTTCTCGGATGGAATTTTCATCTATAAAAAAGAGGTGGTTGAATGACCGAAGAAAAAATACAGTCATATAGGAAAAAGATTTATGTAATAAGGCAAAAGCTTAAGGCAAAGAAGCCAAGGTTCTTACGTTATGATTCCGACAAGTTCTTCAGATTAGGAAGACAGGAAAAATGGAGAAGACCCTACGGAAGAGATAATAAGACTAGATTAAAAGTTAGGGGATTTCCTGCTATAGTAAGTGTTGGTTACAGACTGCCTAAAGAAGTTAGGGGATTTCATCCAAGTGGATTAAGGCAAGTTATAGTTCATAATGTTAACGATCTAGTTAAAGTGCAAAATCAAAAAGACAGTGTTATTGTAACAATAGCTTCTTCAGTTGGTTTTAAAAAGAGGCTTGAAATTCTAAATAAAGCTAGGGAATTGGGTTTGAAGGTAAGTAATGAGGGTGTCAGTGCATGACTAACTTGAAAGCTCAAAAAAGGCTAGCAGCATCGGTTGCAGGGGTAGGAATAAGCAGAGTTAAGATTGTTGAGGATTATATTGAGGACGTTCAAAGCGCACTAACCAGAGAAGAAATTAGGAATTTGATAAAGGATGGTAAGATTATAATCCTTAAAAAGGTTGGAATAAGCGACGGTAGATTAAAGGAGAGAAGAAAAAAGAAGAGCCTTAAGAGTGAAGGGAAAAAGGCAGGAAGTAGAAAAGGCAAGAAGGGAGCAAGGGCAAATAGCAAACGAATGTGGGTTAAGAGGATAAGAAAAATAAGGGCTTATCTTAAATGGTTGAGAGATCATAAGGTTATTGATAGTCATACTTATAGGGAATTATACTTAAAAGCCAAGGGTGGCAACTATAAGGGAGTTTCAGATGTTAGGAACGTCTTAATACAGATGGGGAAATTAAGAGGTGAGTAAATTTGGCCAATGGTCCTAATTATAAGATAAAACATAGGAGAAGAAGAGAAGGAAAAACTAACTACTATAAGAGATATGTTTATGTCATAAGTAAACAAATAAGGTTTATTGTAAGAATAACGAACAAATACGTTATAGTTCAAATTGCAAAAATCGATCCTAAGGGCGATATCATGGTTGCTAGTGCTCATTCTTCAGAACTTACTAAAAAGTTTGAATGGAAGGGAGATGAAAATAATACTCCCTCCGCATACCTTACTGGATATTTAGCAGCTTTAAGAGCTGTGAAGAAAGGCGTAACAGAGTGTGTTGCAGATATAGGACTTCATGTACCGTCCAAGGGTAATAAGGTGTTCTATGCAATAAAAGGTGCAATAGATGCTGGGTTGAAAATTCCGATAGGTGATATAAGTATAGAAAACGATAGAATAAAGGGAGAGCATATAGCCAAGTATGCTGAAAAGTTGAAATCTGAGAATTTAGATTTATATAATAAACTATTTTCAAGGTATTTGGGAAGGGGACTAAATCCTGAGAACTTACCCTCCCATTTTGAGGAGATATTAAACAAGATTAAATCTTCTGGTGGTTGAAATGGCAGAGGAAGTACCAAGTATAAATATAGAAGAATGGAAGCCACGAACCTCCATAGGTAATCTCGTAAAGAATGGAAAGATATCATCTATAAAGGAACTATTTGATAGGAATCTTCCTATTACTGAACCAGAAATTGTGGATGTTCTGTTACCTAAGCTAAAATATGAAGTTGTAGACATTAAAGTAGTTCAGAAGCAAACTGATGCAGGAGAGATATCTAGATATAAAGTTCTAGTTATAATGGGCAACATGGATGGATATGTCAGTATAGGAACTGGAAAAGCTAAACAGTTAAGGGTTGCAATTCAGAAGGCAATTAGGGATGCTAAGATGAATATATTACCAGTAAGAAGAGGCTGTGGTAGTTGGCAGTGTACATGTGGCGAACCACATAGTCTACCCTTTAAAGTAGTTGGTAAAGCGGGTAGTGTAGAAGTTAATTTGTTGCCTGCACCCAAAGGTACTGGATTAGTAGTTGGTAGCGTATTAAAGACCTTGTTAACTTATGCTGGTATTAGGGATGCTTGGTCTACTACAAAAGGTGAGACTAGAACTACAGAGAATTTTGTCAGAGCTGGATATAGTGCACTTTATAACACTTATAACTTCGTAACTTTACAAGATTGGGCTAGGAAGAGGTAATCAGATATGGTGGAGCTACTAGGCATAATTAGAATTAGAGGTTGGGCAAAGGCTCCTTGGTATATTAATGAGACATTAGAGATGTTGAGATTAAGGTATAATTTCAATACGATGATGTATCCAAAAACATCTCAAATACTGGGTATGCTAAATAAAGTTTCTCCATATGTCACATGGGGAGAGATAGATCCAGATACTTTAAAGCTACTAATTATAAAGAGACTTGAAACAGCAAAAGGGGATAAGGTTTCAGATAGTTATGTTAAAGAAGTGTTAAAGATTGAAAATATTGATACAATGGTAAAACAGCTATATGAAGGCAAGATTTACCTACATAAACTTGATCAATATTTTAAGTTGCCTATTCGATTACATCCACCCAAAGGTGGGTTTAAGGGTAGTGTTAAAAGGCCCTATAAAAATAAAGGTGAGTTCGGATATAGAGGAGATAAGATAAATGAATTAATGAGGAGGATGATGTAAAATGGTAGTAAGAAGAGAGAAAAAGAGTAGAAAAATGAGAGGATCGCGAACCATGGGATGGGGTATTAGGGGTCAACATAGGGATAGAGGATCACAGGGTGGTAGACAAATTGGCATGCATAAGGAGAAATGGTCATGGTTAGTTAAATACGGTGAAGGATGGTATGGGAAGCATGGATTCAGAAACCCCACTACAAAATTGACAAGTGCTATTTCGTTGAGAAAACTTAATGAGTTATTAGTGAGTGGTTCTATAAAAATTAAAGAAATAGATGGAAAAAAGATAGTAGACTTAAATGAGTTAGGGTATGATAAATTACTCGGTGGTGGTATCATAAGTGTTCCCGTTACTATAAAAGTAGGTAAGGCTACCGATAGAGCGATACAGAAAGTGAAGCAGATAGGAGGAGAAGTAATATTAAGCCCAACTGAGTAATTTTTTTGAGTAAATTATGTCATTCATCGATTCACTCGCCACTCTTGGGCAATACTTGCCAGCGGTTACTAAACCTAAAGAGAAACCTTCGCTAGGTCAAAAGTTAATTTGGTCCTTAGTAGCAGTGATAATTTATCTGATAATGGCTTCAACTCCTTTGTACGGTATAACTTCAGCTTCTTTTTTTAAGAACCTTATTTTAGAACAGATTATTTTTGCTTCTACTACAGGGACATTAGCGCAATTAGGAATAGGTCCTATAATAACTGCAGGTTTAATTATGCAAATATTAGCCGGATCTAAGTTAATAGGAATTGATCTAAATGACGCTGATGATAGGGTTAGATTTACGGAAGCACAAAAGGGATTAGCGTTTATCTTCATTCTAGTGGAGTCAGCTTTATTTGGTTATGTATTAGCTAGAACTTCAACAACCATAAATGCGTCAATATTATTTACTGCAGGAATAGTAATAGCTCAGCTTATTGTAGCCACATATTTGATCTTACTGTTAGACGAGCTAATACAGAAAGGTTGGGGCTTAGGATCTGGAGTTAGTCTGTTTATACTAGCTGGAGTTATGAAGATAATGTTTTGGGACATGTTTGGAATTGCAAGCGTTAGTTCCCAGAATTTACCGATAGGTTTCTTCCCTGCATTATTTACGGCATTTGCATCGCATAGTGATATTCTCAATTTAATAGTTAATACGTCAACTAAAAATCTCTTTCAGCCAGATTTAGTTGGTTTGATAACCACTATAGTATTGATTATCATAACAATTTATCTAACTACGATGACCATAGAAATACCGGTAACTTCCCAAAAGTTAAGAGGTATAAGGAGAACAATTCCGTTAAACTTTCTATATGTTAGCAGTATACCAGTAATATTTGTTGCAGTACTAGGTTCTGATATCCAGTTATTTGCATCATTAGCTTCCTATGTTTCGCCCTCAGCTTCAAATATACTAAATACTATTAGTGGAGTATTCTTTTTCCCTCCTCCAAATTCAGCGATACCTCATAGTGTATATGCTATAGTTTTAGATCCATTAGGGGCACTTGAATATGCTATAGTTTTCATAGTTCTTAGTATTTTGTTTGGTATATTATGGGTTGACGTAGCTGGTTTAGACCCCGCTACTCAAGCACAACAGTTAATTGAAGCTGGTATTGAAATACCTGGTGTTCGAAGTAATCCAAAGATTATAGAGGGGATATTAGCTAGGTATATATATCCATTGGCATTATTCAGTTCTATCATAGTAGGTTTAATTGCAGTATTTGCTACACTCCTAGGTGCATACGGTACTGGTATAGGGATACTATTAGCTGTAACAATAGCAATACAATACTATAGTTTATTAGCTTATGAAAGATCTTTAGAAATGTACCCATTACTAAAGAGGTTGATAGGTGAATAGGTATGAAAATAGGTATTGTAACAGGTATACCCGGTGTAGGTAAGACAACTGTCCTTTCTTTTGCAGATAAAATTCTAACTGAAAAGGGTATACCACACAAGATTGCGAACTATGGGGATTATATGCTAAATACTGCTTTAAAAGAAGGCTATGTGAATAGTAGGGATGAGATAAGGAAATTGCAAATAGAGAAGCAACGAGAATTACAAGCTCTAGCCGCTAGGCGAATAGTTGAAGATCTGTCTTTATTAGGTGATGAGGGAATAGGGTTAATAGATACGCATGCTGTAATTAGGACACCTGCTGGCTATTTGCCTGGCCTTCCGAGACACGTAATAGAAGTTCTTTCTCCCAAGGTAATCTTTCTACTAGAAGCAGATCCAAGAATAATTTTAGAGAGACAAAAGAGGGATAATAGTAGAGCCAGGGCTGACTATAGTGATACGACTGTCATCAATGAGGTTATTCAATTTGCTAGGTATTCGGCTATGGCGTCAGCTGTGTTAGTCGGTGCATCAGTCAAGGTGGTAATAAATCAAGAAGGAGATCCCTCAATAGCCGCAAGTGATATAATAAATTCATTAATGTGAAATTATGGAGCTAGGTACGATATATATTTTTTTAATTTCATTTTTATCGAATTTTATAATTTATCTAATTTATAAGTATTACTTTTATAGCAAAATAAGTAATAAGATAAGTCTTGTTGAAAAATATGAGGAGAGGCTAAAGAGTATAGCATCATCTAAAAGAAGAGAGAAAACTTACAAGAAAATTTCCAAAGAGTTAGAGTCCTATATCTCATCAATTAGATATTATATGTTTTTACGATCAATGATATTAGTAGGAGTTTATATAGTTGATCTTGTAATTATATTAAATTATTTAAATACTAATATATATCTTCCATTCTATATACCTTATCTTACAGTGAAAAGCAATAATGGTGAGTATTTGATGCTTAACGGATCGCTGTTTGAGTTTATAGCATCTTATATCTTATTTACCCCTCTTTCTTTAAGATCAAATTTAAAAACGAGATAGGATAGATTAAGATATGCCTAGACCAGCTTTACGCTCTAGGTCACTTAGAAGGATTTATGTAAAGTTACCAAGTGGAAAGACTGCAATACATTATGAAAGGAAGAAAAACGATATATCAAAATGTGCGATGTGTAAGAAACCTTTACATGGTGTAAAAACTAACTTTTTACATAAGTATGGTAAGTCTGAGAAGAGACCAGAGAGACCTTTTGGTGGATATTTATGCTCATCTTGTCTCGCTCAACTGATCAAAGCAATGGTAAGGCAATAGATTAGATAATATAATTTAATTTTTGATTACAATGAGGAAGGAAATTGATGATAATTATAATAAGTGGACCTCCAGGCAGTGGTAAAACCTCAGTAGCAATTAAACTCGCAAACGAGTTGTCATATAAATTTATTTCAGCAGGGAAAATTTTTAGAGATATTGCTCAAAAAATGGGATTAGATATTATAAATTTGAATAAGGTTGCAGAATCTAATTTTGATATAGACAAGATGGTTGATAAAAAGATTTTTGAATTCATATTGAGTGAGAAAAATCTTATCATAGAGTCGCATATTGCTGGCTGGTTATTTAGAGAATACACTAATATCGCGATATATTTATGGGCCCCACTTAAAATCAGAGCAAATAGAATAGCCATTAGGGACAAAATATCATATGATCAAGCGATTTCGCAAATAATTAAAAGGGAATACATGCACTACAAAAGATTTAACAAATTTTATGGAATTGATATCAATGATTTATCGGTATTCGATTTGGTTATCAATACATCTAACGTGGATGTTAATAATATAGTAAAATTAATTCTGACCTATCTATCATTAGTTTCACAAAACCCTCAGCCATTAAAAGAAAAAGATATTAACGATAAGTAATGGCTGATATAATTCAATTTGTGCAAAATTTAGACACACAAGTTACTGAAGTCGCTTGGAGCGTGTTTATACTAGCATGGGCGGTTGGATGGGCATTAAGAGGTGCACCAATACCTATTTTCAGAGTTAAAAGAACAGGTCAAGACTTAATTGAAGATGCAATATTGGCTGCATTTTGGATTGCATTGGGAACCACAGTATTCTCACTAATAACTTATATAGCTTCGCAAGTGGGATCATGAGTAGTGGATATTCTCCATTCTATATACTTTACATAGCGATGAATATAGCTACATTAACATACACTATTGGCTCATTATTTTATGGCTTGCCAATTCCTATCTATGGCTTGAAGAAATGGGGACCTAGAATGATGAGTGATGCAATATATGCAGCTGTTTGGATAAACATATATGGCGTTATAATTTTTGCCATAGGTCAGATTCAAAGTTTACTTGGAGTAGATTGGAGTAGTTTCTTTTCCTCAATTTTACAGTTACAAGCTAATATGTTTAGTGCACTCATTCAAGTGAAGAGTATATATTATATTATTACTACTGAAAAGATATCAATGGCTCTTGCTCTTCTTGCAGATCCACTACTTCAGTTTTCATCTTTTATTACCGATATAATATTTTTATTGCAGTTCTTTATCGATCTTGGGGAATTCATACAACAATCCTATATGATACTTATAGCAATTGGTATTCTTTTATTATCACTTCCTTTTAGGATAGGCAAGGGTATAGGTGGGACTTTAATATCGTCCGCAATTACCTTTTATATCGGTTTGCCGTATTTACCGGTTTTTATTCAAGAAATGTCCTCTACATCATTGGCTCAAATAGGTTCTCAATTATCCACAATTACGGATGTGAACACATTGGTTGCGACAATAGCGGGCATAGTTCCTGAACTTGTAATTATATTCATAATAATACCCATGCTTTATTTGAGTATTTTAGCTGGCATATCGTTAGGATTAGGAAATGCAATTGGAGGCTCCAGTGGTAGAGTTCCATTTCCATTAGACCTATTTTAGGAGATGGAAAGTGAAAAGCAGTAATTTGATGATAATATTGATATTAATAGATAGTATCCTAGCCTTTATATATTCAAAAAACGATTACGTTATCATTTACACTACTCTACTCGTTTTGGTTCTACTAGTGATAAGCAAATTTATTTTGAAGCGGGTTGAGGATTAGTTTGACTGCTCTTCTTCTCTTTTCTAACCTCTTTTGTCATAAATAACGTTGTCTTTTGTCTTCCTCCCATGTTATATCATCAAATAACTATTAATGCGAAGAAATGTTATAAAGTTATATGAGATCGTTTGAATTCTTTGAACATACTGCAGATGTTGGTATTAGGGCGTATGGTAAATCATTGGAAGAAGCATTTTCAAATGCCGCATTAGGAGTTTTTGAGATAATTACAGATACCTCAAAAGTAAAGCCTATTGAATACCGCGAAATTTATCTAAATGGGTATGATTTAGAAAATCTGTTATATAAATGGATAGAGGAACTTCTTTATTATTATGATTCTGAATTAATGGTCTTCAGTAAATTTGATCTCATGATAGATCAAGATTCTATGACCTTAGAAGGAAAAGCGTGGGGAGAAAAATTTAATGGTAAGATACATGAGCGTAGAACAGTAGTGAAAGCAATGACTTATCATCAACTGTCAATAGAAAAGACGGAAAATTGTTACGTCATCACTTTCGTTGTAGATATTTAGATAGGTTTTCTATTTTATATATACAATTTTTACAGAATCTCGCTTGTTTTTTATCCACATCTTCCACTGTATTGCTGAAATTCATGACGCAACCTATTGTATTACAATGGCCTAGTCCTAATATATGACCTGCCTCGTGAGTTACTTCCTTTACTACTCTTTTCATAAACAATTCTAGGTCTGGTTTTCTATTATAGAACTCTTCCCTTAATCTATTAAGAAAAATAATGGCAAAATTATCTATAGTTAATCCAAATACAAAGTTATAACCATCGATATAACCGTCAGAATCTGCGAGGAATATTATGGAATCGTAATTAAAGTCATATTTAGATTTAAGGAAGCTTAATACTTTTTCCGCGTCGTATTGTAATCTTTCCCAATTAAAAGCAGAAATAGGAAGATATTTTCTACTATCGAACAATATATCAACTTCTAGTCCATAGCTTGAAAGATTATTAACAATTTCATCTATTATTGATTTTTCAATGTAAGTTAAGGTAACTATTAAAATCTTCATTTCTGTCACCTACTGTGGGGATCCCTGGAGACCCTAATTCATCGCACCCCTAAATATTTAGGGTTCTCCAAGGGTGTCGCCAGATCCCCGTTAGAAGTAATGACAATAAAAGTTAAAAAGTCATATCTATATTATTATAATGCCGCCGTAGCTCAGCCCGGGAGAGCGCCCGGCTGAAGACCGGGTTGTCCGGGGTTCAAGTCCCCGCGGCGGCACCTCCCTTATTCTTTCCTTAAATTGAAAGAATTCTACGTTCTTATGTAGAGAATGGTTGGAAACGCCTGAGGAAGTTTTTGGAAACGAATATATCAGTTAGGTCTCTGATATATTTATCAGAAGGGATATGAGATGATAGACGTTTCCAGTTTAACAGAGGACCAGAAGATAAAAATTGTAAAAGCCGTTCTGGAAAAGGGCATTTCGTATGAAGAATTAGGAATAGACAGGGTAACATGGTGGAGGTATAAGAATAAGAATAGGAAAATTCCAGATTACGTAGCTCAAAGAGCTGCAGAGTACTTAACACCAGATGAGCTTTTACAACTAACCGCTGGGGTCGATACATCAAAAATAGGGATCAATGAGGCAATAGGTGTAATAGTAAAAGCTACTAAGGATCCGGAGTTCCGGGAGCTTTTCTTATCATTACTGCAAAGGAGTTTAGGGGAGTTTATCAAAGCAGCTTCTTATTCTTACCCCGTGACTTCAGAAGATCTACAAACATTCAAAAAACTGTTGGAAAAGAATAAAGCAAAACATACATTCGATGACCACTGGAGATATTTGAATAGAGTTCTCAAAGATAATAATTATGTAATTTCACTTGAGAAGATTAAGGATTACTTACTGGAACAGGAAGAGGAGAGTATGCATAGAGCTAGGAAGATGGCTATAGTGCTCAAATTATTTATAAAAGAAATAGTGAGAAGCAAAGACCCCATACTTGCGCAAATACTTTACTATTCATTTTCAATACCTCAACCTAAAACCAAATACAAGCCGAGTATACTTTCTCTCGACGTATTAAAATCGATATTTAACAATATTCAAGGATTAGGAGCTAAGACCTATTTTTTATTAGCCACAGAGACTGGGTTAAGAACTGGAGAATTATTTCGTCTAACAGTTGACCAAGTTGACTTGAAGCATAGAGTGATAAAACTGATGAAAACAAACGAAACGAAGCGGGCCTACATAACTTTTCTTCATAAAGAGACTGCAGAATGGATCGAGAAGAATTACCTACAGTATAGGGAGTCTTACATAAGAAGATTTTGGGGCGGGGTAAGGACAATAGGACAAGATGTTGAAAAAATGGAAGATGAAATTCTTCCCCATGAATGAAGATAAGATAAGGGCCGAAATCAAAACTACTATGCAAAAAGCAGGAAAAGTATTCAGAATATACGATTTGAGGGCCTTCTGGGCAAGTTATATGATTAAGCAAGGCGTAAGCCCGATGATTGTAAACATCCTTCAAGGTAGAACTAGTCCAGGGCAATTCCAAATACTACAAGAACATTATTTGCCTTTTTCGGAAGAAGAACTTAGAGAAATTTATGAGAAATACGCACCAAAATTGTTAACTTGAAATTGGTTCCAAAACCAAAATGACTTCCTTATTTTCTCGCATAATTTTATCCCAAATTGGAGCTAAATCTTTAGGAAGAATAACAGCGTATTTGACTCTTCCAACTTTGAAAGGCTTTCTAACTCCTACTTGATAGTGTCGTCGTTAAGCTACAAATTCTGGGATTAACCTTCTCTCCCATAAGACTAGGGCTATGGAGTACATCATGGTGCGAATGCTCCTATTTACTGCCTTCGTTGCTCTCTTGAATCTAATTAGCCTATCCCTTAATGAGGAATGAAAGGGCTCGTTCGGGTTAACTGGCGAGACAACCGTGTGGTCTTTCAACCAGAAGTACAAGTTATAATCATCGCTCACCCATCTACCCTCGTCAGGCAAATACTTTTTGACCTCAAGGAAAGTACTCTCATCCCTATCCCCCACAGAGTAAATGAGGTAAACTCCCAGCTTCGTGTACACGTAACAAGTGAAAACCCACTTGTAAAAAGCCCTAGCATTCTTGTACAAGTAAGTCCACATCTCATCAACAACCTTAGCAACAACCTTACCCTTGACCAGCTCCTTAGCCCTACCCCACAACTCAACCAACTTCTCATGCTTTTTCCTACCATAACGCTTAATCCAAGTGAAAACAGTACCAAGAGGTACGTTAAGCACCCTAGAAATAGCCCTCATACTCATACCATTAGCATACATTCTCAAAGCCTCCTCCCTCAACTTCCTAGAATGATGATGATAACTAGCATCACCCAAGAAGTACTTACCACAATCCCTACACAAAAACTTCTGCCTACCCAAAGGCCTACCACACTTAACAACATGATGACTACCACAAGAGGGACAAGAAACGTCTTGCCTAAATACAGGCTTCCTACCCATAAGTAATACTCGTTATACAAATATAAATAACTTAACGACGACACTACCCTCCTACTTTAACAGTTTCATTATCATATATTACTGAAACAAAAGCCGGAATCGGAAGTAAGTTATTGAAGTCTTGTGGAATATAAATAACGTAAAACTCGTAAGAACCCTTATGGCCTCTATATATCTTCCTTTTCGGTATAACTAATGGGATTGACAGAGCCAAGTTTTCACCCCTTAAACTCCTCAGTTTCTTGTTTTATTCTCTCTAAAACTGCCTTCAGATGTTTGTACTGTGCTTCAGCATTATGTATTTGTAAAGCTATTTCCATTGCCCTGTACAATATATTATTATACTTTTTCAGCTTTTTATTTTCCTCCTTTAGTTGTTGGTTCTCTCTTTCTAATCTTGCAATCTTATTTTGCAGTTTAGTAATAGTGTCTATAGCTTTAGCGTATTGTAGCTCTAATTCCTCATTTCTCCTTATTATCTCACTAACTGTCATTTTCAACCCCCTCTTTTGAGATCTTTTCTATTAAAAATTGTACTTTTTTCTTAATCGAAAAACAGTTCATGTAGTCAGCGTCTTCGTATATGTTCTCTAACAGCATTAGTAAAGTGCTCTTCTTCATAGCTCCTGCACCCTAACATTGTTTTTGTAATTCTCTTCAATAGAATTTTTCTTAATTGACAAGTATAATTTGGTAACTTCCCTGATTACAGAACTCCTAACTAGTTTATTATTAATGCAGTATAAGTCTAGTTGCTGTAACAATTCCTCCTCTAGTTTAAATGTTACAATCCTCATCATTTTCTCACCCTTAGAAGGTTGGAACGAATGTGTTCTATTAACGACAGTGCTCTCTTTATTTTGTCCTCTGGGTCATTATCCAATATAACATCAATTCTTATCTCATGAGTTAAAGTCAACAATTTCCTTATTTCCTCATCCAATTCTTGAAATATATCCTGGACTTCGTACTCCACTTCTATCACCTTAAACTCCCCAGTTTCTTCACATTCTTTCTATAGACATTGTACAATTCAGCTACATGATGGCATAGGAATCCGTGAGCTCCTGCCTCACAAGAGCAGAAGAAGCGGATCCAGTTATTGTTAAAAAGAATCTCCGTGTGGTGATACGTGCTCGGCTTGGAGCTGCTTTCTACGTCTCCGCTTATCCTTACAACGCCATATTCGTCCTTCTCTACTAAAATTACTTTGACTTTCTTATCAGTAGATACGTATACGTATTTAGTATCAGCAGCAGTGCTCATTCTCCCACCTCAGCAGCATCTATAGCAAAGCACATTCCATCAGAAGCTTCCTTTTTTGCCTCCTCCTCGCTGTCCGCGTACACGTATGCAAAACTTAATTCATCTGGTCCTCCTGCGACAACGTTTAAACATTGCAACCTTACTAAGTAGAGCTTTCCAGTCATTCCTCCTCAGCCTCCATTCTTTCAATTACTTGTAGAGCTCTCTTTGCCTTCTCCTTGACTCTTTCAATTATCCATTCCTTAGCTTCCTCATCAACTTCTATTATTTCTAATATTCTTTCGTCACTGGGCGCATAGCCGTTGAGAAACTTATAGTATGCAGTTTTGCTCAGCTTCTTTTCTTCTATCTGCTGTTCGAAATCTTCTCTGAATTCCTTTACGAATTCTATCTTATCTTCTCTGTCTAGTAAACTAATTAAAAAAAGAAGATCTTTCTCCCCAACTGGGGAGTTTTTTTGAGCCATTTCAACTAAACTCATTTTCTTCATTCTACATAGTATGCAGAGAGATATTTAAACTTTTGCATTCAACATAGAGTGCAGAGAATCTCAAATAAAAAAATGTTATTTACCAATCTCTTTTAGAGTATCGTTTAATTCTAATAATTTTTCAACTACAACCTTGCCAGTCTCCGTTAACTTCACTACCTTCTTAGCAGTTCCTACTGAAGTTTTTTCTTCTCTCACCACTATTAACCCATTCTCTTCTAAAATCGGTATCCATTTCTGGATTGTATGCCAACTCATTTGGCTAATTTTTACCAGATCCATTAAGGATCCCTCACCCATCATGTTAATATATAGTAATATTTGCATAGGAGTTGACAAAATATCGAGAAGCTTTTTATTTATAACAAGTTCACTCATTCTACTCTCACTACATAATATAGAGAGTAAAATTTTAATAGTTTCGCTTACCAGTGC
Organism: Sulfolobus islandicus Y.N.15.51; assembly: GCF_000022485.1. Lineage (NCBI taxonomy): Archaea > Thermoproteati > Thermoproteota > Thermoprotei > Sulfolobales > Sulfolobaceae > Saccharolobus > Saccharolobus islandicus. The sequence continues at coordinate 1,226,679 of NC_012623.1, read as the reverse complement.
TTTGTGGGTTCGTTCAATATATTTTATTAGAATGATACAGTAAAAATGTGCTTTCTGTAGAAAATAATAGATCTTCCAATTTACTATACTAAGACTTAACCTCAAGAGAGTGTTCCAAGCGCAAATAATTGAATAAATATAGTATGATAGAAAAACAATTTTATAATTAATTAAGAATAAAATATAATTATATCTTTCAGTATAACGAGAGATTAAGCTTATATTGTAATGGAAAATAATCAAGTATAGAGAAAAACAGAATTTCCAACATAGTCCACACTACCTTGATCAACTCTCGCGGTACAAGTTAGTGGGCGAGTTGACTCTCCGGAACACGCGATAACACAGAAGTGTAGATGTAGGAGTTGTAAATCAACGCGATAACGTAGACAAAGAGCTCGACCATACCCTTTTCAGTAGCGTAAGGCCTCCAATACCTCCTCAAGAAGATCCCAAAGAACTCCACATACCTCCTGAAACTAGAGAAACCTATCAACCAGGTCGAGGACTTCCCCACGAAGCCCCTATCCACTACCTTATAACCGCTGCGAGAGAAGCCCACCTTGTTCGGTAGACCCAAAATCATATTAGAAAAAATATTTCTGATAGGATAATATCGAATTTATAAACGATAAAGAAATTTATAAGAGTATAAAGAATTCAATTGAAGAAAGGGTTTAAGGTGAGGGAGATTGAGTATTACCACGTGAGTTAGTGAGATGGTAACACCCGGTCTCCCTCACCAAAATAACATTCAACAAATAGGATATAAATTACTTTCCATGCTGAACTTCAAGGGAAAGAAAGGGGAAGAGGTGGCGAGAACCCTCATCTCAGCGTGTTTATGGAACGATTCGGTGGAAAGCAAGTCGAGGGCTTATGGCGTGTCCCCACAGACCGTGAGGAATTACGTGGAGGAGCAAGGGGTGGAAGTTATTGAGAAACTCTTGGAAAGCGCCAGGAAGATATCCTTGAAGGTACTGAAGGGAGTCAAGGAGATAGACGTCTCAATAGACTGGACAACCAAGACGTGGTACGGGAGACCGGTGGGAGGGCTCGGGAGTTCGGAGGAGGGAAACTCTTGGAACTACGCAACTGCGACGACAAAGTTTAATGGGAAAGTGCTCCTACTGGCCTTCATCACTCAAGTCAAGGGGATGACTAAGGAAGAGATCGTGAAGGCCCTCGTGGAGCAAGTCGTCGCGATGGGGTTCAAGATAAGGTTGATAACTCTTGACGCTGGTTTCTATACTGTTGATGTGCTCAACTTCATTTCACAGTTTAAGTGGGGCTACCAGTTATAGTTGTGGTAGCAAAAGGTGAAAAATAATGACAAAAAGTAAAAATAACCCCGGAAGGGGTAATACCATAAGGGAGAGTAATACCATGAAGGTAATGGAAGAAATAAGAGAAAAGATAAGAAAGGCAATCAAAGAAGGAGTTAGCCTAAGGGAAATAGAGGAGATAATCTTGCAAGAGGCCATGATGGAAGAGAGGGAAGCCTACCTAGAAGTTGAGGACGACCACAAGAACGGGACCTACTTCAGATATCTGGGAACCGGAGACGGAGTATTAAGACTCAGAGTACCGAGAACCAGAAAGGGTGGCTTCAGACCCAAGATCCTTCCGGAGAAGTACGAGAGGACCAGCCCAGATTACGAGGACTTCCTCCAGCAGCTCGTTCTATCAGGCATGACTCCAAGTCAAGTCAAGGCCGTGTTAGCAGCCAAGGGAATACCGTATAGTGAGATCGTAATGAATCGGGTTGCCGAGAGAATATCCAACAAACTCAAGGAATACAAGAGCCGCGAACTACCTCACGATCTCCTAGCCCTTTACATCGATGTGAAGATCGTAAAGGTCAGAATTAGCGAGTCGATCATGGAGAGAGCCATTTACATTGCCATAGGAGTTGACTTAGAAGGGAATAAGTTCGTCTTGGACTACGAAGTTAGGGATAGGGAGGACTTGGACGGTTGGAAGTCCTTCTTGAGCGGACTCGTAAGCAGGGGAGTCAGCAGGGTTGACGTAATCGTGAGCGATGACTTCTCTGGACTCGATCGCGTCGTGTCCACGCTCTTTCCCTCCTCTCAACACCAGCTCTGTATAACACACATGGTTAGGAACCTCATGAGGGTCCTCCCAGACAAGGAGGAACTAATGATTAGAGTTAGGGATCTAAAGTCCTCCAGGAACGTGGAGGAGGGAAGGAAGGCTATATTGTCCCTCAGCCAACTTGTCCAACCCTTTTCTCCAGCCCGAGCCAAGAGGCTTCTTGACGCTGCTGACAAGTATTGTTCCTTTCTCAACTTCCCCAGGGAGATTAGACACTACCTCTACACTAATAACACGTCGGAGAGTTTCAACTCGACCCTGGCTAGGTTCGAGGAGGAGCTCGGAGGTTACTTTCCCTCTCTTCGCTCCTTGGAGGTCTATCTCTACGTTTCGATCCATGAAAGTAATTCGCGTTGGAAGTTCAGGCCCATGTCGGTGATAAGGCATTACTCATATCATCTCAAACAACTCCACGCTTCAAGGTTCCAGGTGAGTCTTGATGAAGACTTTTAACCTTCTGCTTACATATTTTCTCACACAACTATACCCAGTAGCCCCGTTTAAGTATATAGTTGCTGTGCCTGTTGGGGATGTTAAGGTTTATGAGGAGTTTGACGGGGATTACACAACTAATAGTAAGAGGCATAGGAGGGATGAGCAGGTCAAGTTCAGGCTTCTCGTGTATAGCAAGGAAAAAGTGAGGAGAAAGAAGAAGAGTCTTGTTTATTTTGCTAGGGCTACTAACCTAGACCTATCCAAGAGGGAAGTGTTGGATTTGTACAATAAGGTAAGAGGTCCCATAGAGACCTCTTACCGGAACATCAAGGCTTTTCTTCCATTTACTAGTTCTACTAAGTTCGTCTTCCGCACGTTGATCTTCGTGCTGGCCGTGGCCTTCTACTCCCTGTACACCGTGTTCAAGGGGGAGGTGAGGAGGGAGCAGTTCAGGATACTCCTAATACTCTTGTTTTCTGATGATTTATTCTATCTAAAAGATTTTCTATTTAAATCAATAGAACCGCTTATTAATAATATAGATTTATTTTCAAGGAGGTGATTTTGGGTCTACCGTGTTGTCCGGGGTTCAAATCCCCGCGGCGGCACTACCTTTTACTGAGAGTAATTATATCTCATGAGAATAACAAATTAATTATAAAAATTCAAGAAGATTAAAAGATTTTTATAGCAATATATAAATGGTTTTAAGTATTGAAATAGATGTAGATATTCAATAATAAAAATAGATATTATATATTTGGATTAAGATAAAATTTACATACAGTATTAAAGCTAATACTAGATATCGAAAACATTATCAAAATATTTTTATACTGCATATCGTACTACAAAAATGTATGTCAAATTACATAATTGAGGCTATAAATTTGAAAAAAGTCTATAAAAGTAAAAAGGTTGAATATGTTGCACTTAGAGGTGTATCATTAAAAGTAAAGAACGGTGAATTTATAGTCATTGCAGGACCCTCTGGTTCAGGAAAGACTACATTGCTTGATTTATTAGGTTTACTTGACTCGCCAACTGAAGGAAGAATAATAATAAATAATCAAGATGTAACAAATTTTGATGAGGATAAAAGACCTATTTTCAGACGAAAGTATATTGGTTTTGTATTTCAATCCTATAATTTAATTACTTATTTAACAGTCTTAGAAAATGTAGAGTTAGCGTTAGCTGCTGCTGGTGTGCCAGTTTGGAGAAGGAGAGAAAAAGCTGAAGAAATCCTTTCCATGATTCCTGGAATGTTAGAACTGAAGAACAAGAAGCCTAATGAACTATCTGGAGGACAGCAGCAAAGAGTAGCTATTGCAAGAGCATTAGCAAACGATCCAAAAATATTATTAGCAGATGAGCCAACAGCTAATCTAGATTCGAAAACTGGAGAAGCAATCGTTGAATTAATTAAAAAACTTAACGAGCAGAGAGGGGTTACAGTAGTCATGGCTACTTATGATCCTGATATGATGAAATATGCAGATAGAATAATTTATATTAGAGATGGATTAATTGAGAAAGAGGTGATACAAAACGAATAAAATTATTTCTATTTCAATTATTTCTATATTTCTGTTAGTATCTATATTATCTGCTTATCCAATTTTATATGCATCTTCTGTTTCTTTTTCTGTAACTTCTCAATGGCTTGTATCTCCTCCTTATGTCGCTCCTGGAGAGAAATTAGTGCCATTGCAAGTTACATTAATATATCATGGATCAGATAATATAACAAATGTCCAAATTATCCCTATAGAATCCTCTCCATACATAGTTTATCCTAATGACCAACAATATTACCTCTCAGTAATGATTCCCAATCAGCAGTACACGTTTACTTTCATAGGTAATATAACGCCTAATATACCATTAGGGGTATACAATTTCTATCTACAAATTATATATACATTAGACAATCAAGTCTATACACAAACTATTACGGTTCAGATCCCGATTATGGGCTATGTTCAGTTATATTTAACCTCTCAAGTAAATGGGATAGTATTTCCAGGTGAAGAAGATGTACCAATAACTCTAACTATCTATAATACTGGTACAACTCCAGCTTCAGACGTTACCTTATTCTTAAACTCTACATATCCATTACAGTTTATTACTAAGACCGTGAATGTACCTTTAATTCAAGCTGGTTCGTTTACTTCAGTACAAGTCATAGCTAATGTTTATAATAATGCTACAATAGGAACTTATAGAATACCATTAACGGCCTTAGTATATGGTAGTTACTATTCACTAAATATGTCAATAACTATTAATAGTAATCAAACAATAGGTGGAAAAATATTAACTCCAAATATATTATTAAGTTCTGGTGCTGATCAAAAAGGTGTCCCAGTAACATTAAATATAATATATAATGGTCCAGTACCTGTAGAAAGTTATAATATACAAATATTTTTGCCTAACGGGTTTACAAATGAAACTAATGGAAATATTATATATGTTGAAGGCGGGTCTTTACAACCATATCAAGAATTCGATATATCGTTCAATGTAAATATAAATAACGTATCTTTAGGTTCTTACTTATTTCCAATTAAAATTGTATGGAATACTATAGAGGGAGAGGGAGTATTAGTAAGTGTAGTTCAATATTCAACTTTTACCATAACGTTAATGGGACAACCTAACTTAGAGATTTTCGTAAACCCCATAGTCTTGTATGCTGGAAGTGTAAATAACGTTACTTTAATTATTCAGAATGTAGGTACTGGGAACGTTTATAACTTATCCTTGAGTATATCTTCTCAATTTTCTATTCTTAACGCCCTTCCAAGAATTCCTATATTAAAGCATAATCAAAGTATTAAAATTCCAATAGAAATTTACGTACCTTCAAATGCGGAGGGAGAACCAGCTCAATTAGTTGTTACTATAAACTATCTAAACTCATTATATCAAAGTTCAGTGTATCAACAAGAGTTGGGTTTCTACGTTTCTCAGCTCAACGCTCCATCAATTCCTATAATAATTACTCTTAATCCTAGTATAATTCAACCAGGTACGTTTTCCTCAGCTAATCTTATCCTTACAAACACTCTTAATACTAAATTATATAACATTTCCATAGTGATATCTTCTCCTATCTATTCTAATATCTCAGCATATGATATCTCATACCTTATGCCAGGTAAAACCTATATTATACCATTAACTCTATTTTCTCAAGTTAGTGGGCAGTACTCGATTTCAGTGCTTTTAACGTATTACGAGAACAATATACAAAGGCAGGAACAATTAAGTTTACCAATTTATGTAATGCAAATTAATACACCTATTATACCTATTCTTATAAACTTTAACTCAAGCACTTTGCTTACTGGTGAAACACAACATACAACCTTAATAATATATAACACATTAAATGAGTCTCTATATAATATTACAATATCATTATCTACACAAGAGCAAATATATCTTAATATGACTACAATTACAATACCATTATTAAGGCCGTTGCAGAAAATTGTTATACCCGTTGAAATCTATACAGATTCCTCTGGAATAGTAACGATAAGTGCTACGATATCATATTACCAGTCCGGACAACAGAGAGAAACACAAGAAATAGTAAACACGTTAGCTGCAGGTTCAGTAGAAATTGTGATAACTGGAGTTTCTTCAGTGCCATCAGTTGCTGTAAGAGGAGGGATAGTTTCAATTACTGCCACTATATATAATTTCGGGACTGGTCCCGCTAATGGATTAACAGTTACTGTATTTCCTCCAAAAGGTATAGAAGTTATTGGTGAAAATACTTATTATGTAGGTAATTTAGGTTCTGATACTTCCTCAACGTTTACATTTGCATTTAGAATATTGAACTTCACAAAAGCTGGAACGTATATTATACCAGTTGAGTATACTTATACTAATGATATAGGGCAAGTACTCCATTCATATTCCAATATTTCATTAACAGTATTAAATAGCTCTTCAGTGTTCAACTTTTCATCATTTAGGCATAGTCATGCCTTTGGAAGTCACATTATACTTTACATAATTCTTGGAATCATTGCAATCGTCATTGTTGCTATTATAGTAATCTTTATAAGGAGAAGAGGTGGAAATGAATGAATCTTTTCGATATATTATGGCTTTCATATAAAGGTTTAATTTCTAGAAAGATAATAGCAATATTAGCTATAATTTCAGTAGTTATAGGAGTAGCCAGTGTTACCACGCTAGTTGCTTTCACTCAAGGTGTGGGTCAATCAATACTATCGGAAGTAGAGTCGTTAGGTCCTAAAACAATTTTAATATTACCATCTAGAGGTTCATTATTAACTCAGGCTACTGTTGCGACAATAGAGAGCTTACCTGGCGTTGAAGCAGTTTATGGAGTAGTAAGTGGTTTCGGGACAATAAATGTAGAAGGTCAACCAATAGATGTTACTATAATTGGTGTTAACAATCTATCAGCTATATTAGGGCAGGTACTGCTTGAGAGTGGTTCAACGTATCCACCAATAACTTCACCAGAAGCTGTAATAGGTTCAGAAGTAGCAAATCCGGTAGCGGGTGTTTATTTCTCAGTTGGTAGCGAGATAAGTATACAAATTCCTAGAGGGAATAGTGTAAATTTAGAGGTAGTTGGTATTCTTTCACCATCTGGTGCTAATCCTCTCTCAAATTCCGAAACTTCAATATTTATACCTTTGGGTGAGGCAATGGCTATCTTAAATAAGACTTCGTATAACGAATTAATTGTAGAAGCTCAGTCAGTTAATGATGTTAATACCATAGCTACTATTATTGAAGACATATACGGTAATCAATTAAACGTAGTTACTGTACAACAATTAATTAATACCGTGTCAACTATAACCTCTGGATTTAGCTTTTTATTAATAACTGTTGCTTCAATATCTCTATTTGTTGGTGCAGTGGGAATAATGGCTATAATGCTTAGTAGAGTATATCAGAGGATAAGAGAGATAGGTATAATGAAAACGTTAGGGTTAACTACAAGAGATGTTCTTTTAGTTTTTATGTCAGAGGCAGGTATTATTGGAGTAATAGGGGGTCTAATTGGTATCGTTGCTGGTTTAATTAGCACTTCTTTTGTAGATATCCTATCTTCAATTAGTTCTCAATCTTCTAACAATATAAGTGAAAGCGGTTTTAGAGGAAAATTTGCAGCATTTAGTGGAGGTAGCGCAACTGGTCAGTTGCTTTCGTTTAAGCCAATAATTTCTGTAGAGGCTATAGTAATAGCATTAATAGTAGCTATTGCTGTAAGTCTAATTGCGGGATTATATCCAGCATGGAAAGCATCAAAACTCACAGTAATAGATGCGATCAGAAGGGAATAATATATTAGGGAGTTTTTTAATATATTGCTGGATATAATTACATAATAATATATGATGATGAGAGGGTCCAATGATTTGATGATTATCGCTGGAAAAACTGATAATCAGAAAGCTTAAAATAAACCTTTTTATAAACAATTTTTAGTAAAACTGCGGCCGTAGTCTAGGCTGGATTAGGACGCCGGCCTCCCAAGCCGGTAATCCCGGGTTCAAATCCCGGCGGCCGCATACATCTTTTTTATCTGAAGGCTACTATGAAAATTTTATCACTAGGGAGTTAAATTGTTTATTTCTATAAAGTATTATACAATAACAACTATTAAGGTCTCTTTTTTTTATCGCAGAATACTTTTTATATACTGATGAATATGCACGTAATTCTTTCTATTATTATAAGTGAAAATTAAAAACTATTCATAAATCATATAGACTAGATAGTAACTAGTTTTAATTGTTGTTAACATATGGTTTCATTTGCGAACTTGTAAGGTAGCCAAATGATAATAAGTTATGATAAATTGGAACTATACTTTACAATACTATTTCATATAAACAGTTATATAATATATTTCATTATAGTTATCTTGCGGTTAGCTTGCTCGTATACAACAAATATCTGCCAGTGCCAAAACAATTTAATGATGAATTTTGGACCGTTGAGAAGGTAGAACATATTAGGTACCTCTCTTTGACTGGTAAGCCTTATAAAATATTCAATGAAGATATGAACTCTTTAAGGGTATTAGATAAAGTTAGATTCAAACTTGATAAGGCAACTTCAATTTCTTTAACCCCCAAGGCTAATCTGGAACTAAAATTTTCTGGAATTTACATGAAGTCTCCTTTATATCTAGGTGACATGTCATACGGAGCGTTAAGTGGTAATCCCAATATAGCAATTGCTACTGCGGCTGATTTGACTGAAACTCTTGCCGGTACGGGAGAAGGTGGCCTACATCCAGAGGTTGCTAAGCATAAGAGAATTTTTGTGCAGTGGGCGTCAGCTAGATTTGGTGTTGATATTAGAGTTTTAACTGCTGGTATGGGTGTTGTCATAAAAATTGGTCAAGGGGCTAAGCCTGGAATTGGCGGCCATTTACCAGGAAATAAAGTTACTGAACCTATATCTGTCACTAGAAGAATTCCAATTGGTATAGATGCTATATCTCCAGCACCTCATCACGATATTTACTCCATCGAGGATCTGGGACAAAGAATAGAGGCATTAAAAGAAGCAACGGGAAAGCCGGTTTTTGTTAAAGTAGCTGCAACTAATTATATCCCTTACATAGTTTCCGGTATTGCTAGAATGGGGGCAGATGGTGTTATAATAGATGGTCATGGAGCGGGAACTGGTGCCACCCCTGTTGTAATAAGAGATAACGTTGGTATACCAATAGAGCTAGCTGTAGCCTCAGCTGATAATATTTTAAGAAGAGAAGGACTTAGGGATAAGTTTACTATTATAGCTGCTGGTAGGGTCTCATCAGCAACAGACGCTGCTAAACTAATTGCTTTAGGCGCTGACGTAGTGAGCGTTGGTACTGGAGCTTTAATAGCTATGGGTTGTGTAATGGTACATAAGTGTCATGTAGGCTCATGCCCTACAGGTTTAACTGCCAAGATTGATGGGACTAGAGTAGTTGACGTAGAGTTCGGCGTTAAGATGCTAGTTAATTTTATCAATGGATTTTCCATGGAGTTAGCTAATATTTTAGATAATTTAGGTTTGAATAGTATTAAGGAACTTAGAGGTAAAAGAGAGTTACTTTATGGACATGGCCTGAGTAAAGACACGTTAGAAATTCTAGGAATTGAAGGTACGGAAGATGAAGTGAATCCTAAATTGGGAGAATTATGGAATAGGAGAGTTATTGCTTACATGCACGAATTGATGAATAAGGGCAATCCAGTAATAACCAGTATGGGTAGTACTGCACCACCTGATGTAGAGAAACCCGCCAGAATAATTGATTGGCTTAGATCTGATGGAGCCCAAGTTACCAGACCTTCAATAGATCCTTATAGGGAAGATGTAGATACTTCCTTTTACCTTAAAGGTGGAGAGATATATCTATCACTCCCAATAATCTTCGATATCACTGAAGCCTCTTTAGAGTATAAGGAAGCGTTTAGTTGGAGTGCTTTAGCTTTGTCTTCAGCAGTTTTTGACTATGAAACTATCGATAAGTACGCAGAAGTCTTCATAAGTAGTGATGGGAAAGGTATTGCTAGGTGGAGTAAGAGTGATATCTACGAGAACTCGTATCTCCTGATACCTGCAGATGAGAACGTAATAGACGAAGTTATTGGAATGGGCGTTCAAGGGTTTATAGTTGATGAGGATAGTGGAAATAGTGATCTAGAATTGGTAGTTAGTGCTTTAGATACCAAATTAAAGGAAGTGGGTGTTAGAAATCATTATGACATTTTGGCTAAGTCAAGTAGACTCAGACATTCCGCAGACGCTTTTAAATTAGTTCTGTTGGGTGCTGATTCTGTAATTATGCCTTATTTTATTTTAGAAAAAGCCATAGGTGAGGGAAATAAGGGTAATTTGAAAGAGAAAGCCTTCAGTCTCATAGCTGGAATGAAAAAGGAAATAGCTTTGCTTGCCGGTGCTGCTGGGGTTTATAGTGTCCAATCTACTTTGACCGGTAACAGGGAGTTATTACGTTCTATCAATTTGAGCTATCCTATAAGGAAAGCACTTAGAATAAAACCAGCGGGGTCTTTATAATGGTTGACTATTATCCTTCTGGTTGTGGTGTTTTTGGAATCTTAAGGAAAAGAAACTCTCCAAAAGTCAAAGGAAATTTAGTTGTTAGAGCAATAGATAGAGTCAGATATAGGGGTAGTGATAAGGGAGCAGGATTTGCTGTATTTAATTTGGAAAAAAGAAACTATTATGTTATTAAAGCGTTTTATGAGGGAAACCCCAGTGAGCTGAAGGATATGTTTAGCAAGTATGGTGTAGAAGTTAAGAATGTAGAATTGCTAACTAAATATTCGACTCTATGCGATTGTAACCTTATTGCTTTGGGCGATATAAATGAGGTTAGGAAGGCTATAAGGAATGTAAATGAGATAATGTGGAACGGTAAAGAGAAGAAGGGCAGAGTGTATAGCGTTGGTAGCTCTCTTCATGTGTATAAGGGTGTTGGATATCCTAAAGACGTAGCAGAACAATATCGTGTTGAGGAGTTGGAAGGTGATTTATGGTTAGCACATACGAGGCAACCCACTAATTCCCCTGGCTATTATCCGTTTTGGTCTCATCCCTTTTCCTCATTTAATGTTGCTATAGTTCACAATGGCGATGTTAGCTCATTTGGAGCTAACGTAGAATATCTAAATTCGAGGGGGCTAAATAGTTTTGTAGGAACTGATAGTGAGGTATTAGCTTTTTTATTTGAGGAACTCATTGCTGAAGGTTTAACCATCGAAGAGGCAGTAAAGATTCTAATTAACCCATCAAGAAGATTCAATGCCTTACCTAAAGATGTTGATTATTTATATAGAAACGCTATGTTAGATGGCCCCTTTACAGCGGTTATTGGTTACGACTCCGGTGATGATTTATATTTGATAGCTATTGCTGATAGATCTAAGTTTAGGCCGGCAATAATTGGTGAGGATGAGTCATATTATTATGTAGCAAGTGAAGAGAATGAAATTAGGGAAATAAGCCCTAAAGCTAAAATTTGGACGCTTAAACCTGGTTCTTACTTTATAGCATCTTATAAAAAAGGTATAATATCATATGGGAGGGGCAATGACGAGTTAAAGACATTTTCTCCTCCACCAATAATGGTTCCAGAGAAGTATGATATTAATGCATATAATATAGGGTATAAGGAGTTAAATTATGAGATACTTAAGTTAGCTGAAAAAGGAAAGAGGGAAATAACAGTTGCCAACGTTTTAGGTCATAGATATATTGGGATAAACCTACCGGCTAAAAACATAAACAATTTGAGAATCAACCTTTATGGTGTAGTTGGAAACGCTATAGCAAATCTAAATGAGGGTAACGAATTTTATGTTTATGGAAATGTTACTGATGACTGTTGTGATACCATGCATGGAGGAAAAGTAGTAATTTACGGTGATGCGAGAGACGTTTTAGCTCAGACTTTTCAGAATGGTAAGATTTTCGTTAAGGGTAATGCTGGAAATAGAGTTGGTATTCAAATGAGGGAATATAAGGATAAAAGACCCTATCTTATAATAGGCGGTATTGTTGATGATTATTTAGGAGAATATATGGCTGGAGGCGTAATGATAGTGTTTGGTAAAGGGTTTAACGGAGAACCAGTGGGAAATTTCGTAGGAACAGGAATGGTAAGGGGGAGAATATACATAAGAGGCAAGGTTTCTCCATCAAAACTAGGATTACAACCACCAAGGTATGAGGTGATGAGATTACTAAAAGCACTATTCTTAGAGGGCCTAATTTCTAGTGAGGAATACGATTCACTAAAGAACGAAGAATATATTGAGATTGTTAATAAGTTAAAAGGAGAAGCTAAGGAATATGCCAAGAAATTGTTTGAAGAGAAAATCGGAGTTCCGACATACGAATATAGAGAATTAACCGAGGAGGAATTTAAGGAACTGTACCCAGTAGTTGATGAATATTCTAAGGTTATGATGGACTACTCTTATACTGAACTATTAAAGGAAAAGTTTACTGTAATAACTGCTAGAAAATTATAGAAGATATTTCGCTTAAAATATTTCGCTTAAAATTTTCCTTACTGAAATTTAGAGCTCTGTTTTTCATTTCCCTTCTCAACCCTATATTTTCATTTTCCAGTAAGCTCTTTAATAGCGTTACGGCTTCTTCTATGTCTGAGTACGAGAATTCGGGAACTACTTCGTAAGCTCCACTTTCCTTAGGGACTATTGGTATAACTCCGCTTGCCATTGCTTCTATAACTGGTATTCCAAAATGCTCTCCTATCGTTGCGTGGAAATAGACTTTAGCTTTTGATAGTACTTTAAGCAACTCCTCTCTTGGTAAATTAGTTACAATTTCTATTTCAGCGTTAAGTTCTCTCTTAAGCTTAATTAACTTGTTCAGATAGTCTCTTTCATTCAGTGAACCAATGATTACGCCTTTAACTCCGCTTTTCGCCGCTAAAAGGATTGAATTTTCAAGCATTTTCCCTCTTTCTATTCTTCCTATTGTCACAAAGAAGTTTTCCCTTTTTTCCTCATTATATGCTCTCTGAAAATATTCTACATCTACTGGAGGGTATATTACTTTTGGCTCATTTATTTCATAAACTTCAGCTATTGCCTTTGCAGAATAGCGAGAATTTGCTATTATCTTTGCCCTTTTCCCCTCATCTTTTATTTTATTTATGACGAGACGAAACGGTAATAAATAAAGTTTCCAAAAAAGGGATCTGGTATACTTGCTTGGTAAGTTAGCTATTGAAGGTGCACCTGCATAAATTACGTGTGGAGCTATTTCTGATAACGGTATAGGCACTCCAGACGCGTTTAGATACAAATCTGGTTTTACTTTTTTCGCCGTATAATAGGTCAATAACCTTTGATACTTATCTAGCTTTGGTAAATGAAAAGGCAACGTATATACTGAGGGTATTGATTTATCATAAGGTTTTGCAAAGCTTATTGCAACATAATTTATTTTTCTTTCCTCTAACATTTCAAAAAATGTTTTGTATATAGTTCCCTCACCACTATAACCCCTACTCATTCCTAAGCCATGGGCTATTACTGCAACCTTTATTTTCTTCATATTTCATTATTACTTCTAGATGGTTCAGATTATAATACCAGTGGGTCCTAATGACAAGGTAGATTGGGTTAAAAGAAGCGTAAATTCGGCGTTATCACAACCAGTTGATAAGGTGATAATTTACGATAATAGCGAAAGAAGTGATATATATAATTTATTTCAGGAGTTGAAAGATAAATTGGTCTATATTAAGGATAAGAGAATGAAAAGGGTTAACATGGCTAGATTACGTAATAAGATGCTCTCATTAATTGATGATAAATATGTAATCATGATAGATAGTGACGTTGTTATACCTAAGGACTATGCTAATAAAATTATAAGTAAATTGGAAAATGGAGTAGCATATAGTTGGATGCATTATGCTTATTCTGAAGAAGAAATTAAAAAACCATTGTCTTTATCTGAAAATAACCCTAATTTAGGGTGTGCAGGACTTAATTTGGAGATAATTAAGAGAATTGGCTATTTTGATGAACGATATGAAAGAGATGAGGATGTATGGCTTTATGCAAAACTAAAAAAAATTGGCTACAAAGTAGAGCCAGCTGAGGGTAGATGTTTGCATCTTAATAAGGTTCACGCAAGGCTTGATTTCTCTTCATCAATTGTTGAAGCTAGGAGAAATCTTTGGAGGAGTAAATACGACATTATGCTAATATTTGATGGTCTTACAGATTTTACCTTTTTAACTGGTTACTCATATTATGGTAGTTACTATATATTGGCAATTTTATCGGCTATTTTCCATCCCTTAGCTTTCCTCTATTTTCCACTTATAGGTTATGGTATCTATTATTATAAGGGACCAAAGAAATATTTACTAAATTTAATCCCCGGTTTAGCATTAGCGATCTCATTCCCTTATGGCCTAGGGTATAATCTTATCCAAAAGGCCAAGTAATTCCCTTCTTCTCTTATCAAACTCTCTCTCCACATTTTCGTCATAAACTATTCTTCCGTTTACTATAACCTTACCTACATGCTCACCTACGCTATAATAAACGATATTCGAGAGAATTCTATCCTTTTTTAACGGATATAATTTGTCCTTCTTTAATAGCACTATATCAGCGATGTAACCTTCCTCTAGCTTTCCACCTTTTAAATTAATAAGCTTATATCCATTTTCTGTGGCTGCCTTGAGTACATGATATGCTTTTATGCCGACATCCCAATATGAATGCCTTTGAAGTAGTACTGCATTTTTCATCTCCCTGAACATATCTAGTGAATTATTACTTGCAGCTCCGTCAGTACCTATAGTTACGTTCACTCCATTTTCTATCAACTCTTTGAATGGAAAGAAACCTGCAGTAGCAAGTTTCATATTTGAAGTTGGGCAATGGGTTGCATTGGTCACATATTGTAGTTCCCAATTAGCTACCCATCCTAAATGAACCAATTGGGCCTTCCTCACGATTCTTAGTTCATTCAACAACTCCACTGGGAATTTGCCATACTTTTTCTTTATCTCATAAATCTCACTTCTAGTCTCAGACACATGGATGTGAATCCATGAGTTTGTTTCTTCTGCGAGTTGATTAGCCAATTTTAATGTGTCTACAGATGTTGAATATATGCTATGTACGTTTACAATTGGTTTAAATAATTCACTTGCTTTAAGCTGTCTTTGTTTTTTATCTATCTCATGAGGATCAAATAATCTATTGAGAAACGTATAACCCGCGTAAGCTCTTATTCCATACTTTTCTGCGATTTCCTTTACTCCTTCAGGATTAAAGTACATGTCTATGAACGCTGTAGTTCCTTTTGATAACATTTCCATTACAGCCAATTCTGATGCTATGTTCATTTCATTTGTCTTGAAAACTTTTTCAAATTCCCACATTTTTTCTAACCATTCTGTTAATTCAGCATCATCATAGTATCCACGTAAAGCTATCATTGGGGTATGTGTGTGCGCGTTAACTAGTCCGGGTATCGCAACGTATTCTGAGCAATCAAACTCGTCTCCCTCAACTTCCCTTCCTAAATTTTTTATATATCCATCTTGAATAACTATATTGGTATTTTCCAATATTTTATCATAATTTACGATAAATCGACAATTTTTTAATGTATATCTGTTATTTCGTATCTGCATTCGTATTCACTTATTCTTCTTAATCTACCTTTCACCTTTAACTGCGTTTTGAAAAGTGGAGCATAAGTTACAAAAGTTTCAGCTTCTCCACCCTCAAATGCAGGATTAAATCCGTATCTTCTTGCTCTCTCAATTATTTTTTCTACATCCTCTGTTGTGATTTCCTTGCCTAATAAATCAAATGGGAAGCCATAGGCGGAAGCTGATGTTATCACGAACTTAAATCCTTCTCGTGCTAACCATCGCATATATTCTTCTTGTGTTTTTCTCCAAAGTGGTGTATAAGTCTTTAGTCCTATTTCTTCAGCTATAATGCTTATGTTTAACCTTTGATAATCAGAAAGTAACGCTCCACTGACTATACCAACAGCTCCTTCATTTTTAGCTTGAACTAGCACCTTTTTGAGATCTTCTAACTCCTTATCCTTCTCCCCTGAAGTCTCGAAGGTGAGAAGTCTAAAACCCATAGCTTCAGCTTGATATCTGGTATAAATTACATTAGGATATTGGAACATCCAAGAATCTTCTCTCTTTGGTATTAACGTTATTAAGCAGACAATCTTAAATCCCTTAAACACCGCCCAATGTAATGCATATGTACTATCCTTTCCTCCAGAATATAACACACAAATTTTCATAGGATATAAAAGATAAAAAATGAGTTAACTTTAATACTTTACTTCAAATTAGCTAACTACTCGTTATTTCTTTTTCTGCTCTCCACCGCTTTGTTGCTGTTGTCCGCCTTGCTCTTTCTTCTTCTTGGCCATTTTGTATCTGATAAAAATTCACATTGAAATACCTAATAAGCATTCCTAATGAAATCTTGGTAGAATATTATCGAAAAAAAAATTACGCTTACTATAACATCTTCTCATAATCATAACGTATATCCTAATTCGCTTTTAAAGATACTATTGGACTACACTGAAAACTTTTTATTCTTCTCTATTTATAGAATATGTTTTGCTAATGAACTTTTTTATAGTAAAACCTTAATCTCTATATCAAGAAAGTATATTTCTTTATCTAATAATTAAATTTGACCTTGTTTTTATTCTAATTGGTCTATAAATTAGATCTATTATACTATTGATATTAATCAAACTATAGAGAAGAGGATCTATTTTCAATAGTTCTTCAGTACCAATGAAATACACTGTACTAGAGAATTCGATCAACTCTACAAGTCCATTAATTTTATCGATATTTTCATTGAGAAGTCCCGTAGAGTAACAAGCTAATAATGGCTGTGGTCTATCATCAAATGGAATTGCGATATCGTACGGCTTACTGCATACATAATCTGCGAAGCTTCTAGTAAGAAATGGGAAGTCACATCCAGTGATAAAAACTCTATCCCTTCGTACGTATTTTAATCCTTCTTTAACTCCTTTAACAGGTCCCTCATATTCGCCGTTTTCTAAAACTAAAATTCCTTTTTTAATTCTCCTAGACGATCTAGATACCACGATAGGATTATCGAATTGTTCCAATAATCTACTTAACATTGTTTTTGAATTTACCTCGAAACAACACTTATCGATTCCAAATCTTTTCGATAGTCCCCCAGCTAGTATCATAACGTCATATGAATAGTTGTAGCTCAACTTCTTCCCCTTTCTTATAAGTTACACTTCTCTTGAGAATTGTAAATCCATTAGCTTTGGATAACTCGCTATATAAACCTACACCCCATCTAAGCGGGAATGCAGAGTTTCCTTTAACGTCAAATAAGTATATTGAATCCATGGAATGATTTACATAGATATCCTCTACGAGAGCACTTTTTACAAACCTCTTTAGATTAGCACTTAATATATTAGACAATACTGAGAGTCCAAACTCATGAAATGCAGTTATAGCAGAAACTACTTGTCCCGGTAATACCAATATCGGTTTTCCTTGAATCCTGCCTATACTACCTCTTTTGATTATGTTTACAGTTACACCATCAAATAGTATCTCTCCCAGCTTATTTATAGCTCTCTTTACGTAATCTTTTTCACCAACTGAAGATCCACCTATAGATATTATTACATCAGAAATTTCTAAAGACCTTTCAATTTTTCCGATTACATCATTTATATCGTCCTTCGCTACTCCCATATATTTTACACTACCGAATTTCTCGAGAATCTTGATTAGTATTGGTGAGATGGAATCTATAACCTTATTCTTCTCTGGATTTTCAAAGCTAGCTATTTCATCTCCGTTAGCAAAAATTGCAAACCTTAAATCTGAAACATTAATATGAAAAATTTGTTGTTGTAATAGAATTCCCAAATGATAAGGGGTCACTTCAGTACCTTTTCGTATTATTGTTTGCCCTGCGTAAATATCTTCTCCCTCTCCCCTTATATTCCTACCTTTTTTTACCTCTCCTTTAAATATAACATACTCTCCCTCAAGTTTAGAATTTTCAATAGGCACTACACTATCCGCATCTGTTGGTAATGGTGAACCAGTAGTTACGTAATAAGTTTCACCCTCTTTTAATTCTGGAATGTTCAATGTATTTGGATAGAGCTTCCCTACTACTCTCAACTTTCCATATTTTAGATAGTCCTCATATTTGATAGCGTATCCATCCATTGCTGATAACGATCTTTCCGGTATACTTTTTATTGCAATCACATCCTCTGTTACTATTTTACCTAATGCTTGAAATATATCAACATCCTTTTCTCTCTTCTTTACCTCGAAATTTGTATTGTTAATTATTTTTCTAGCTTCTTCAACTGGGATTAGTGTCACAATTTAATATTTTACTTCACATTAATATATGATATGGCGTGCATATTTCATATTGTAGGTAAAAAAGATACTGGAAAGACAAGCGTTATAGAGAATATCTTAAGGGAGATTAAGAAGGATAATTTTAAGGTAGCAGTGGTTAAACATTCTCATCATAAATTGGACTTAGCTGGAAAGGATACTCATAGATATAGAAACTGTGGATCTGATTTAATTCTATTTCAAGAAGGTGAAGAAGAGTCAGTTCTTTTCATGCCTACCGTATCTTCCCTTACCTTAATTACCCTTCTCCCAGTAGATATTATCCTTATCGAGGGTTTTTCGAATGTAGATATAGGTAAGAAATACGTTATTAATAGTGTAAATGAGATTGAAGCTGTAAGCAAACAACTCATAAATGATATAAAAAGGGAGTGTCAAAAGACGATTAGAGCTTTAAGATTAGATGACGTGAAAGTAGAAGTGACATCAGATAACGCTTTATTGCTAACTCTTTATAATTTGATGAAAGTACTAGGAGTTAAAAATGTCAGTTCAGATTAGTGGATCAGAGATTATATCGCTAGATCCTAATGCGTATATAACAGACGCTTTATACTTCATGAGAAGAAATAATGTGAGAAGATTAGTAGTAAGTAATTCCAACAATATAATAGGTATTTTTACGATTGAGAATGGAATTAGACAAATTTTAGAAAACAGATTAGAAGTTAGACTAAATGAATTAAAGTTAAAAAGACCGATATTTATCGAGAATAATGATGTTAAAAGTATAGTGAGAACAATGATTAACGAGAACTCGGATTTTGTAATATATGGGGGAAAATATATTATAACCGAGAAGGATGTTGTAAGGTCTTTCAACTGGAGTTTGGTAAAGGAAAATATAGAAAGTATTAGTAAAGACGCAATTGTAGTTCAACCCTTCACGAAGATCTCGACCTGTATAGAAATTATGCTTAAAAACAATATTAGGCACTTGCCAGTAGTTAATGGGATTGCACTAGGCATAGTTAGCGCAAGGGATATAGCATATTCTTATGACTCAATAACTGGAAATATGATAGTTGAAAAAATTATGAATGTAAATCTAGTTACTGCAGATGATAATAATGAGATAAATGAAGCAGTTAATTTAATGATGGAGAGAAATGTTGGCAGTCTAATAATTAAAACTAGTGTTAAGAACAAGGTTAAAATTCTTACTAACAGAGATTTAATAAAGTTGATATTTAGTTATATATTGTGATATTCTCTTGTCCTATTGATGGAAGTGATGTAAACGAGAAGTTAGAGTGCGAAAAGGGTCATAGATTTAATGTAATCGAAGATCAGATTTACGATTTCTTGTTAAAGGATATTGAGGTTGATAAATTATTAGCAAGAGTAATCCCAGTTTACGAAAGTGTATGGGCTCCATTAGGGTTATTATTCACTTCTGGTAAAACTTATGCGTCTTTTCTCAGAGCAATTGGAGAGTTTATAGATGGGGATTTAGTAGTTGATGTGGGAACTGGTACAGGTAAGATTTTTGATTTTCTGAATTGTAAGACTTGTATCGGTATTGACGTATCTTTAAGGTTTTTAACATATATGAAGAGAAAGAGACCTAAAGTGATAGCAGTAAGGGCTGATGCTAACAATCTACCTCTCAAATCCGGAATTGCTGATGGGATTTCTTCTACATTAGTTTTACACATGTTATCTAATCCATCTTTTGCCATAAGGGAAATGTATAGAGTACTGAAATCTAATGGAAAATGTAGTATCGCGGTTTTAGCTAATGTGAATTCATTAATAGCTAAGATACTATCCAGATGGTGGAAAGTAAATTTAAGACATTACGATTACTACATTAATTTACTTCAAGAGAACTCCTTAAAAGTAGTTGAAAGGAAAGAATTAGGACCTTGGGAGGTAATAAATTGTATTAAGATCTCATAAACAAAGTTGCTGAAAGAGCAAGGAAACTTAGTCCATTAATAAGCTCTAATACTTTTTCAATAATTCCAGCAACTATAGGTGTATATGCCAAAATTAATACTCCAGATATAATAAATATGAAGAATACTCCTAGGAGAGCTGTGTAATAGAGCTCGCCATCACCCGCTAATAATCTAAATAACTTCTCACTGCCAGTGGCTCCAAATACTATTCTCTCTATTCCAAATACAATTCCCAACATGTAAAACAGAATGGGATTTATCCCAAAAAATAGAGCTGATTGTAATTGTTCGCTATTTATTCCAGTCTTCATGATTAAAAATGCTGAGGTAATTAATAATACTACCCCTAAGGATATGCTTATTAACCTCTTTCTTATCTGCTTATTGACATGGGCCATCCCAAAACACCAACTAATTTTTCTCCCATTTCAATATCTAGTAACTCGCCTAAAAATATTCCCCCGAGTGCACCTACAAATAATCCAGCTAACCCACCAAGATAATAACCTGCGAGTGCACCTACAGCTCCTCCTGCTACCTTGCCAAAATTTTGATTCTTTACCTCATATATCGTTGCAAAGTTATGATCCCCATATTTGCCATATTTAGATAAATAGTAAGATAGATCTAGAATTGCCTCCTTCACTTCACTTAAATCTTTACCCCTAAATAGAGTAATGTAATATTCTTCTCCTTTATCTTTTCTAAAATAAATCGGAGTAAAATTAGCTTGTCTTAATTCCCTAAATGACGTCCCATATCCTCCCTTAATTCTAAAAATGACTTTGTACACAATAAATTATTTGATAAATTTTTATATTAATGTTTTGCTTGTTCGTAGTTAGAACCTTAGCTTTATTTTTGACTTAAGGATAAAGTTATATTGAAATGGGGTCCGAGCTACAAAAGTTTTATGCGATAGCTAAGGTATATGGTTTTGAGATAGAAACGAAATTACATGACCACATATCTGCAGCAGTCGATGAGGCTATTGATAAAATAAAGTTAACCTTACGAAAAGAGGGCATGAACGGAAAGACGGTAAATGCATTAATAGAAGTTTTCGCTAAAGATGAAAGAGCTTCAAATCTAATTGAGAGTATAAAAGCGAGGATCTACACATAATTCATATGGTTGAACTTTCAGAACCCTTGGAAAATTACTTGAAAGAGATGTATGAGATAGAAGAAATTAAGGGCAGTGCTAAAGTTTCAGAATTAATTTCTATTTTCAATATTTCCCCCGGAACAATAAGCAAAGCGCTAAACAAATTAGAAAAATTAGGATTAATAGAAAGAACTAGCGATCGAAAAATAAAGTTAACTGAAGAGGGAAAGAGAATTGCAGAAAGATTAATTAGGTCTCATAGACTTAGCGAACGTTTGTTAACAGATATAATTGGACTTGATTGGATAAGAGCTCACGAGTTAGCTCATAGGCTAGAACATATTTGGCCAGATGATATATTGGAGAAAATAGATAAATTGCTTGGTTATCCTGCAACTTGTCCTCATGGCCATCCTATAGGAAATAGGAAAAAAGTAAACGGAAAGAAATTATCTGAAATAAATATTATTGGTAAATATAAGGTTGTGATGATTGTAAGGGAGGAAGAATGGGTTTTAAGAGAAGCCACACGACTGGGATTAAAACCCGGCACAGTACTTGAAGTTATTGAAAATAATGGCACTGATATAAAAATCAAAGTAGGAGAGAGAATAGAGGAAGTTAGTAAAGTACTTGGTGATCAGGTGTTGGTTGTTGGATGAATTAATGAAAAAAATCCTAATTCATATTTACAAATACGGCCCCGATAACCCTTGGTATATGGCGAGAAGACTTTTAGGAGAAAGTGGATGGGTGGCAAAATACGACGAGAATCGAGTAGAAGAGGTTTGTAAAAAATTAGAAGAAATGGGATACTTGATTAGATTTCAAGGCTCCCTAAAAAAATCTGTAACCTCGTCTATAAAGCCGTGGTTAAAAGTTAAAGCTAGAGAACTAAATCATAAGCCCAAGGGAATTTACTATGATCTAAGTAAAGAAGGAAAAAAGATTGCATCGTTACTATATAAGGAATATAAAAGGGAGAATGGATAATTATGGATATCGTTGAAAAGATTTTGGAGTATTCAAATCCCTATAATGTTTTGCAAGAGAAAGTTAAGATAAAGGATAATTCGCTTTTATTTAATAACGAAAATATCCCATTTAACAAACCTATACTGATTTCAGTAGGGAAGGCCTCTTTGCCCATGGCACGATTCTTTAGCGAGAGGATTGAATTAAAGGCTAAATTAATAGTAACACCGAAGGGTACTAAAGGTAACGAGAATAACGTTATAGAAGCTGGTCATCCCTTGCCAGATGAGAACAGTATAGAGGCTGGGAAAAGGATAATAGAACTATTAACTACTGAGGACTACGATTTAGTTATATTTGCAATTTCTGGGGGCGCGTCAGCATTAGTTGAATATTCTGAAATATCCTTAGATGAGCTGAGAATGATTAACAAGAATCTTGTTATCTCTGGAATAGGAATTAATAAAATAAATATAGTAAGGAAGCATTTATCTAAGATAAAAGGGGGTAAGATACTAGAATATATAAAAGATAAAATCCCTGTAGTGTCATTTATTGTTAGTGATGTTCCAGGTAATGACATAAGTAGTATTGGAAGTGGTCTTACTAGTATTGATACCTCTACTAACGAGAATGCATTAGAAATTTTAAAAGATATAGGATTAGAAAAATACTCCAAGTATCTGACTGAGACCCCTAAGAGTTTCTCTAGAATTGTGAAAAATTACATAATTCTAGATAACATGGAGGTACTTAAGAAGCTCGCAAATATTCTGGACAACTCTTTCATTCTTACTTCTGAAATCAGAGGAGAGGCAAGAGATGTGGGAGCTATTATTGCTTCAATTTATAATTCGTCAGAGAACTATAATGTACCTTTAAGGAGACCTTACTATTTATTACTTGGTGGGGAGCCAGAAGTTACAATTCAAGGAAAGGCAGAGAAGGGTGGAAGAAATGGAGAGGTCTGCCTATCCTTCCTCAAATACGCTAAAAAAGGAAATAGATTTGAACTATTAGGTTTCGCTACTGATGGAATTGACGGTAACTCAGAATATGCTGGTTGTAAAGTCAATTCGGACATGAAAATAGCAGAGGAGGAGATAGATGCTGCATTAGAGACTCACAATAGTTATGGCTTGCTAGAAAACTATGGAGGGACTATAAAAACTGGCTATACTCACACTAACGTGAATAATATTTATGTGTTAAGGGCTCCTTGAGTTCTTATCTTCTTTTGTAACATTAATACTGCCCTAGCGACAGCCTCTGGCCTTATTGGACATCCAGGAACGTATAAATCAACTGGAATTCCAAGGTCTGAGGGAAGTACGGTATTATAAGAATTCCAGAAGATTCCTCCTTCGAGTATACAAGCTCCAAGGGCGATAACGAACTTCGGTTCTGGCATCTGGTCATATACAATCCTCGCTGCTCTACCCATTTTTCTGCTTAGCGTACCTTCTAGTATAAGTATATTCGATTGTCTGGCTGAGGAGAACGGCAGCATTCCATACCTTTCTGCATCAAATCTTGCAGCTGCAAAAGCTCCAAATTCTGTACCACAGCAAGATGTAGTAAAGTGAGGTGGCCAGAGGGAAAATGAAATACCCCAATCGATTATTGATTTTATTGGTTTCCTATTAATTAACCATTGAGCTGCCTTTTTGGCTACTTCATTTAAGTTACCAACTAAAATAGTCTGTTCTGCCATTGCTATACTCTATTTTATCATTCCCTTAAATAACTTTATTCAGAGATCACCTCACAAATCATCAAATCAATTTTCCCTATCTCATCATCGACAAGTATATTTTCTTGTTAATCTTTAAAGTTAAAAATAATGACTGAAGTACTTAAGGTGGATCCATTATATCCGGAATTGGATAAAATAAAAAAGGCTGCCAGTGTAATAAAAGCAGGTGGTACTGTAGTCTTTCCTACAGAAACTGTTTATGGATTAGGCGCAAATGCATTAGATGCAGAAGCTGTTAAAAAGATATTTATCGCAAAAAATAGGCCTATGGATAATCCTCTCATAGTCCATATATCAAATATAGATCAGCTTTATGAGGTAGCTAAAGATATACCAGAAAAAATAATTAATATAGTGAAGATAGTGTGGCCGGGACCATTAACATTTGTCTTAAAGAAAACTGATAAAGTTCCTAAAGAGACTACTGGTGGATTAGATACAATAGCAGTAAGAATGCCAGCTCATCCAGTTGCTTTAGCTTTGATAAATGAAAGTGACGTACCAATAGCAGCACCAAGTGCTAATTTAGCGACAAAACCTAGCCCTACTAAGGCAGAGCATGTGATTGATGATTTATTTGGAAAAGTAGATGTAGTATTAGATTCCGGAGAAACGTTTTTTGGCGTCGAATCAACTGTTATAAACGTTACTGTCGACCCTCCAGTACTTTTAAGGCCTGGCCCATTTAGTGTCGAAGAGCTGGAAAGGATATTTGGAAAGATCATTATTCCAGAGCAAGCTAAAGGTACAGGTGAATTTAGTGTTGCCTTAGCTCCAGGGATGAAATATAAGCATTATGCACCTACAAAAAAGTTCCTAGTAGTTGAGAACAGAGGTATATTACGCGATGTTATCAAAGAATTACGAGAAAAGGGTTATAGGGTAGTTTTTTTATGTGCACATGAGGTCTGTAAGCAATTTCAAGAAGAAAAGATTGAAATAATAGAGCTTGGAAGTGAAAATAACCTCTATGAGATCTCTAGAAACTTGTTTGACAGCTTTAGAAAGTTGGATAAGTCCAATGCAGATATTGGAATTATTCATAGTGTTAGTGAGAGAGGAATAGGACTGGCGATAATGAATAGGACAAGAAAGGCATCTGGCTTCTCTTCAATTTATAGTATAGAGGATGTGTGGAAATATGTTGGTAATAAGACTCAATAAGGTTACATCTACACAAGATTTCGCAGAGGCTATTAGTAATATGTTATATGAAGATTTTTTGATAATTGCAGAAGAGCAAACTAAAGCAAGAGGAAGATTAGGGAGAAGTTGGTATTCTCCTAAAGGTGGGCTATGGTTTACTTATGTTAAAAAGAACTTTAGAACGGAAGTGATTCAGTTATCTGGTTTGAAAGTTGCCGTTGCAGTTCTAGATGTTTTAAGAAAGTTTGTTGACGCAAAGATAAGATGGCCAAATGATATAGTGGTTCGTGATAAGAAAATTGCAGGCATCTTAATTGAGGCCAAGACTTATGAAGACAACATTAACTTGTCTGATCTCTTCATAGGTGTTGGTATAGATGTAGCAGTAAAGGAATTTCCAAGCGATGTAAATGCTACTTCTTTGCATTTAGAACTAAGAAAGGAAGTAGAACTAAGTATAGATGAGGTGATAACAAAAATAGATGAGTATCTAAACGTTGATAATAAAAAAGCGGTAGATATTGTGAATCAGTTTCTTTCGCTCAAGGATAGAGACGTAATACTCAAAGGTGAAAATTGGGAAAAGAAGTGTAAAGCGTTATTTGTAGATTATATGGGGAGACTTATAACAGAATGTGGAATATATGAAGTTGAAGATGTGCACAGAGTAGAAACTTTATGATATTGAAAGGTCACTTACTCTTAATTTTCCACTAATTATTTTCCCATAATTTTCTACATCCTTTGAAGAACTTACTAGATTTTTCAGAAGTTGTTTAATATTACCAGTAATCATGACTTCTTTCAATCCTGTCTTATTACCCTTTTCGTTTAACCAGCTCACATTTGCTATAAGGCTAAAATCACCACAACTATAGTCAATTGTATTTACTCCTTCAAGTTGATCAACAACTACACTATTATCCTCTATATCTGATTCAACGTTATTATGCCTTATAACTATATTACTAGAACCAATTGAGGGAGGGATTGTATAAGATGGTACTATTGAGTCTAATTGTCTTGATGCTGAACTAGTATTTTCAATTGTTAATTTTACTGACCAGTAGGAATTTGTTAATGGTGATCTAACTTCCCCTTTATCGGTAATATTGACCACTTTTGAAGGATTTCCTTCATCATCAAAGGATCTACTAAAAGGCAGGGATGAATCTAAAGGGTCATCAATAATTTCTAAGCCTTCATTTATTATCTCTCCTAACTTAAATGGAGTAGTCCCCTTGTGGAAACTTCTTGCTGAAAATAGTTTTGGTAATGCCGTAGAAAGCAATTCGTTTAATGCTTTTTGAGTGAATACAACATCACGTTTTCCCTCAAGCCTCTCCCTGTTTTCCATTATTTTTATTTTTTCTAAGAGATTTTCCTTCAATTTATTGACAGGTATTTTAGGATCCTTAGAGACAAGAATTTCATAAACTTCTGGCGTGTTTTTACTAGCTACTGCTTGAACTAAATATACTCCTCGCTTCTCCCTAACCTCAACTCCCTCTGTATTGAATATAGAAACCTCATAATTTATTGCAGAAGCTGAAATAGTAGTTAAGTTTACGTTTTCCTCCAGTTCTCTTAGGCTTATCATTACATCTTTTATAACATCAGGATTTACCTCGTAGTCACTCATTTTGTTTATAGGTTGTTTCTGTGGCAATACATTCGCCTTATCTGGCTCTCCAAGTTTAGATATTTTTAACGCTTGCTCTAATGTGTTTTCATCAAGCTTTTTCATATAAATATAACCCATTCTCGACTTATCGTCAATTACTCTTATTCCGTAACCAATTTCCTCAACGTTTTCCGGAATGTAGAATTTCTCTTTAGATATCGTATACTCCTTTAGCTTCAGAGAGAAAATTTCTAGGGAAATTCCCATCAATTTCGCCCGTGAAATTAGCTTATCGTACATATCCCCCTACCTTCAAGCTCTTTATTCTTACGTGAGGACCCCCTTCACTAACATTGACTTCTTGTCCATTCTTTTCACAATATCCAGCTGACATTCCGAAATCCTTTGAAATCATATCTATCATACTTAACGTAGTTAACGTATTTCCAGAAAACCCTATATTTCTTACCGGTTCTTTAATTTCCCCATTCTCTATTCTATAACCTTCTTGTATTGCAAATTGAAATGTTCCATCGCTACTAGTCTCTCCACCAATTGCTGATCCCAAATAATAACCTTCCTTAATTCCTTCAAATAACTCACTTAACGTATTGTTACCGGGCTTCATGTAAACGTTCCTCATCCTAGGTAGTGGAAAATCGTTATAGCTTTGGGTTCTTCCATTTCCCGTTGGGGGTTCCCCTAAATAGGCTGAATAATATCTATTAGTCATGAATTCCTTTAAAACACCTTTCTCTATAATTTTAACTTCTCTTCCCTCAACTCCCTCATCATCATAATACACTATTGTAGAGTTTGGATTATCAATACTAGGCACATCTGAAATGTTTAGGAAATCCTCACCTATTTTCTTTCCTCTTAATTCATATAGTATTCCACTTATTGCGACATCTGCCTCACTTAAATGTCCTATAGCCTCATGTAAAAATACTCCAACCACTTCTGGGGCTAAAACAACTGGATATTCTCCCGCTTTAGGAGTTTTTCCCCTTAGTTGATTTTCAATTCTACGTGAAAGCTTCTCAAGCACTTCGTTTATATCAAATACGTCAACTACATATCCCATGTGAGTTGTTAAGTTCTCAGCAGTATCGACTATTGTGTCACCCTCTCTAGCAATAACATATATGTTTAGGCTAGAAATGTTTTCATCTAATATTATTTCCCTATCCTCAGAACTATAATACTCCTTGTGGATGGTCTCGTCATAATAGTTTAAATTATATGACCTTATGCTAGGGTGAAGGTTAGCTATTTGTTTTGCGATCTTATTTAAGTCTTCACTCATTTCCTCTTTTGATTTATTTACCTCCTTTCCAATCTTAATAGTATCATGTTTTGAAGGTAAATACACTATGTTAACTCTTTCATCGCCAAAAGCTGAATTTACTGCTTCTTCTATTGTACTGTTATCAATTCTATCACTTACCTTAAACCCCCAATTTCTATTGTATAATATTCTAATTGAATAACCCTCGTCATTACCAGAAGTTACATATTTTCTATCATCTGTAATTGTAAATTCATTACTTGCTGTTTTTTCATATCTAATATCAACAAATGAAGCTCCTAGCTCCTCTCCCCTTTTAATGTACTTAAACATCATTACTTTAATACTTTATTTAGATATATAACATCGATGAGTGCTGAAAAGATAAGTATTTCCTTACCAAAGGAACTTTATAGGGAACTAGAGGACTTCATTACCCGAAAAGGTATACCAGATAGATCTAAAATATTTCAGATAGCTTTGAGAAATTACCTAGATGAGAATAGGGAAGGCACTGAGATAATTTATGGTATTATAAATCTGGTATACGATCATGAGGAAGCCTCTGAAGCCTTAACCGAAATTCAACATGAGTACAAGGATAATATAATTTCCACATTACATTTGCACGTTAATGAAAGGTTATGTATAGAAGCCATAGCTGTAAAGGGAGAGAAAAGTAAGCTTGTTGAGTTAAACAATAGGTTAGGTCAAATTAGGGGAATTCTTAAAGCCAGGCTACTAATATCTTTTCCTTATGAAAAGACTTAGTATTTCGGATGATGTCATAAAGTTAGGGGTTTTTGTTGCAA
The DNA here is from genome assembly GCF_000022485.1 of Sulfolobus islandicus Y.N.15.51. NCBI lineage: Archaea > Thermoproteati > Thermoproteota > Thermoprotei > Sulfolobales > Sulfolobaceae > Saccharolobus > Saccharolobus islandicus. Next base: position 1,197,481 of record NC_012623.1, on the reverse strand, counting down.
TGGCAGAAGTGAGTAATGTAGACGCTAGATTCTCTCAACAAGCCTTGGATGATATGATTAAAAACGTTGAAGAAAAGTATCGTTCTCAAGACCCAGAGTATTTAAAAAATGATTCCGTAGTTAGGGCTTACAGGGATTTTTATTGGAGGATAGGAATAGATCCAACTAAAACTAGGCCAAGTGGCGAGGCTCTTAGAAGGAGATTAGCCAGGGGGAATAGATTTCCTAGAATTAATATAGTTGTTGATATAGGTAATATAGTGAGTGTTGAAACTTTAGTTCCCATAGGTTTATATGATAGGGAAAAAGTAATGGGTGATTTACATTTAGTAATGTCTAAAGGTAGTGAGGAGTTTTTAGGTTTAGGTAAAAAAACGGAAAAGTTAGATAAGGGAATACCAATACTAGTTGATGATGAAGGTAAGGTTCTTCACATATATCCCCATAGGGACTCGATCTTGACTAGTATAACTCCAGATGTTAAAAACGTTATTATAGTTGGTGCTGGAGTTCCCAATATCGATGAAAATCTAGTCAAATATGCAGTAGATCGCGTAGCAGATTTATTAGAAAAGATATGTAAAGGAAAGAGAGAGTATGATACTGTGGTGATTAAATGAAGTTACTTTTAATCGGATATGGAAATGTTGGAAAGGCATTTAGAAGACTGCTACATGAAAAGAGAGATAGTTATCCAATATTGCAAAATGTTGAGATAGCAGGGATGCTAACTAGGCAGGGATTAATGGTTGGGGATAAGGAGAATTTCTCTCCAGATAAGCAAATAACTGTATTAGAAGCAATTGATTTCATAAACCCAGATGTTATTGTTGATATGTCTGCACCTAATTATAAAGATGGTGAGCCGTCCGTTAGCGCTTACATAAAGGCATTGTCAAGAAAAATTCACGTGATAACAGTAAATAAAGCACCATTAGCACTAAAGTTTAGGGAAATATTTGAAGTTGCTGAGAGAACTGGTGCTAAAATTGGATTCCAAGGAACTGTGATGAGTGGTACTCCTTCCATAAATCTCTTTAGGATTCAACCAGTAGCTGAGGTCTCTAGGATTAGGGGTATCCTTAATGGTACCACAAACTATATTTTGACTAGGATTTATGAAGGGTTAAGTTTTAATGAAGCCTTGAAAGAGGCTAAAGAAAAAGGTTATGCAGAGGAAGACCCAACTTTAGATCTTAATGGGTTTGATGCTGCAGCTAAACTGACAATTTTATCAAATTTTATTATGAACAGAAGCATAAGACTAGGTGACTTCAAGTTCAAGGGAATAACTGAGATTAGTAATGAAGAGATTAGAAGAGCTAAAAGTGAAGGTAAGAAAATAAAATTAATAGCCTATGCGGATAACTATATAATACAAGTATCTCCTCAAATTATAGGTCCACAAGATCCATTATATTATATAGACGGAGTTGAAAATGCTCTAGAAATTCAAAATGAAATACAGAGGATAATTATTAGAGGTCCAGGGGCAGGTCCAACAAATGCTGCATATGGTGCTCTTACAGATTTGGTGTTATTATTGGAAGGATGTTTATGACAATTTTTTTATTCTTATAATACAATTGTAACTTGATGAGTTTACAGCAGAAAATAAAGGCTTATTTAAAGTTGGGTAAACTTGGGGTAGTAAGCTTACTTGATTTAGCAGCAGTTGCTGGGGCTTTTTTAGCTTACAAACATGGCATTTCACTTTTACCAATAATTCCTATGTTCATTGGAGGTACTTTAGCGTCGATGGGAGCTATGATAATTAATAGTGGGATTGAAATAGATAGAGATAAAGTAATGTCTAGAACGTCAAAGAGACCTACAGTAGTTGGCTATGTCAATAGGAAGGAAGCTATAATAGTTGGTTCACTTCTAGCAATTTTAGGTACGGCATTAGGTTTTATAGACAATATTTTGACTGCTTTCTTTATAGCATTAGGTGTAGTAATATATATATTCGTATATACAATCTTATTGAAACCTAGGACTTGGCTAAATATAGTAATAGGTGGATTTGCTGGCAGCGCTGCAGCTTGGGCTGGTTACACGTCCTTAACAAATTCTTTAACTTTAGAAGGATTTCTTTTAGGTTTTCTAATATTTATGTGGACTCCTGGCCATTTCTGGTCGTTGGCATTGAAGTATAGAGAAGATTATGTTAACGCACATTATCCCATGCTGCCTGCTGTGGTTGGAATAACAACTTCTGCAAGGGCAATAGCAATTTCTAATGCCTTAATGATTCCCATTGTACTTTTGCTAGGATACTATATTAATCTAATAGCGCTTATAGCATTTTCCATTTTAAGTTTATTTCTAATGTTTCTTTCTTATAGGTTAATACTTAATCCAACTAAAGAAGAAGCAATTAAATCGTTTATATTTTCAAACATTTACCTAATGCTAATACTTTTAATTATGATAATAGTCAAACTAATATGAAATATCTATTACCATGTCAGCTATTTTCTTAGACGAGATTACAATTCTAATATCAATATCCCCACATTTTCTCCTTATTACTAACTTGTCCTCATTTTGATAAGACACTTTTAACCCCGAGCAGTTTGTCACTGCGGATAATTTATAATGGTAATAGGGGTTTCTAATTTTACTCAGCGCTTTATTAAATACATAACTAAACAATTCATGTGGATCATGAGAAGTCATGTTAATTGGTATTTTAAATTTTATCTCAATGTAATCCTCACTGTAATTGACTGAAATGTTATTCCTAGTTAAGAGAAATGAAATTGGCAACGGCAAAATTGCTGGAATTGCTATAAGATAATCCGCGTATTTTGGAATTATGTTTATAAATAAGTAATAGGTGGTAGCTAAAGTGACTGGTAAGCCTATCATCACATATTTAATTACTTCCTTTAAGTCTCCATATCTTCTACTCATAATAAATGATGTAATGCTAGTTCCTATAATCGGTGGTATTGCTGATATTATTGATATTATTGTATCTCTTCTAGTCACATGTACTATTACTACTTATAGCTTAAAAAGATAAATATTGCAATGCATCATATTCTTTGAGGGTTTCTATTAATGGAGACAATAATCGTAAGAGAAGAACCCCCAGTAGAGTGGATAATATTAAATAGACCAGATAAGCTAAATTCAATTAATGTAAAGATGGTAGAGGAAATTGGAAGTGCACTAAGGCAAAATATAAATAATGATAAAATTAAGGTTATCATATTTACGGGTTCTGGAAAGGCTTTTTCAGCTGGGGCTGATATCTCTCAGTTTAAAGAATTGGACCCAGTTAAAGCGTGGGAATTTGCTACAAAGGGAAGAGAATTAATGGACTATATAGAGAGGTATCCTAAGCCTACTATAGCCATGATAAATGGATATGCACTAGGCGGAGGTTTAGAACTGGCATTGAGTTGTGATCTTAGAATTGCTTCCCAAAATGCGGAACTAGGATTGCCGGAAATCAATTTAGGAATCTATCCAGGGTTCGGTGGTACTCAGAGATTAGTTAGGCTAATTGGAAAAGGGAGGGCATTAGAAATTATCATGTTAGGTGATAGAATAAAAGCGGATTATGCGGAGAGAATTGGTCTTGTAAATAGAGTCGTAGAATCTTCATCACTTGAAAAAGAAGTAAGGGAGTTAGCTTTAAAACTTGCAGAAAAACCACAAACGGCTATAAGATTAATTAAGACTGTAGTAAATTACGGTAATGATGGCCCAATACTTAGTGGTTTAACGTTAGAAAGCTTAGGGTGGGGTATTGCGTTCGCTACAGAGGAAGAGAAGAAAAGAGTTAATGAGTTCCTTTCAAAAAGGTCTAAATAAATACTGTCTCAAATCTTTCCTTAAATGCGTGTCTAGATAACTTTCCTTTTATAGGTAACTTATATCCACAGAATTTACACCTCATATCCTCAGTTAGATGCCATTCTAGAATATCGAAACTATATCTTCTTATTACTAAATTACCGCAGTTTGGGCAATATGTATTTTCATATGGATGTCCAGGGATATTTCCTATGTAAACGAATTTGAAACCTAGTTCCTTTGCTAATTTATAATGTCTCTCTAAGATCTCAACTGGAGTCCACGGTAAGTAATTTAACTTATAGTCAGGGTGGAATCTTAAGAAATGGATTGGTATGTCTGCGCCTAATTGATCGTACAATTTAGTTAAAAGTTGTTTTGCGGCTTCTATATCATCCCCTATTTGAGGTATTATCAAGTCTGTAATTTCCACGTGAATCCGCTTTTTAGATAACTCACTAGCAGTTTCAATAATGGGTTCTGCAGATGTAGCGCCAGTATATCTTCTTAAAAATTTCTGTTCTCCATTTCCCTTAAAGTCAATTGTAACAGCATCTAAAAAGTTCCTTACATAATCCACAAGATCAAGTGTCCAATATCCATTTGATACCATAGTATTAAATAGACCGTGTTTCTTGGCTACTATACCCACGTCATGAGCAAATTCTGCGAATATTGCCGGTTCATTATAAGTATACGTCATTCCATCTACATCGTATCCCATGGCTAGTTCAACGATCTCTTCTGGTGATAGCTCTACTCCCTCAGCCTTACGCCTCTGGCTTATATCGTAATTCTGGCAATACATACACATCCAGTTACATCCATATGTGGAAAACGAGAAAACCTTTGACCCTGGGTTAAAGTGAACTAAAGGTTTCTTCTCTATAGGGTCTATATGAGCAGCGGCTATTTTACCATAAACATCAAGGTGTAATTTTCCATTTCTAACTGATCTCACGCCACAGAATCCCGTTTGCCCTTCCCCTATTAAGCACTTTCTAGCGCAAGCCAAACAACGAATTCTACTATCCTCTTTTTTATATAATACTGCTTCTTTAGTCATACGTTATACTATTTCTCTTCAGAGGTAAAAAATATTTTGTATTAGATAGAGTATAATGTAAATGATGAGTAGGGTTTTATTGTTCTACAAGAGGGGGATATTTAACGATGACCTAAAGAAATTTTTGAGGATTAATAATATTAATGTGGTAGACGTTAGGATAGGGAAATATATCGAGGTAGATATAATAGATGATCCTAAAAAAGTCATATCCTTAATTGGCGAACCATTATTTATGGTTACCGAGATCAATGGCACGTTTAAACAGTTATTTTACGACATGAGATTTTGGGAATGTCATGAGATTTTAGAGGAAAAATGGAGAAAAGCAGAAAATAAATACGAGAAAAATTTTTTGCAATCAATAATTTTGCTTTGCGCCTCCTTAATTAAGTATCTAAAAGGTGAAGTTGACGTCTCTGACATGTTGATGGAAAAAGCTTTATCTCTTATATCCGATCTTCCTCAAGAACTCCTTCCTCTCTTGTATATCAGCCTCGGACTCAACACCTAAGGGGGTGTATCCATCTACTACACCAATTATGCCTCTTCCTTGATCGGTTTCAGCTACTATAACTTGTAATGGATTAGCTGTAGCTGCGAATATTCTAACAACTTCCTCTACGTTTTTTATTCTATTTAGCACGTTAATGGGATACCCATTCTTTAGATAGATTACAAAAACGTGGCCTGCACCTATTTTCTTTACATTCTCAATTGCAAGCTTAATTAGCTCTTGGTCATTTCCATCATATCTTACAAGTCTTTTACTGCTTGCTTCATTGAACGCTATACCAAACTTTAAATTAGGACTACTTGACGATAGGGTTTCATATAAGTCTTCGACTGTTTTAATAAAGTGAGATTGGCCTATAATTACGTTAGTCCCTTCTGGTATATCTATTCTTACAACATCTATTTTTACGCTCATCAATAATATAAAAGAAGGGAATTAAAATAAATTTTTTATCAGTGAAGGACCACTACATCATTCTTCTCAGTTGTACTCCCGTAATCCTCATCCACTATTTAAATAGGCATACTTTATTATAACCTCTTCGTTTTGATTTAAGGTAACTATATAGGTTAAATGCAACTGCGTTACTAAGATCTTATACTGCCCTGCTGGTAAACTAAAAGATGCTATCCCTTGAGAGTTGGTGAAGTTATAAGTATAGAATGAATACGTAGTTCCATTATATTTATAAATCCAAATCACTGCATTGGGCAGAGGAGACTCTCCGCCAAATAGTCCATAATTCATTATCACGTTAACTTTCAATGTGTATGTTCCATCTGTCTGCTGACCGCCTATTACTATTGTATTAATTTCTGTTCTATATTTATGTCCCTCGTAAACTCCTATAGCCATTACTATTATTACCAATACTGCTAACGCTAAGAGAATCTGTCTATTCATCAAAAGCACTGCATTAATCTAATATAAAAGTTCAATCCTAATTTGGAATGTGGCAAGTAAGTTATATGAAGCATTAAAATACGTGGTAAAATATGAATTAAAATCTTCAATTAGGCGCTACATAGTATTAGGTGCATTCGACGGTATTCTACTAAGCTTATCGATTTTGTTGGCTGGTGTGATCTCACACATTAACCTAACCAGTATTTCCTTATCGATATATAGTGGGATAATAGCTACTGCAATTTCATCAACATGGAATGCCCTAGTTGTAGAATTAGGGGAGAAAAAAACTGAATTGGAGAAAATAGAGAAGCAAGTTCTGAAGAGCCTAAAAGGTACTATATATGATTATAGCGCGAAGATAGCCGCAGTCTTAGCTGCTATTGCTCATGGCATTTCTCCATTTGTTGGATTGTTGGTATTTTACTCTTATGTTTATTCTCATGATTCCATGCTATCTTTAAGTGTAGGAATGTTAAGTCTAGCAGTTTTGGGTTTGCTTTATGGTGAGGGAATTAAAGCAAAGATATACACAATGGTTCAGCTAATAGTGGCGGGAATTATTACTGCATTAATTACACTATTAGTTATAAAATAGAAACACATTTCTATCTATTATTGCCCTTTAAATCTTATAATTATTTTATAATGTCTATTTTATAATAGTCATCTTTTTAAGCAGTTTAAACATAATCATCATATGGAAGTTTTAAAAAGAGTTGACAAGCAAGATGTATTTAGAAAAGAAATAGAAGAATTAGCGAAGCAAATTGAACAAGATGATTTAAAAGTCGTAACGTTTATGGAGTATACAACTCCTCCAGAAAAGGTTAAACCAAAGCTAATAAAATTTGAGAAAGTGCTGCCTCTATTAGAGAGGATCGCAGAGTCAGGGAAGATACAAGAGGGTGTAGCCAAAATAATGTTCTTCTCTCCCTCTACTGGTAGAAACAAGGGACTGACACCTACAATGATGGCGGGGTTTCAATTAATTAAACCTGGAGTTTCAACTAAACCCCACTCTCATAATATGGCATCGATATATTTGGTATTTAAGGGTCAAGGATACTCAGTTATTGGAAATGATAAGATACAGTGGAACGCCGGTGACGTTTTCGTAGTACCTGCAAATGAAATTCACTACCATGTTAACACTGGAGATGAAGATTGTGTTCTATTTGACGTAACAGACTCTGGGTTGCTTGAGAGTTTAGGAATTTTAGAATTTAGGGAGTAAAGTGGAGTGTGGTTACAGTGTCGTCATTAAGCTACAAATGCTGAAATTAACCTCTTTTCCCATAAGACTAGGGCTATGGGGTACATCATGGTACTAATGCTCCCATTTACTGTCTTTGTAGCCCTCTTGAACCTAACCAGCCTTTCCCTCAATGAAGAGTACAGTGACTCATTCGGGTTAACCGGTGAGATAACCGTGTAACCTTTCAACCAGAAGTACAAGTTATAATCATCACTCACCCACCTACCCTCCTCCAACAAATACTTTTTGACTCCACGGAAAGTACTCTCATTCCTATCCCCCACAGAGTAAATGAGATAAACTCCCAACCTCGTGTACACATAACAAGTAAAAATCCATTTATAGAATGTTCTAGTGTTCTTGTACAAGTAAGCCCACATCTCATCCACAACCTTAGTAACAACACTACCCTTAACCAAATCCTTAGTCTTCCCCCACAACTTAACAAGCTTCTCGTACTTCTGCCCACCATAACGCTTAATCCAAGTGAACACAGTACCTAGAGGTACGTTAAGCACCCTGGATATGGCCCTCATACTCATACCATTAGCATACATTTTTAAAGCCTCCTCCCTCAACTTCTTGGAATGGTAAGTAGCGTCACCCAAGAAGTACTTACCGCAATCCCTACACAAATACCTCTGCCTACCCAAAGGCCTACCGCACTTAACAACATGATGAGAACCACAAGAGGGGCAAGAAACGTCTTGCCTAACTACAGCCTTCCTACCCATAAGTAATACTCGTTATACAAATATAAATAGCTTAATGACGACACTATCTCCAGACTCATAAAGTGAAGAAAAAGTATTAATTGTGATTACCTTTTTTCCCCAAATACTGCTTTATAGACTCTTACTAAGGTCTCATCTCTCCATCTCGATAAATCTTGAAAATTCTTTCCTTTTATAAATTCATATTCTTTCATTTGATCCACAATTTTCTTAACTGCAGTATAAGGGAACTTGTCCCACTTTGCTAGAGTATACATCCACTCATTTGCACCATATCCGAATCCTTTACTAAAGAAGTATTCAATCCCTCCTTCTCCTCCGCCTAAATGATAAGTTAAGAATGGTCCCATAAATGCCCATCTTAGACCTATGGCAGCCGTCATTACTTTATCTATATCTTCGACTGTAGCAACTCCTTCATCAATTAAATTTACTGCTTCTCTAAATAAGGCAAAGGCCAATCTATTTCCTATAAATCCTGGAACTTCCTTCTTTAGTACAACTACTACCCTATCTAATTTTTCCATGAAGTCTTTGGTAACATCTAATGTATACTTTGATGTTTTATCGCCCGGTACTATCTCAACTAAGGGTAACAGATGTGGAGGATTCCATGGATGAGCGATCACTCCTCTATCTGGATATCTCGTCATGGCTTTTTGTATTTCCGTCATTAATAAACCAGACGTACTACTTGCAATTATTATGTCTCGAGGTAATTGACTGTCAAGATAATTGAATAGATTCTTCTTAGCACTATAATCCTCAATTATAGCTTCTATTACAAATTCAACATTTTGAATCGCCTCATCAATTTTCGTAGTTCCAGTTAGATTTCTTTGATAGTCTATTGGTTCTCCATCTATCATTCTTAGATTTTTCAAGTTAACTAAATAGGCTGATACTTTGGCTAAACCCTTTTCTAAGGTCTCCTTCTTTTCTGTATACAAATTTACTTTATAACCTTTCGTTAGTAAAAGGGTTGTCCAACCTACGCCTATTATACCTGCTCCTACTACGGCCACCTTATTAATGGATTTCATATGTATAAACATGTTTAAGAAGTATAAGTAAGTTTCTCCTAATGGATAGAGTTAAAAGTGAGAATATGATTGAAGTTATTATGCTTGTTCAGAAAATTAAAGGTTATCTTGACTCAATTAGTCACACGCTTCAAGAAAGATTTGAGAATAGAGAAAGAGTATTGCTATTGGCTAGAGAATTAATAAGATATTGTGGCGATACAATCTCATTATCTCATAAGGGTAAAAAGGAAGAGGCATTAAGAAAGTATCAAGTTGCAATCTCTAAGGCATCTGAAATTCAAAAGATTATAGATAACTTTCCTGAACTATTATATGGTGACATAGGTACTGCATATCAAGAACTTGCTGAGGCTTCCATAGTGATCTCCTTGTATTTTGATGTAGACTTAAAACTTTCTAAAGAACTCGGTATTCCAGACATATATTATATAAGTGGAATAGCAGATGCGATAGGTGAGATGAGAAGAAGAGTATTAGAATTGCTCAAGAAAAATGAAATAGGTGAAGCTGAAAAAACATATGAGATGATGGAAGAGTTATACGAATTACTATGGAGTTTCGAGTATCCTAAATCCCTAGTCCCTGGACTAAGACAAAAGATTGATGTTATAAGAAGACTATTAGAGGAGACTAATCACGATATTTTTCTCGCTAAACTCGGTAGGTCCTAATAATATGATCTACTAACTTTTCGGCAACATTGATACCAGTTGCTAACATAAATCCTTTGAATTCTGGAACGTCATTTAGCTCGTTTATAACATATCCCTTCGATTTGTGCTCTAATATATCTATGGACACGAATTCACCTTTTACTAACTTTACAGACTTTACAGCCAATTCTCTTATCTTATCATCTAATTGAATAGGTGTAGGATTTCCTCCTAATGCAACATTAGCTCTCCACTCGTTAGGCGGAATATTTCTTGCATAGCATCCTAATAGCTCATCTCCTATTACTATACATCGTATATCTCTTTCTCTGTATTTGATATATTCTTGAATTATGTGTACTTTCAGCGCTGAATTGTTAAGCATTTCTCTATGCTCTATAATTGTTTTTCCTTCATAAACATCTCTTATTAAAGATACCATTCTCCCCCAACTCCCAATAGGCGGTTTATCTATTACTGGGAATCCCATCTGTTCATATGCTTTCATAGCTGCATCTGGAGACGCTGCTATAATTGAGTCCGGTATTGGAATCCCATTCCTAAATAGTTTGGAGTATGTTAGTATCTTATCTCCGCAAGTGCTGATGGCGTCTGTTGAATTTATCGTATGCACACCAGCGGCCTCTAGGATCGCAGATGAATAAAGAGCCCTATACATGCTCACTGGTCTAATTATTCCAACATCATACTTGCTAAGTGCTTTATTAAACGGAATAGGTTCTTGACCTACATTAATTACGTCATAGTCTATTTGCCTTTCATTTAATGCCTTTATTATTAACTTCTCCTCTTGTCTAATTATATCTACTACTAAGGCTACCTTCAATTATATTCCTCCTCCATACTCAGATATTTCAAAAAAGGTAAGTGAGTCGTAATCCAAGAAAGCCTTACTTACCTCATAACCTAATCTACCGTTGAGAATTACCGGAATATTGTAATCAACAGCTGTCCTTCTAATGTTATAATCAAATTTCTTCAGATACCCATCTGTCACTACTGTCTCTACCTTCTTAGCCCTTACTAGCTCTTCTGCCTTCGTTTTGTCTATTGTTTCAATGCCTTGTAATGGAAGCTCAGAGATGCTATAGACTGTTAGTCCAAATTTGACTAAATTAACTGCAGTATCCTTTAAGTAATCTAAATTTTTATCACCATAAACTAGTGCTATTCCGTTTTTATTTGGTATCCTATTGGGTATCGATGAAAGCCAACTCTTTAGTAATGCGTCATAAAATGTTACTCCGAATGATGCAGCTTCTCCAGTACTTTTCATCTCTGGCCCCAGAAATGGATAAGTCCCTCTTAACTGAGACCATGAAAATTGAGGACTCTTCACTGCCCAATACTTAGATGGAGGTTCATAATAGTCCTCAGAGAAATCTAACCCATTAAATATGGCTTTCATGGCCTCATTTATTAGATTAATACCTTTCGCTTTACTACTAAACGGCATTGATCTACTTGCTCTAAGGTTTAATTCAATTATATGTGGGGTATTATCCTTTACTACAAATTGAACGTTGAACGGCCCTTTTATATTTAGTTCTCTAGCTAGACTTAACACATTTTCCCTCATCTTATTTACACTATTTTCAGATAATTTTCTAAAAGGAATTGACATTGTTGCATCTCCACTGTGGACTCCAGCCTCTTCTACATGCTCTAATGTTATTCCTAATACCCTATTTCCATCAGAAACCCCATCAACTTCTGCTTCTATCGCGTTTTCAATGTACTTTGAGATTACTACTGGATATTTAGGAGAAATTTCAGTAGCTCTTCTTACATACTCGTAAAGCTCCTCTTCTGAGTAAGCTATTTTCATTGACGATCCGCTTAAAACGTAACTTGGTCTTACAAGAACTGGAAATCCTACTTCATTAACAAATTTCTTGATTTCCTCTAATGAAGTCGCGGATACCCAATTAGGCTGTGATATACCCAACTTATCTAATAGTTTTGAGAACTTTTCCCTATTTTCTGCAATATCCACGCTACTACCCGATGTTCCTAATAACCTCACTCCATTTTCCTCTAACTCTTTAGCTATCGAATTGCCTATTTGTCCTCCAGAAAACGTGGCAACATATCTAAACTTCTCCTTCTTAATTAAATCCAATACTCTTTCCACGTTAATTTCATCAAAGTAAAGCTTCCTCGCAATATCCCAATCAGTTGAAACGGTTTCTGGATTATAGTTAAGTACCGCCACTTCGTCAAAGTACTTTGACGCTGCCTCCATTAGAGATACAACACTCCAATCGAACTCAACTGAAACTCCTATTCTAAAACCTCCTGCACCAACTATTAATAATTTATTTCCTTGTGAGAATTCTAGATCGTCCTCAGTACCATTGTATGTTAAATACATGTAATTAGTAACTGAAGGCCATTCTCCAGCTAATGTGTCTATAAGTTTTACTACCGGTATTATGTTTGATTGGTCTCTAATTTTTCTAACGTACTGAGTAGATTTATTTAACGCTTTAGATATCTGCTCATCGCTAAATCCTAATTTCTTAGCTAGTTTTAATGTTTCCTCATCGATTTCTTTCAATATTTTAAGTGTTTCATAGAAATCCACTAATCCTTTGATCTTATTTAAAAAGAATTTACTAATTCCGGTAACCTCGTACACTTCATCAATTGTTGCTCCCTCTTTGAAGGCTTTAGCAACGTATAGGAACCAGTATGGTCTTCTTTCTTTGAGATACTTTAATGCTTCCACTTTACTCATCTTAGCTTCATATATCTTTCCACCTACGACCCCTGGCTCGCCAATATCCAACATTCTTACAGCTTTCTGTAAACTTTCCTCAAAGGATCTTCCTATACTCATAACCTCCCCCACGCTCATCATCTCAGTTGCTAGCGATTGATCAACGTTCTCAAACTTGCTTAAATCCCATCTGGGAATTTTAGTTACTATATAGTCTAAACTTGGCTCAAAACACGCACAAGTTCTTCCAGATACCTTATTTATAACTTCATGTAGTTCATATCCTAATGCTAGTTTAGCTGAAACGTATGCTAGCGGATAACCAGTAGCCTTACTAGCTAAAGCACTTGATCTAGACATTCTTGGATTAGTTTCTATAATATAGTATTCATAGCCTCTGGGGTTAAGCGCAAATTGTACATTGCACTCCCCGATTAGGTTAATGGACCTTGCAACTTCTATTGTGTAGGTTCTCATATTTTGATATTCAAGATTATCTAAAGTCTGACAGGGGGCAACTACTGTAGACTCTCCAGTGTGAACTCCCATCGGATCTAAATTTTCAATACACGCTATTACAGAGGAGTTTCCCTTCTTGTCTCTCATTACCTCGTATTCCAATTCTATCCAATGGTAAAGATATTTCTCAATTAGAACTTCTCCTATGTAACTTTGAGATAGCGCTCTCCTTATGTTTTTCTTCAGATCTTCTTCAGTCCATGCTACCATAGAACCTCTTCCACCTAAGTTGAAGCTTACTCTTACCATCACTGGATACCCTACGATTTTTGCGTTCTTTATTGCCTCTTCTTCACTCCTTGCGGATAAACTTGGAGGTACCGGTAAATTATTCTCTATCATCGTTTCTCTAAACTTTTCTCTGCTTAGAGCTTTCTCTATTCCATCAATTTGCGTTCCCAATACCTTTACACCGTACTTCTGTAATACTCCTTTTTTATGTAAATCTACACTAACGTTCAATGCTGTTTGTCCTCCAAATCCTATCATTATACCATCTGGTCTCTCCTTCTCTATAACCTTCTCTACTGCCCACCAGACTACTGGTAACATATATAACTTGTCAGCAAATTTCTTGCTAGTCTGTACTGTTGCCACGTTAGAATTTACTAATACGGTCTCTATACCTTCCTCCTTTAATGCCTTTAACGCTTGACTTCCACTATAATCGAATTCTGCAGCTTCAGCTATCTTTATGGGTCCAGATCCAATAACCAATACTTTTTTTGGAGTCTCCTTCATTTCACACTCACCATATTTCCAAATTTATCAAATATCCAAGTTGTATCCCAAGGACCCGGTCTAGCTTCAGGGTGAAATTGTGTAGTAATTATTGGTAATTTTTCATGGATTAAACCTTCTATTGTATAGTCGTCTGGATTATAGAACCAGATTTTAGTATTAGGCGGAATATCGTTTTTAGATATTATACCATACCCATGATTGTGAGTGGATATATAACATTTATTGGTATTGTTCTCAATTACTGGTTTATTTATTGCTCTATGTCCAAACTTCATTTTCTTAATCTTACCTCCTAATGCTAGAGTTGCTATTTGATGTCCTAGACAAATACCTAAGATTGGAATCCTATACTCTACTAATTCAGAGAACGTTTTGATTTGATTTTCCAGTAAATTGGGATTACCAGGACCATTGCTAAATACAACTCCCTTAGGATTAAACTCAATTATCTTACTAGCATTAAAGTTACAAGGTACTCTAACAATTGAGAATCCTCTCTTATACAGCCCGTATAAAATTCCATGTTTTATTCCACAATCTACCACTACGATCATATCTCCAGTATTTGGATGAAAGATTGGCGACTTAGGTGATGTTAATTGTGTAAAATCTATTTCATCGTATCTTTTTTCTAGATATTTTCTAGGATCCTCTATTTCTAAACCAGAAGCTATAATTCCCATTGTTGTACCATAAGTTCTAATCTTTTTTACAAGCATTCTTGTGTCAACATCAAAAACTCCAGGTATGTTCTCTGATTTCAGCCACTCATCTAATGTCAAAGAAGAGTTCCACTTAATAGGATATGTATGTTCAGCAACTATTAAGCCTTCAACTTGGATTCTTTCTGACTCGAAATTGGTTAGAATACCTTGCTCATACTTCTTTTCTGGCACACCATAGTTTCCAACTAATGGATGCGTAATAATTAATATTTGACCCTTATACGAAGGATCTGTTAAACTCTCCACGTATCCATTCATAGAAGTTGTAAATACCACTTCTCCTACCTTAATTCCTTTAGCCCCAAAACCATATCCTTCAATAAATGTTCCATCTTCTAGATATAGATAACCCTTTTCATTCCTCAATTCCATTTTCGATCACCTGTAATTCTCCCACCTTTGAAATAATTTTTAATTTATATACCTCAATTTCTTTTTCATCTTCTTCCAATTTGGTTTTTCTACTTTTTATCAAATTAGTTATTAAATCAAAATTAGGAGACCCGATTACTGCCTTCATATTAATTGAATCCTCTATTTTTAAAGTTGACTTATAAGAACCCTCCCTAACTTTTTTAGCTATCTCAAAGTAGGCTGATCTATAAGGTACTTTCTTATTTATGGAAAGTAGTTCTGCGTCATCAGTGGCTAAGCTAGATTCGTCAATGTTTACTTTATTTATTTGTATTTGGCTAAAGAGTGACTCTAAAACCCTAATTGAAGAAATTGTATAATTTACTGCAAGCCAATAATATTTGTTCATTTCTTGTAAATCAAGGTTATAACCGGTAGGTAAACCCTTGTAAATAGAAAGTAAACTAGTTAATATGCCTATAGACTCTGATACTTTTGCTCGCAGTATCTCCATTGTGACTGGATTTCTTTTTTGTGGCATTAAACTGCTTGTACTAACATGAGAATCTGGCAATTTAAGTAATTTATTTGATGAAAAGAAAATTAAGTCCTCAGCTATTCTGCTTAATACTACCATCAAAACAGTTAGTTCTGAGATTGTAGTAATAATATCTGCTCTCGATGACGTAGCGGACAATGTATTATATACTATATCATCAAATCCTAATAGTTCTGCTTCCTTTTCTCTATCAATCTTAACGTTTGTCCCCACTATTGCCCCAGAGCCTAATGGCGATCTATTAACTAGTTTTAATGTGAAAAATATTATTTCCCATCTTGAAGCTAACTCCTCCTCGATATAGGTTAAGTAGTGAGCAAAGGTTGTGGGTTGCGCTAATTGCAAATGTGTATACGAGGGAAATATTGTTGTAATGTGCTCTTTCGCTTTATCTAATAATGTTTTCCTTAGGCTATTAATCTCAGTTAGAAGTTCTATTAACTTATTTCTTAGTTTCAGTCTTAAAGCTGTAGCAACGTGATCATTTCTACTTCTACCTAATCCGATCCATCCAGCCTCTTCTCCTACATTCTTTAACAAGAAATCCTCTAACGCTTCATGGACGTCCTCATACCCTTGGCTAATTTCTTTAAACTCGTTTAATGCAGCAAGGATCTTTTTAGTGGTTTCCTTCTTTATATATCCACTCAAATAAAGGCTTATTATATGTGCCTTCATAGTCAATTTTACTTCTTCCATGATCTCTTTGTCGCTATCTATGGATGAGGTATAGTTAACTACTTCATCTTTTTCGGATCCCCATTTTCTATATAGCATCACAGTCCCCTTACTCTTCTCGCTATTAGTGAGTGCATTCCCCATATCTCTATAAATCCCCTAGCCATTTCGTCGCTCGGATACCATCCTTTATTATAACTAGCAAGTTTTTCAGAATATGGAGAGTAATCCGATTTTCTACCTAATATTCTGAACGAACCATTATTGACTTCTACTCTGACTTCTCCAGCAATCCATTTATTCATTTCGTCAGCAATTTTATGTAATGTCTCCCTAAGTGGTTCAAACCATAAACCTTGATATACTAAATCAGACCATAACTGATCTACGTATTTTTTGAATCTTAATTCAGTAGGAGTATAAATGGTCTTTTCTAAATCAATATGCGAGTAAATTAGACCTAGAGCTGCAGGTACTTCATATACCTCTCTAGACTTAAATCCAACAACCCTATTTTCTATATGCTCCACTCTGCCGAATCCGTGGTTACCAAACTTTAAGTTTAGTAAACCTATTAACTTATGTAATTCCATTTGTTCTCCATCTACGGCTGTTGGAACGCCATTACTAAATTCTATAGAGATTATTTCCTTATTGTTAGCGATCTGTTTGGTCCATTCAAAGGCATCTTCGGTGACCTCAACAGAAGGATCGGAGATTATATCTCCTTCTATACTTCTTCCCCAAAGATTCTCATCTATGCTGTATTTGCTGCTTTCAACCTTGATAGGTATACCTTTCTCTTTGGCATACTTTATCTCATCTTCTCTAGTCATGCTCCATATTCTAGCTGGTGCTATTATCTTGACGTCCGGGTATAATGCCTTGACTGTAAGGTCAAATCTAACTTGGTCATTTCCTTTGGATGTAGAACCATGAGCTACTGCATCTGCTTTCTCCTTTTTTGCCACTTCAACTACTTTTTCTGCTATTAATGGTCTTGCTAATGCTGTGGACAATGGATATACTCCCTCATATAGTCCGTTTAATTTTATCGCATACGATATATAATTGTTGGCGAATTCCTTAATGGCGTCTATTGTGTAGTGCTTTGAGGCACCTGCTATGTACGCTCTCTCTTCTATCTTCTTGAAATCATCTTTTTGGCCAACATCTACAGTAACTGTTATAACTTCGGCCTTAAAGGTTTCCTTTAGCCATCTAATCGATACTGTGGTATCAAGTCCACCAGAGTATGCAAGGACTATTTTCATTTCACAAAAAGGGTAAAGAAGTAGCTTAAAAACAATTGATATCATGAAAATAAGGGATTCTTGATGAATAGCATGTTAAAGGTTTCCTTTAGCTCTTACTCTTTATATAGAATTCAATTGCTTGCTTTATGAACTCAGTTCTACTATTTAGGCCAAGTTTTCTAGTATATATATCAATATCTCTCAGTACATCTTCCTTTAGTCTTACACTTACTACTTTTCGCATATATAATAGAATGTTGTCAGTTTTTAAAAACCTAAGTGGTGACTCCCAATAGGAAACAGTTAAAAAGAAGTTGAATATTACGTAAAAAATCATTAACTTACAGAAGTAAATATTACGGCTTTATTTTGTTGTATGTCTTTCTTTATTTTCTCTAATCTTTGCATCATGATATTAATATTTTCATTGAGAATCTCTTTATGGTACTTCCTAATATGCTCTTCACTATCTTCTTTAGCCACAATAATATTACATAATGAGCACTCGTATGATCCGTCGTTTTCCTTTTTGACTATTGGTGTAATTCCCTCTGAAATGGCTTTAAGTATTGGCACGAGTTTCTTAGCTTTTCCTTCACTTCCGCTCTTCTCAATAATTCTTTGGGCATAGCCGCGGAGTTGATGTTTTGAAATATTATATTTATAGGCTACTGTAGCTGGTCCTTCTCCCTTAACTAAGTATTCTTCTAATGCTTCTAATAGATAGTCGCTTCCACCTAGTATCTTTAAAGCTACGTAATTTACTAAAGACTTTATATCAGTTTGTTTCATATAGAGGCCACTGGAACCCTCTATATTCTTTAGAGTTTAAAAGGTATATACATAATTCTATACTCTGAGAATCTCGTTCTTATAAGTCTTTATAGTGATCCCATTTCCATTATATACTCTGCCAAGTTCATATACAGTTCCATATCTTTCTAGTTTTGTTTTTACTTCTTTCATTAATTCTTCTGAAATAAATAAGACAATACCTATGCCCATATTGAAAACTTTATACATTTCCTCATGAGGCACTCCTGCTTTTTCGATAATTTTAAAAATCTCTGGGGGTTCAGGCATATTTAAGACAATCTTATAACTAGTAAGCCTTTTAAGCTTAGTAAATGCACCGCCAGTTATATGTGCTGCTCCCTTTATCATATTCATAACTTCCAAAACTTGTTTGGCATAAATTCTAGTTGGTTTTAATAATTCCCTTTTATACTCATCAAGTGAAATCTTACCTTCTTCTATTAATTTCCTAACTAAGGAGTACCCATTAGAATGTATGCCATTGCTCTCTAATCCCAATATGTAGTCTCCAGGCTTTATGTCAACTCCAGTTTTTAGATTATCTACAACTCCTATCGCAGTACAAGAAAGATCAAATCCTCTAATCACATCTGGCATAATAGCGGTCTCTCCCCCAATAACTTCAACATCAGCATCTTTGGCACCTTGAACAATACCATTAATAATCTCATTTATCACATTATCCATAGGCTTTTCTAAGGCAATATAATCTACTAAGGCAACTGGCTTTGCTCCAACGCATATGAGGTCATTAACATTCATAGCAACGCAGTCTATTCCTACAGGTTTTATTATTCCAGTTTGTAAGGCTAGTGAAGTCTTTGTTCCTACACCATCAGTATGCATTGCTATGTTAAGATTACCTATCTTAATTACTCCAGAATAATGCCCTGCTCCTACAATAGTATTTTTATAAGTAGACGAGATTATTTGAGAAATTGCATTATGATAATTACGTAATCTTTCCAAATCAACTCCTGCTTTCTTATATTCTTCACTCACCACAACCCACCATTGGGAGACCAATCTGCAGAAACTCCAAGAATTCCTCTTTTTTCTCTATTTTTATAAGAATATCTTATAATTTCAGCCTTCTCGATCTGATATTCAACTGTCCTTCCAATGTCAGTTCTATATATTAATTTAGTATCGCTACTAACGTATTGAATACACTTATCCAAATTCTCAGAAGCTTCTCTGAAATCTCCTATTGCAACTATTTCTAAAGCTCTGGAGCCTTTGGTTATAAGCTGCATTCCCTCTAACGCCACAGATCCAAAAAATACCATACATCCATGCTCTTTCATCTTATCTAAATCCAAAACAATCTTACGTCCAGATGCCATTTGTTTCGAGATAGGATATCCTAAAGTAGCAACAGCTTTTACTATAGAAGGTTGGTCATTTAATTTTATACGAGCTTTACTCAAATGTCCAGTAGCAGTAAACTCAATTATTTCTCCAAAATCAGACTCTATTCTTGGAATTATGGCCGAAGCCTCTGGATCACCGAATCTTGAGTAATATTCAATTACCGTAGGCCCCCAAAGTTCAGTTAACATCATTTGCCCTGCTATGACTCCTACGTAATTCTCTCCAGTCTCTTTATATATTGCATCTATAGTCCTTTTAACTATGTCATAAGTTGTTTGGTACTCCTCGTTATTGATAAATGGGAGTAATTCAGTAGGTCCAGAAATTGACCCCATCCCTCCAGTCTCAGGGCCTATCCCATCCTGATATGCGTTCTTATAATCTTGAGCCAAAGGTAGAGGAATAGTTGTTTTTCCGTCAGTTAAAACATGAAGTGTATATTCTGGTCCATCCACTTTCTCCTCTATTATAATTCTTGGCTCACCTTCCTTATTGTATAGACTCCCTATATCGTTTACGCTTTTTGTCAGTGCCTCTCTTTTATCTTGTGTTAAGTAAGCCTCTAAGTCAGCTATTACCTTAACACCTTTTCCTCCAGCTTGGCCAGCGGGTTTAACTGCAACAGAACCTCCATATTCTAATATGAACTTTGCGGCGTCTTCTATTGTATAAAATACCTTATACCTTAACCTCCCCGGAATAGAATACTTCCACATTAACTCTCTTGCCCATGCTTTGGATTCCTCTATTCTAGCGCACTTTTTACTAGCTCCAAATACTGGTATTCCCTCTTGTCTAAGAACGTCTGCAATTCCACGGAATAATGGGTCCTCTGGCCCAACTACTCCAAAATCTGGGTTTACTTTCTTAATTACTTCCTTAACAATTTCTGGTTGGTTTGTGTTACCTATAAAATACTCTCCACCAGTTGCTTTCACTACTGAATTAATTCCAGGATTAATGTATGTCGACAGCCCGTAGACCTTGTAACCTTTAGTGGATTTTTCTAGTGAATGAGCTAGGACGTTTTCTCTTGCTCCATCCCCGACTAATAATACTTTCATTTTTCTCACCATGGGTATTTTTTAGTCATACACCCTAAGCAGAGGTTCCTATGTCCAATAACTCTGAATAGACCTTCTAAACTCAACCAATGTATAGAATCTGCACCTAAAACTCTAGCTATTTTTTCATCATCGAGATTAGCTGAGATTAATTCCTTTTCCTCAGGAACCTCAACCCCATATGGACATTGCGAGATTAATTTAGGACTTCCTATTAGTACATGGATTTCCTTTGCACCCAGTTTTCTCAAGTTAAATATGGTATTTTTAAGTGTAGTTCCTGTAACCATTGAATCATCTATAAGAATTATTCTCTTTCCTTTTACCGCACTTTTTATTGGGTTTAGTTTAAGTTGAACCCCAACCACCTTTAGGAAAGCATCAGATGATAACATTGTCCTTATTGGACTTCCAGTTCTAGTAAAACCCAAGTCTAGTGGTATGTTTAATTTCCTAGAGTAACCTATTGCGAAAGGTAATGCGGTCTCTGGAACTCCTATAACTGAGTCAGTCCTTATTGGGTATTCTAAAGCTAACTCTTCCCCTATTTTCACTCTTAAGTCATAGATATCTTTTTCGTTGACTATACTGTCTATTCTCGCTTGGTATACGTACTCTATAGTGCAATATGATTTTCTAGACATCCTTACTTGTTTTGATTCAATATGGTATTTGTCAACAATTACCAACTCTCCTGGATTAATTTCCCTTTTGAACTCAGCTCCTATTACAAGCATTGATGTTGGCTCAGAGGAAATAACCGCTAAATCAAATCCAAATCCACCTATGCTAAGTGGCTTAAGTCCTAATTCATCTCTATAGGCTATTAACTGGCCTTCTTTACTTATCGCTATGAACGAGATTGGTTTTTTAATCTCATCTATTGTCTTTTCTGGCTCCTTTATGACCCGGTTAAGAATATTTGTATCATCTATTATTCCATCAACGACTATGGCGCCGTTATCTAATGTCATTGGATATTTATTTCTGATTCCAGCATAACCTATTCCAGCCCATCCGTTTAGGTCTTTAATTTCAAGATCCTCAGGTGCTACGTTCTCTAATTTAGTAAATATATTTCTCTGCTTGTTTAATATTGCTATTCCACTTCTAGAGTATCCTCTATGTTGTAAGCCTATTAGGCCATAATATAAAAACCTAGATACGTTCCATACGTCATCGAATGCCAATATACCTAGTATTCCAGCCATTAATATCACTTCCCAAATACTCTTTCTAACTCTGTCGAATTATATTTAAATTTGAGAGGATAAACCCCAGAAAAACACGCGTTGCATAAATCCCTTCTACCTATTGCTTGTACCATCTCTTCAACACTTAGAAATTCAATAGAATCTGCATTCAACTCATTTCCTATTTCTCTTTCAGATTTATTATGGGCAATTAACTCTTCTCTTTTAGGAAAGTCTATTCCCATATAGCAAGGGTATTTTATCATGGGTGATCCTATACGTACATGAATCTCTTTGGCACCAGCATTACGTAGCATACTTATTATTCTCTTCATAGTATTTCCCCTAACTATTGAGTCGTCTATCAAAACTATTCTTTTATCCCTTACCGCATCAACAACCACTCCAAATTTCTCTTCTAATACCTCATTTCTCTTATCTTGAGTTGGCATTATGAATGATCTTACGGAGGAAATTGTTCTAACTAGAGGTTCCTCCAGAGGTATACGACTTTTTCTAGAAAAGCCCAACGCTATCGGTCTTGATGAGTCCGGCACTGGAACTACAATATCTCCATTAGCTGGATGTTTCTCTGCCAATAACTCACCTAACCTTATCCTAGCTGAGTAGACTGAATGTCCATCTATATTAGAATCCGGTCTTGCAAAGTATATATATTCGAAGGAACAAGTAGCATAATTCTTCTCCTCTTCATAGATCACTTTGTCATATAATATTTTGCCATTTTTCATTGTTATCACCTCCCCTGGTAGAATGTGTTTCAAAACGCTCCCACCTAGCTGTCTAATAACGGAATCCTCCGAGGAAACTACTAATGATCCTTCTAAAAATCCTAATACAACTGGATGAAATCCTCTAGGATCTCTAAATATCACAATCTCTTCATCATTCAAAAGAATAGCTACAGAGTATCCACCATCAACAACTTTCATAAATTCCTTTACGGTATCGGGAATAGAGTGAAAGGTTAATTTTTGCTTAAAGAACCTATATATAAATTCAGTATCTACTTTAAATGAACCAAATTGATAATAGTTACTTATAGTCCCATTAAATGTCACAACTACGCTTGAGTCACCTAAAGGTTGTGCTTCTTCAATTGAGCTTTTTCCACTTGTTGAATATCTTACATGACCTATTCCATTTTTTATAAATTTATTAAGATTTTCCTTAAATACTTCATCTACAAGTCCAAGTCCCTTAATTGTCAATATTTCCCCATTCTCAGCATATGCGATACCTGCCGATTCTTGACCTCTATGCTGAAGTAGTCTAATTCCCTCTACTAGTAGTTGAATATTTACTTCTTTAGGACTAGATACAGCAAAGATACCACATTTATCATGTATGTTACCCATTACCTATCACCTCCTCAAGAAAATTAAAGTAATTATTAACTATAGTTTTAAGATCATAATCTGTATTGTCAATGGTTAATATACTTGTTTTTTTATTAACTTTTCCTATTATAGATGCTACAATACCTTTACTCCTGCTCTTTTCAACTATCCATTCTGGTTCATTAGTTAAGATAACGAAACGTCCACTACTTTCAGAGAATAAATTCTCTACAACATTGTCAGTATCGCTCAAAATACTCTTAGTACTTATTTCTACTCCGTATCCATGAACTATTATGTTGAAAAGAGAAGCCGCTAGGCCACCTCTACTTATATCCTTCGCAAATGTAATTTTCTCCTCATTTATAGCATCAATTACTACCTCAGAAGATAATAGATCCTCTTGTAACCTTACTTTAGGAGCTTGGCTAGGAACCTTAAATATCTTTGATAATAGTGATCCTCCTAATTCTTTTCGTGTGTACCCCAGTAATACAACGTATGAACTATCTTCCACTCTATTTTTAAGTAATTTACCTTGAACTAACCCTGCCATTACTATTAAAGGTGTTGGCTTTATTGGTTTTCCTTGACTATTTTCATTATAAAATGATACTTTCCCGCCAACAATAGGTATGTTAAAGAATCTAGTAGCCTCCCCTATACCTCTTATTGCTTCTACGAAAGTATAGTAAACTTCTGGCTTCTTTGGATCCCCAAACTGTAAATGGTCAACTGCAACCATTCCTCTAGCTCCTACTGTAGCCAAATTTCTATAAGCCTCTGCCACGATTCCTTTTCCACACTCATATGCATCCTCAGAGCACAAGTCAGGGTTTCCATCGGCCTTTATCGCTAATAACTTGCCGTTAGGAAGCGAAACTACTGCGCCATTAGCATCACCGGGTTTGACTACTGTTGAGGTATTTACTTCATAATCGAACTGCGAATAAACCCATTCTTTACTTACCAAATCTGGATGTGATAATACAGTGTATATTGTGCTTTCTAACGATAAATCAACATTTTTCTCTTCAACGTTCTTCCTAACGTTTTTTATTGGCCATAAAAACTTCGGTGGCTCCAGTAACGCGTTTGTGGGCAGGGAAACGAGATCTTTACCAAAATATCTAAACTTAATTATTGGTTCACTAGTTATCTCACCTATTACACTGCAAGGATATTCGTACTCTTCAAAAGCTTTACATACTTCCTCAACGTTTTTCTCCTCCACTGCGTATAACATTCTCTCTTGTGTTTCAGATATGATTACGTCTGCAGGATCCATATTTTTTACACGTAACGGAATTTTCTCTATATCTACTATAGCACCAAGTCCATTTGCCATCTCAGTTACAGCAACTGCTAGCCCTCCGCCCCCTAAGTCCTTAATAGCCTCTACCTTATCAGCAATCTCTAATGTTACATCTAGTATAATTTTCCCAGCGAAAGGATCAGCTATCTGTACTGCTCCAATTTCGTCTTCACCACTTAACTTTCTGGACGCGAATGAAGCCCCACCTAAACCATCAATTCCAGTAAGTCCTGCTAACACTAATTTAAGTCCTGCTTTATCTACTATACTTGGTTTTATCTTATCTTTTCTAACTATTCCAATTGCTGCTACATCTACTAGCGGATTATCATTATATGTATCATCGAATGATAATTCTCCACCAACTACTGGAACTCCAATACTATTTCCATATGCCGCAATTCCCGCAATTATGTTCTTAAGTAACCATACGTTTTTCCTTATTTTTAGATTTCCAACCCTTATCATGTCCATGAGTGCAATTGGTTTAGCCCCCTTGCTGATAATGTCCCTTATTATTCCTCCTACACCTGTTGCGGCACCATTAAATGGATCAATTGCGGACGGATGGTTATGGCTTTCAACCTTTATTACTATAGCCCATCCATCTCCTATGTCCACTGCTCCAGCATCTTGCCAGTCTTTTATGCCCATTATGACATTGGGGCTATCTATGGAAAAGCTCTTCAAGAAGATTTTAGATGACTTATAAGAACAATGTTCTGACCATACAGCGTCAATCACCCTCCACTCAATCTCATTAGGTTCTCTATCTAACCTTTTTCGAATGTCGTCCATTTCTATCGGGAGAAGATTTAAGCCCATTTTCCTAACCTCCTCAAAAGAATTAACCCATCCACTGTTCCATCAACTGAGGTCAGTTTAAAGGAAGCCCTCTCCGGATGTGGCATCATTCCTATTACATTCCCTTCTTCATTGGCTATTGATGCTATATTAAGCAATGATCCGTTGGGATTTGTATCCTCACTTACATTCCCGTTCTCATCACAATATTGAAGAACCATGTTTGTTTTTGCATAATCTACATCATCTACATAATAGCGACCTTCTGCATGAGCTATGGGCATTCTTATTATTTTCTTGTCTAGTCCTTTAGTTAGGACTGTATCGGTTCTAATTACCTTAAGGGAAACCCACTTCGAGATAAATCTTAATTTTAAATTTGGTAACAAGGCCCCTTTTAATAGTCCGCTTTCAACAAGGATTTGGAACCCATTACATATTCCAATTACTATTTTTCCTTCTTCTGCCATTTGCTTAACTTTCTTTATAGTTTCTGTACTAGCTGCAATACTTCCAGCTCTTAAATAATCCCCAAAGCTAAATCCTCCAGGTAAAATTACTCCATTATATTTATCTGGATCGAATTCCTTATATTTTACTATCACTGTGGGGACTCCGGCCTCCATTAACGCCTTATAGACATCAGCTTCACAAGTAGTACCAGGGAACTTAACTATTGCAATCATTCTTTTCTCACTCTGGCGAAAATTTTATGAACTATTGGATTGTATAATCTTCCCTCACGTGCAATTTTCTCAATTAAATTCTTAGCATCTTCTTCATTATTAGCCTCAATTTTAAACTGAATGTACTTTCCTACTCTTGTCTCGATTATGTTGTTTGCGTATTTTTCAATAACATACCTTTGTATTGTTTCTCCTTCAGGGTCTCTAACGGAGTCTTTATTGATTATTATCAATTCTACATAGTATTTCATACAAGGGAACCTCATGAGGCAATTCTTTTTAGAAATTCTTCATATGAGGCTTTTACTGTTTTCAAATCGTAACCTTTTCTATATAAATCCTTATCGTATATTCTTGAATTAGGATCCCTAATCCTCATACTATCTAGTGATATTTCATCTCCTATCACTAATTTATCGCCTAAACGGCCAAATTCTAACTTAAAGTCATATAATATTAAGCCTTTATTTTTAATAAAATTGAATAATACATCATTTGTCTTCATCATTATGTCTTCTATATACTGAGCCTCCTTTCTACTCATTAATTTAAGATGTTCCATGTGGTAATAGTTAAGTAAAGGATCATGACGCAAGTCGTCCTTTAAGAAAAATTCTACTATTGGCGGTTCGAAAACCTCGCCCTCTTTTATTGGTAATCGCTTGACTATGCTGCCCGTTGCGATGTTTCTTAGTACAACTTCTACTGGTATCATCTTTAATTTCTTTACTATCATTGTTCTTTCATCTTTCATCCCTACGTAATGTGTTTCTATACCATTTCTTTCCAATAATCTAAAGAAGAATGCTGATGTTTGAGCGTTTAAAACGCCCTTACCCTCCATTACATCCCTTTTTTGACCATCACCAGCGGTTATATCGTCTTTAAACCTGAGTAATACATGATCTTTATCAAAATCATAAACTATCTTGGTCTTTCCCTCAGAAATCTTGTTAACTTCCATTACGACTATTTTACATAGCCGATATAAAAAGTTAGCTTACAACGAGTATAAACTTTTACTTTATTATGTAAATCAAAATCCTTATAATTCTTCAATTATGCTTAAGCTCATGAGCAGTCAAATTACAATAGACGATTTTGCAAAATTAGACCTTAGGGTAGGAATTGTAAGACAAGCTGAAAGAATTGAAGGAACAAGACTCCTAAAACTCATGGTTGACCTGGGTTCAGAACAAAGGCAAATAATTGCTGGCTTAGGAGAATATTACACTCCAGATGAGTTATTAAACAAGAGGATAATAATTATAGTCAATTTAAAGCCTAGAGTGATTAGAGGTTTTGAGAGCCAAGGTATGTTATTAGCTGCCGGATGTAAGGAGGACGAAGCGAAAGGAATAAAACCTAGGATAATAACTGTAGATGGAGAAGTCCCTCCAGGAACTAAGATATGTTAAATCCATTTGAAAAGTTACAGATCCCACCAAAGGCTAGTTACACTATCGATACTATGCTAAAAAGGCTGCCAAAGATAGGTGGTACCACAGTTAGAGATAGGGAGATAAGAAGGTTAAAAGAATATTATGAAAGAATTAAGAAATACCATGACTTTGTAGTGCAATTCCCTAGAATTGATGAATTACATCCTTTTTATTTAGAGGCAACTAGAATTGTAACTGACATTGATAAACTGAGAATTTGTTTATCAGTCACTAAGAAAGCAAGTGCAATATCTATGAAGATATTGAAAGAATACATCAACCAGATAAGGAAAAGCCCTGAAAATGAAGCTAATCGAATAATGCGGCAAGCTTTTGGAAGAGTAAGTTCCATACTAAGAAAATCTAGTGAATGCATAGATAAAGTAATAGATGTAGCCAAAGAGTTAAAGAAAATTCAAGGTATAGATCCTATATTGCCAACTATTGTAGTTGCAGGTCCTCCAAATGTAGGCAAGTCTACTTTGGTTTCAAAAATCTCCACAGCTAAACCAGAAATTGCCAGTTATCCCTTTACTACAAAAGAAGTTCACGTAGGCCACGTTATTTTAGATGATTTTCGTATCCAGATTATAGATACGCCAGGCATTTTAGATAGGCCAGAAATTGAGAGAAATAATATAGAGAGAAAGGCTACTAATGCGATAAGAAATTTAAACGGTATAATCATATTCATGTTTGACTCCTCGATCTCCTCAATTCTTTCTGTTGAAAGTCAAATAGAATTATTTAGAGAAGTAAAATTATTAAAAAAGGTTATAATCCCTGTTATCAATAAAATTGATGAGAAAGACGATGAATATTATAAGAAGATTGTAGATTTTCTTTCTAAAGAAGGAAGTAAATGGTATGAAATAAGTGCTGAAAAGGGAATAGGTTTAGACAAGTTAAAAGAAGAGCTTTTTAGCTTGATAAAGAGTAGTGGTACAAATGAAGTATCGCGTAATTGAAATCTTTACCTCTGTTCAAGGTGAAGGGGAGGTCATCGGGACTCCTTCAAATTTCATTAGACTCGCCACGTGCAATTTAAGATGTGTATGGTGTGATACAAAGTACTCGTGGGAAATTGGCACTGAGATGACCATAGATGAGATTATTGCAAAAATAGATAAGAAAATTAGAACTACCACTATAACTGGGGGAGAGCCTTTACTCCAAAACGTAGTGCCACTTGCTAAGGAACTTAAGAGTATTGGGCATAAGATTGTGATTGAAACAAACGGTACAATAAAGCCTTCAGAGGAATTAAGGAAGATTATTGATGTATTTTCAGTTTCTCCTAAGCTTAGTAATTCTGGGCATAAACTAAAATACGACTTCTCAGACGATTGGGCTACATACTATAAGTTTGTTATAGTTTATCCAAACAAGGATATAGATGAGGTCATTAAATTCGTTGAATCTCAGAATATTAACCCACGTAAAGTTATCCTACAACCTGATGGGAATAGAAGTGATTATATAAATGCAATAAATGAAATAGTGCAAATTGTGTTAGATAGGGGTCTTCAGTTTAGAGTCCTTCCCCAGCTCCATAGAATTATTGGAGTTAGATGATAGTAAGTCTTTCAATAGATTCATCTTTTGTTTCCCTCTTGCTAACACTTCGTTACTTACATTTACTAATGTTTTTATTTTCTCCTTATCAACCATTTCCGTATTAGTCTCTCTTAAGAGATGAACCATTCTTATTCCGGTTCTTAGTTCTACCAAGACTCCCTTTTGATTTGTAGCTAAAATCCCACTATGTTTGAATCCAGCTTCTCTAGCAACTTTTAAGATTTCCCAAGCTGTTTCAATGTTTTTAACGTAAATGTGTATAATTGGCCCTTGTACTATTAACCATAATCTTTTAACTTGATCCTTCCTTAGAACTCCCTCTAGATCTTGTTCCGTAATTCTCAAATGGTTTTTAAACACAATAGTTGAATTTTTTCTATCCCAAGGCATTTCAGCATCGACAATGGTTATTCTTCCGCTACAGCTACTTTGTGTATATACATCATTTCTATTTCTATAGAAAGCTAATAGAAAATCTAGAATATCTGGATCTAAGTAACCTATTTCTTTGTCATGGTATATCTTACTGAGCGCCTTTTCTCTAAGCTCCTCCCATGTTAGCATATACTTAATTAATCTATTGTGTTCAATAAAAGTTTGTGACACTCAGTGATGTGATACTGAGGTATTTGCTAAGTGAAGAACCTATTATAGAAATAAATGAGAATGAGATAAATGCGGAAGAATTCAAAAATGTTGATGAGATAAGTATAGGAATAAGAGTGATAATTATTGGTAAAAATAGAAGGAGGAGATTAGTAGATTTGGGATTATTACAAATCATTGTCAAATGTGGGCACTTAGATTTCATTAGAGATTATCTGGACATGAAATTTACATTAAGGGATATATATGCCAAATATCGTGCATATACAGAATTGGAATATCTTGCAATTAATGATGAGTGCGTTAAGTTGATTAACGATTTGGATTTGAAATATGTATTGTCTAGGGTTAAATCTGCATCAGAGAAAAGAAGCCCATCCAGCTGACAAACTATAGGATTCTGTTTGTACATATAGTGATGAAACATTTTAACAAGTTATAATTATATCTCTAAATGTATAATGAGTGAAAAGGAACGAAAGCAAGTTAAAAAGTTTTTCAAGTTCCTTTTTTTCACTTCAAGGGGAGGTATAACTAGGCTGAAAATAGTAAGAACATTAGAAGAGAAGCCCCTAAATCCTAACCAAATAGCCTCAACGTTGAAACTTGATTATAAAACTGTTATACATCACTTAGAAGTTCTAATGGAAAACAATATAGTATATAAGGAGGCTGATGGATATGGTTTGCCATATAAACTTACAACCTTTTATAAGACGTATAAGGACGTTTTAGACGAATTAGAAAGGGAGTTTGGACAAAAAGCTAATAAGCTAACTTAACTTTTGCCTTTTAAACCTTTCTAGTTAATATCTATTTCCGTGAAAAAGAGAGGAAAGAGTTTAGCTGAGCTGCTAATAGACGTAAGAATTGCAAGAAATAAGGTGCAAAGCATAATTAATAGAATGCAGAATAAGTTAGGCACTTATAATTATGTCTTTATGAGAAATGTTTCTTCATTTCCTCATTTATCGAAAATGGTTGCTAGAGAGTCTGAGCTTCTCGAGAACGTGATGGACCATTTACTGACACTAGAGGTGGTTTTAGAAATACTTGAGATAAAAATTGAGACTATTATCTATATAGGCAATATAGTTACTAGCGCTGCATCAGTAGTAGAAGCAATAAAGTTGCTTAAAGACAGTTTTAATTTAACGCCCGATATCTCAGTATTACTTGATGATATATATAGTAATTTCTATGTTAATGTTGATCTACCTAAAGAGATAAAGATTAATGTAAAAGAAGAGGCAAGAAATGTATTAGCGAATGCAGAGAAAATAGTAGAAAAAAGAAAAAGTGAAGCTTATTATCAAGTTAATACATAGATCTATATAGATTTAAGTTGAGCAAATCAATAACAAGGAAAATTCAGTTAACTGGAGGATCCACCTATATAGTCTCTTTACCAAAGGAATGGATAAAAGCGTTATCATTATCTGCTGGCGACGAAGTTGAGATTTATCAAGATACTGATATGAAGTTATTTATAGTCCCCAAATCTGCGAATACCACAGATCAGAAAGAAATCAAGAAGATTATACATTGTGATAATGTTTCTCCAGATGCCATCGTTAGGGAATTTATAGCGTATTACATAGCTGGATTCTCTTCTGTATCAATAACATGCCCTAGGATGTCTAGCTCTACAAGGGCTTATATTAAGGACATAGTAAGGAAAAGATTATTAGGGGCTGAGGTAATAGAAGAAGATGTTAGTACGATTTCTATCCAATTTCTTGTCGATGAAAAAGAGTTATCAATTAAAAGGGCAATATCTAGAGCATTTACAATATCATACAATATGCTTAGAGATTCCTTAGAGGCCATAAGTAAGTCTGATATCGAGCTGGCTAAAGAAATCTCGGGAAGAGATGATGAGGTAGACAGGTTTTTCTTCTATATTGCAAGGCAATTAACCATTTCAGTAAAAGCAATAAACGTCTTGGATTCTGAGGGCTATAATCTTACACAAACTGTCGATATATATTCAGTAGCTAAAACAATTGAAAGAGTAGGTGATCATGCAAACAGAATAGCAAGTCTAGCAGAGGATGTAAGTAAGTTTAGTAATAAAGAAGATCTAGTTAATTTAGGTCTTATGATTTTGGAAAGCTATAAGTCGGCCATAAATGCGTTTTTAAATGAAAAGAAAGACGTTGCACATAATTTAATTTCAAATACTGAAATATTTGAAAAATTAAGAGAATTACAAGAAATAGCAATTAAAAGCAATGATAATCCAAAAATTATAACTTCAACTTCAATGGTAGTTGAATCTCTAAGGAGGGTTGCAAGATATTTAGCTGATATAGCAGAGGCTACAATAGATATGTTAGCTAAATCGAATAGGTAACGAATTTTAAGTAATTAGGAAAAGTTAGGTTTCTATATATATTCATCAATTCCTCTAAATTTTTTGCTTTTTTTACCTTATTAACTAAATTTTTTAAAACTAGCTTATCATCTAATGTATATACACCACGTCTATATAAAGAGGAAATGCATCTGGTATTCATAACTGAAACTACTGCATAACCAATGCTAAATAAATGATCAGCTGTTTCCAAATCCTTATGAGAAAACAAGCAAATTCCCGGATGGGTATGTGTAGTAGCTATACCCTTTGGAAATGGTATAGAAACTTTTCTCTCGTCTCCCTCGAGTATTATATATGATCCATCACTAAGTACTATGTTCGTAAATTCCACATCTGAATTGATAGTTCTACTTGCATAGTTTAACATGAGGTTTCGTAAGAAATCCATATAAATCCTTAATATTTCATCATAAATTGCAAAATATTCATAGACGCTTTTGCCCTTTTTGACTAAGTCATCGTTGATATCAATTTCGTAGTCTCTATCTATATAAATATAAGTTAAATCTGTTGTTGGAACTATACTATACTCCTCGTGAAGATTTTCCCCTATTATTGTTAGTTTATAAAGATCGGCTATTTTTTCGCTAACTTCATTTTTCCCTAAAAATTGCTCCTTTACAATTCATCACCTTATCCTCAATAATCTTATTTATAGTTCTTAATGCTGCAAATGGATTCTCTGCATTATAGATACTTCTTCCAATGATTTCATAATTTGCTCCAGCACATACTGCATCGCCATAACTTCCACCTTGGCTACCCATACCCGGAGAGATTATAGTCATTTTTCCGAAGTCTTTCCTATACTCCGTTATGGAATCCAATTTAGTCCCCCCAACCACTATTCCTTTAGGGCTTATCTCTCTTATAACGTTCTTAATATAGTCTGTGAATAACGTACTCCATCCTTCATGTGACATTACTGCAACTAGGTATAGATTTTTGGAGTTTGCATCAAGATATTTTTTTAATTCATCTAGAGATCCTTTAACGCCTATAAAAGAATGTGCTATGAACGAGCTGGCGAAAGACAATTTTTCAACTACGCTTTTCATTATGAATCCGATATCTGCAAGCTTAAAATCAACGATAATTTCCTCAACGTTTAAATCATTTAGGAGCTCTCTAGTTTTATGTACTCCTAGATCTAATACCAACGGTAAACCAATTTTTATCCCATATAACTCATTTTCCATTTCTTTAAGAATCTGATATGAGAGAGGTTTATCCATTGCTAATATTACTCTACTTTTCAACATTCTTCACCAAATAATCTAGAATTGATTTCTTTTCATTATCTTTAAGCTTATCACTCTTCAATAATTCATCTAGAATTTCTGAAATTTTAAATAAAGAGTGTAATTTGACTCCTAATTTTTCCAATCTTTGTGAAGCCCCTTCTTGTCTATCTATGATTACTAATGCGTCTGAAACTTTACCCCCACCATTAAGAATCTCCAATGTTGCTTTCTCTATGGATACTCCAGTAGTTGCAACATCGTCTACTAATAATACTCTCTTTCCTTTTACATCGAGTTCTAATGTACGATTGGTTCCATGGCCTTTCTTTTCTATCCTAATATATCCCATAGGCTCTCTAAGGTTACAAGCCATGAAAGACGATAAGGGAACTCCTCCGGTAGCTATTCCTACTATTATATCATGGGGTATATCTTTTACCTTCTTTATAGCTTGATTAACTATATCGTAAAATTCTGGATAATTTGGTAAAGGTCTTAAATCTAAGTAATACGGGCTAACCTTACCTGACGTTAAAACGAAACTTCCTATTAATAATAATTTCCTTTCGAGTAATACTTCTGCGAAACTCATACGTAGAGAGTCTGTGAAAAAGAATTTAAATATACTTCTATCATAACCAGTTATAAGGGCTTTGTGAGATTAAGACACGTAGTTTCTTCCCTAGACCTGACCAGAGATGACTATTTTCGAATATTCGAACTTGCAGACAAGTTCTCTAATGTGAAAAAACTAAATTATCTATCAGGGAAAGTAGTTTCATTAGCTTTCTTTGAGCCAAGTACTAGAACTGCTCAAAGCTTTCATACCGCAGCAATAAAATTGGGTGCTGATGTAATAGGATTTGCCTCAGAAGAATCTACTTCGATAGCTAAGGGTGAAAATCTAGCTGATACCATTAGGATGTTGAACAATTACTCAAATTGTATTGTAATGAGACATAAGTTTGATGGAGCAGCGTTATTTGCTAGTGAGATAAGTGATATACCTATAATCAATGCCGGAGATGGAAAGCACGAGCATCCCACACAAGCACTCATAGATTTATATACTATTTATAAGGTGTTTGGCGAAATAGATGGGAGAACTTTCGGATTATTAGGGGATCTGAAATACGCAAGGACCGTAAACAGTTTGCTAAGAGCATTAACTAGATTCAAACCAAAGAAGGTATTTCTAATTTCTCCTTCTCAGTTAAAGGTAAGAAGAGAGATTTTAGATGGATTAAACTATCCAGTTATAGAAACTGAAAATCCCTATGACGTGATACAAGATATCGACGTGTTATATGTGACTCGAATTCAAAAAGAAAGATTTGTTGATGAAGTAGAATACGAGAAAGTTAAGGAGAGTTATGTGGTTGATCTCAAGTTAGTTAATATGATGAAGAAAGATGGAATTATATTGCATCCATTACCTAGGGTTACCGAAATAGATAGGAAAGTCGATAAAACTACAAACGCTAAATACTTCTATCAAGCATCATTAGCCGTTCCAGTTAGAATGGCTTTATTTTATGAGGTTTTGGGTGAAAGGAAAGATGATTAGCTCTTCAAAAAGGGATGAATTAATCGTAAGTAAAATAAGGAAAGGTACAGTAATTGATCATATTCCAGCTGGTAGAGCATTGGCAGTATTGAGAATTCTAGGGATAAGAGGAAGTGAAGGCTATAGAGTAGCGTTAGTTATGAATGTAGAAAGTAAAAAAATAGGAAGGAAAGATATAGTGAAAATTGAGGATAGGGTGATTGACGAGAAAGAAGCTAGCCTAATAACACTAATAGCTCCATCTGCTACCATAAATATTATAAGAGATTACGTAGTGACAGAGAAAAGGCATTTAGAGGTTCCAAAGCAGATTAGAGGATTAATAAAATGTCCTAATCCACAGTGTATAACAAATAATGACGTTGAGGCTGAAAGTAGATTTACAACAATTTCAATTAAACCTCTTAAGCTAAAGTGTGAATATTGTGAGATATATATTACAGAAGAAGATGTCATAAGGCAGATATTATGATATATTATGAAGTTATTGAAAAGAAAATTATAGATAATGTGTACGAAATAAAAATAGCCAACTTTAACGTTAAACCAAAAGCAGGCCAATACGTGAGTCTAATACTGCCTAGTAAGGCTGAAATACCATTAGGTGTTGGAGACTATGATGAAGGTAATAACAAACTTAAACTTTATGTTGAGTCAGAAAAGTTAGCTAACGAAATAGGCAAAAGAGTAATCTTAAAGGGTCCTTTGGGTAAACCCCTAGACTTTACTAATGTAAGAACTATTGTTGGTATTGCATATGGTAAACTTTACCACGACTTGTTATATCCTTTAAAGATTGCTTATCAGAATAAGATAGAGACCTTTGCAAAGTGTATAGACTGTAAATTAAATTATGATGAACCTAGAAGTATTGAGGATGTTGATCTTATTTTAGTTTCAGCGCCGTTACAACTCTTATATGGATTAAAAGTACCTAGAAAGAAAACCTTAGTCTTCAATAGATGGGTTAAGATGAATTGTAATCTAGGAGTTTGCGGAGTATGTGAAGTAAAAGGTAAATTAACTTGTATAGATGGTCCTTTCATGAGGCTTGATGATCTTGTGGATTAAGGGAAAAGCGTACTTAAATAAGGAGATTAAGGAAGTTTGTATAAATTTTGATAGACGAATAAAGGAAATCAAATCGATTTGTAAACCAGATATTGATTTACCACAAGGTACATTAATACTACCTGGGGCAATAGATCTTCATACTCACATAAGAGGATTAAAATTGTCATATAAAGAAGATGTAGTATCAGGGACTAGTGAAGCTTCTTACGGTGGGGTTACATTAATAGGAGATATGCCAAATACTATACCATTTGTAAACACGGTGGAGACGATAACTACTAAGTTAAAAGAGTTTGAATATTACTCTAGAGTTGATTACTTCGTTTATTCTGGCGTTACTAAGGATCTTGAGAAAGTTGATAAATTGCCTATAGCTGGTTACAAGATATTTCCCGAAGATCTAGAGAAGGAAGAGACATTTGAGGTTTTAAAGTCTAGAAAACTGAAAATTCTTCACCCGGAAGTTCCGTTAGCATTAAAGAGTAATAGAAAACTAAGGTTGAACATATGGTACGAGATAGGAGCATTATATTATGTAAAGGACTATCAAAATGTTCATATAACTCATGCGACTAATATACGTACTGTAAGATTTGCTAAAGAGTTAGGTTTTACTGTAGATATAACACCTCATCATCTATTAGTTAATGGTGAGAAGGATTGCTTAACCAAGGCTAATCCACCAATAAGAGATATAAATGAAAGGCTTTGGTTATTACAAGCTATAAGTGAAGTAGATACAATTGTAAGTGATCACGCTCCTCATGCAAGTTTCGAAAAACTGCAACCTTACGAGGTATGTCCACCCGGTATAGCTGCTGTCTCGTTTACAGTTCCTTTTATCTTAACGTTAGTCAGTAAAGGTATAATTAGTATTGACAGAGCGGTAGAACTCATTTCTACAAATCCAGCTAGAATATTGAATATTCCTTATGGTGAGATTAAAGAAAACAATTATGCAAATTTTACCATAATACAATTTAACGATTGGAGATATTCGACTAAATACTCTAAGGTTATTGAAACTCCTCTAGACGGATTTCCGCTAAAGGCTTCAGTTTACATGACTATCGTTCAAGGAAAGGCGAGTAATTTAGAGGGAGAGGTATTTCCAGTGAAGGGAATAAATCCATTTGGTGAAGATAAATGATTAAGATAAAAGATATTACATTTAACGATCCTTTAACGATAGCTTCAGGAATTATACCAGATGTTCCAAATTATGTAACGACAGTTTGTGAGAGATATAAGCCATCTGCAATTACCACGAAAACAGTGACACTTAATCCCTTAGGACCTCATAAACCTCCTACAGTCATAAAACTTCACGATGGTATCTATATGAACGCCATAGGTTTAGGAAATCCAGGTGCAAAAGCCATAAATGAAATAAACGTTTCATGTCCCCTTATAGTAAGCGTTGGTGGTGCTTCCATAAATGAAATAAAAGAAGTGGTAAAAGTTATTGAGAGTAAGGCGAAGATAATAGAAATAAACGTGAGTAGTCCTAACAGAAAAGGTTATGGAGAATCATTATCTACGTTAATTGGGGATATAGTCGAAAACGTCAAAAGTGTGACCAGATTACCGGTATTTGTTAAATTAGGTCCTTGGGATAACGTTGTTGAACTTGCGGGAAGGGCTTTAGAAAAAGGTGCGGATGGATTTACTCTTATAAATACTATAAGGGGATTAATTGTTGATATAGAGACTTTTAAGCCAATTCTCTACTACGGTACGGGTGGAGTTTCTGGTAGGTGCCTTTACCCTGTTGCTCTTAGGATAATAAGAGACGTTTATGAAGAGTATGGAGTTGACATTATAGGAGTTGGCGGTGTATACGATTGGACTGACGTTATTGGAATGTTAGCGGTTGGTGCTAAACTAGTAGGTTTAGGTACTGTATTAATTGAGAAAGGATTTAGCATTATTGAGGAAATTCGGAAAGGTTTGCAATCCTATTTATTTGAAAAGGGTTTAAAATTTGAAGATATTATAGGTATTTCAGTGAGAAGATAAAATGGTTAGGCCGGTAATGAAAGGACGAGATTTAGAAACGTTAGTATTCCTAGGGAGATTAAAAGAGGTAAAAGTAGAGTATTGTGATGAAGAAAAGAAGATGGCTAAAGTAGTAGGGGTTACTGATACCAAAGAGGAAGTAGAGACTGAGTGTATACCATTAAGGGCTGCTGGTAAGATCTCTACAGTTCTTAAGCATTATATTAGGTTAGGTGTAGGAAACTATATTATAACGGAAAGCGATATGAGCAATGTAGCCAATGTTGACACACAAGTAGAAGAGGAGGAAAACAAGAATGAGCAAATTTAGGATTGATAAAATTCCTAAAAATGAACAAGATATAGAGGAAATACAAAGAGAAATAGAAGAATCTCACCATCACGAACATGAGCACGAACATAGTATTGAGGAACTGCTTGGCGAAATATATCTAAATGTTCAGAGCCTCCAGAGCAAGGTAGAGGAATTGAATAGGTCAAATGATGACTGTAAAAGGGAAATTTCTAAAATATATCTTGTTCTCGGTAAGCTACTAATAGTATTAACTACGAACGATAATGATGAGAAGATTAAAAATCTTAAAGAAGTTCTTAATTTGCTAGAATGAGCGAATTAGTTTCAATCCCAGAAATAGCCTTTAAACTATATGCAATTATGGATCCCCTATCAATACTTCCTTATCTCATTGCGTTGTATGAAGAATTCAATCGCAATTCTCAAAATAAGATAAGTTGGGGATTTTTGGTAAACAAATTATCCATAGCAGTTGCTGTATTGCTTTTATTTTTCTCCATACTTGGTGGACCACTTTTAGCTTTTTTAGGCATAAGTGTTTCTGCTTTAGAGATAGGTGGAGGTATAATACTAGTTTACTTAGGTGTGGATACTCTTGGAGGATTCCAGCAGTTGAAGTTCTTATCAAGCAAGATAGAGGAAGCCATAATCACGCCTATTGCTACGCCTCTTATCGTAGGTCCAGGTACAATGACTGGATTAATCACCTTATCGGTCAGTAATAATTTAATAATTTTAATTCTCGGTAGTTTACTGGCTGCACTACTGGTTTATCTATCTTTACTATTAGGTCCTATCATAATTAGAGTACTAGGTAATACAGGCACAGTAGCAGTAGGTAGATTTATGGCAATTATAATAGCAGCATTTGGCGTTCAGCTTATAATAGATGGTATATCACAAATAAAGTTGATATGAAGAATTCTGTTTAAGATGAAAATTTTTTAACACGATCTCTATATGTTTATTAGCATGTCAGATAGTAAAAAACGTACGGTAGATTTGGATGCAATAGATAGGAGGTTATTAATAGAACTCACTAGGGATGCCAGAACAAGTTTAAGAAGACTTGCGGAAGAGATGAACGTATCTCCAGCTACGCTCCATAATAGGATGACCAGAATGGTACAAGAAGGAATGATAAAGAGCTTCGTAGCTTTACTAGACTATTCTAAATTGGGTTTTGCTCTAACTGGTATAATTATGGCTAAAGTGGATGGAAAACACCTAGTCGAATTCGAAAAAGAGATAGCAAACGCTGATAATGTTATAGCTGTTTATGATGTAGTAGGAGAGTATGATGTTGTAATAATAGCTAAATTTAGAAGCGTTGAGGAGCTAGATAGTTTCTTAAAACAGCTGCTTAAAAATCCTAAGATTGAAAGAACGTATACAAGTATAGTTTTAAATGTTGTCAAAGAGGATCCAAGAATACGAATATTTTAATGCAAAAGTTTTTATACTATTCCATCGCTTTATTTTCACTTATGAAGTTCTGTCCTAAGTGCGGAGGATTAATGGTTCCATCAAAGAAAGATGGGAAAGAGATCCTAAAGTGCAGTAAGTGTGGATATGAGATGACGTTAAGTGAAAAAGAGAAGAAAGAATACAGTGTAAAGGAAAGTAAGGATAAGAGTAGTAAGGTATTAACAACGTCGATAGTCAGCGATAAAGAGGGAAGAAACTTAAGTGAAGAGCTAGAGCATGAGAGGGAAGAGTACTATAAGGAAATAGGGTTAGAATTACTAAGAGAGGAATTCGAGGGAAATGAAGAGGAAGAGGGTAGAGAAGATTAGCGTAATAGTAGGAAATCTTTTATAATTATATGTAGTAGTTTTTAAGGTATGAAGGTAACTGGAGTAACGGCTAAGTATAAAGCCAAGATTGGTAGTAATGAAATTCTTATAGAAGAAGCAAAAAATGAGAAAGGAGAATCAATATATATTTTCACATCAGTAAAAGGGATTAGCTTACCCAATGGAGAAAAATGGACACCCAAAACTGATGATGCAAAAGACTTAGATAGAAACAATGTAACAGAAGATTTTAAGAAGAATTTTAGAAAAGTAGTACAACTTTTATAAAAAGGGTTTTTATATACGATTAGAGGAGAGAAAGTAAGTAGGTGAATTTTTTGGAGCAGACATTTGATTTCATATTAACAACAGATAGATGTTTAATGACTAACCATCACGGAAAGGAATTCTTAGGATTTTTAGGTACTGGTCCTGCTGTAGGAGTACCCGAATCTGTCTGGAAATGGCTAGCTTGCCCTAAAATGAAAGTTGATGATTTAGGAAGACCAGAGCAAGCCCCATATGGAATGAGGAAAGTTGAGGCTAAACTAATAGATGAAGGATTTAAGGCAGCAATAATAGATCCAGATCATCTAGATAGGCATTTAAAATACGCTAAGGCCTTAATGTTTTCACATCATGATTACTTCGCTTTCGGTCCACCATCTTCAACATGGTGGGGTATAACTAAAAAGGAACCAATAAATTACAAGAGCTTCCAAGCTTTAATAAACAAACCGGAAATCCAAGAGGCCAAGAAGAGAGGAATGAAGATATTAGTAGGTGGTCCTTCAACATGGCAATGGTTATGGAGAGAAGATATGATAGAGAAAGTTAGCGTAGATACGTTGGTAGATGGTGAAGGAGAAAAAATTATAGTCAAATTGGCACAAATGATATTAGATAATGAACCCTTACCAAAATACGTTTACGTTAGTGGTGATGATGTACCGGATATAGACGATATTTCAGAGATTAAGGGGGCAAGCGTTAATGGTATGATTGAGATAATGAGGGGATGTGCTAGATCTTGCAGATTCTGCTCAGTTACTATAAGACCTACTAGGTATTATCCATTAGAAAAAATTGAAAAGGAATTACAAACAAATGTTAGAGCAGGAGTGAGACACGGGGTTGTGCATAGCGATGACGTGCTATTTTATGGTGCGGTAGGAATATATCCTAGGCCAGAACCATTAATAAAACTCCATACACTAGTTAAGAAATATTATAAGACAATAGCGTGGAGTCATGCAAGTCTAGCGGCAATAAGATACTCTGAAGAGAAGTATGGTTTAATTAGTAAACTAGGTGAGATAATATTTGATGATGAGCAAAGGTATCTAGGTGTTGAGGTAGGAATAGAAACTGGTTCAGTTAGATTAGCCAAAGAGATAATGCCAGCGAAATCCGCACCATATAAGCCTGAAGAATATCCAGAGATAGTAGAAGAGGCGTTTAAGATAATGCAT
Organism: Sulfolobus islandicus Y.N.15.51; assembly: GCF_000022485.1. NCBI lineage: Archaea > Thermoproteati > Thermoproteota > Thermoprotei > Sulfolobales > Sulfolobaceae > Saccharolobus > Saccharolobus islandicus. The sequence continues at coordinate 1,155,827 of NC_012623.1, read as the reverse complement.
GAGAACAAGATAATTCCAGCAGGTACTATGATAGTAGGTTTGCCAGAAGAGACTGAAGATGACGTTTACAAAACGATAGAATTAGTAGACAATTTAAGACCATATAGAAGTATATTAGTTCCTATGTTCTTCGTGCCTATGGGCTTTTTCAAAAATAGAGATTGGTTTACTAGAGTAAAGTTAAGTGAGGCACATATAGAGCTATACAGAAAGGTATTCTGGCATGACGTATATTGGGCTGAGGATATAATAAATTCCTTCTATATGAAAGGGCCAGTATATATGCCAATAAGATTCGCATTGAAGCTATTCCTAAGATTCGCAAAGAAGAAAATGAGAGAAGTAGAAAAATGGTTAGAGAGCCAACTAAAAGCATAATTAAATTATCTTATTTTTTAATGGATATATGTAATCTTTAGGAGCTTTCGGAAATATTTCAAGATATTTTCTTAATACCTTTGGTACCTCGACTACTCCATCTTCTCTTTGATAATTCTCTAAAATAGCCGTTATGGTTCTTGTACTAGCGATTGCAGTACTATTTAACGTATGCACATAACCTCTCTTATTATTCTTCCTATCCACATATCTTATCTTCATTCTGAAAGCTTGCCAATCTGTACAATTACTACAACTTACCATTTCTCTAAATTTGGCTTGAGCTGGCATCCATACTTCTAAGTCAAATTTCTTTGCAGCGCATGCACCTAAATCACCTGATGCTATATTTACAATTCTATATGGTAATTCAAGTTGTTGAAATATACTCTCCGCATTTGTTATTAGTTCAGCATGGTACTTCCAACTATCTTCTGGGGTTGAAAATATGAATTGCTCAACCTTGTGAAATTGATGAACTCTGAAAATTCCCTTTAAATCCTTGTTTGCAGCACCAGCCTCTTTTCTAAAAGCGGGACTGATTCCAGCAAATTTTAGGGGTAATTTATCTTTCTCAATTTCCTCTTTAAAGAACATGGCGGCTATTGAATGTTCTGCAGTTGCAATTAGATATAAATCCTCGTTTTCTATCTTGTATATTGCATCCTTAAATGTATCTAGGTCGATAACTGATTGTATAACTTCTCCCCTTAGCATATAAGGAGGAAGAACTAAAGTGTACCCTTGTTGAGTGATATAATCTATCGCGAAAAGTAACAACGCGAAATCTAGCCAAACTATATCATTAAATAAATAGTAAAATCTAGACCCCGCTATTTCAGCAGCTTTGAGTGTGTTCCCTAAATGCAATACGTCCTCTAGCATTTCTGCATGCCCTTTAGGTTTCCATTTAATTATTTCATAGTTTACATTAGCATCTTTAGTTTGCCTCAGAAATTCTTCAACATCTCCCTCATACACTTTAAACTTTCCCCAAAACTTGATAGGAATATTATAGCTATCGTCTGGACCATTTGGGACATCATCAGCTACAAGGTTTGGTAGAGAAGATAGTAATCTATCTCTTTCAACCTCTATTTTCTCCAATTCCTTTTCTTTATCCTCTAAGATTTTCAATAAATTTTTGCTTTCCTCAATTTTCTTCTTTCTTTCTTCTCCAGAGAGCTTAGGAATCTGAGAGCTTAAAACATTGTGTTGATGCCTTAATCTTTCAACTTCTTGCAAAACTTGTCTCCACTTTTTATCTAGTTCGACAGCTTTGTCTACTAAAGAAACATCTATAGCCCGTCTTTTCAAATTATTTTTTAGTTCCTCCGGATTTTTTCGCAAAAACTCTAGGATACTCCAGGACATTGAATAACATAGTTATTAAGCAATTTTATGACTTCTGTTCATCAGCTGGTAATCCATAAGTCTGTACCCACATCTCAACTATATCGTAACCATATAATTGTTTAAACTTCTCTCTACCCTCAGCTGTCATTTTTAATGGAGTCCATTGTGTATCTAAATCTATGTCAACTTCTACACTCTTAGCTGGTACACTTTCCTTTATTACTTGCTCTACAGTATATACTAAATCATCAATAACTGGACATCCAGGTGCTGTTAATCCTAATTTAAGGTAAACATCACCCTCATCATTTATTTTCAGATCATAAATAAGTCCTAAATTTACTATATCAACTGGAATTTCTGGATCATAAACGTCTTTTAATGCCTCCATTATTTTTTTCTTCCATTCTTCCCTGTCTACTTTTTGCTGTTGTGAACTCATATTCTTTAACTCTGTTAAAGTAAATTTTAACTCTTACTATTAATTAGCTCATCATAACTTCTGTAAAAACAAGTATAGCTACCAGTATGACAAATAGGTCCTAATGATCTTACTTTAAAAAGTACAGCATCTGCATCACAATCCACTTTAAATTCTTCGATAATTTGAAAATTTCCACTAGTTTCCCCCTTTAACCATAATTTCTTTTTACTTAGAGACCAAAAATGAAGATAGCCAGTGGTTAATGTCTTGAACAACGCTTCCTTATTCATATTTCCCACCATTAGTATTTCCTTACTTTTATAGTCTTGAATTACGGCAATTATTGTATTTTCCTCATGTCTAAAGTTCAATAATGATGTAATCTTCTGCGCTTCCTCTTCATTCAATTTTAACGTTTAATCCACCCCTTAAGATTCTCTAGAAATATTTTACCAGTACTTGAACTCTTCTCTGGGTGAAACTGCGTTCCTACAACATTCTTTTCACACACTAATGCAGGATATTCTATTCCATACTGACTTTTCATGTAAACATAATCTTCACTAGTAGGATATGCTATATAGCTATGAACATAGTAGACATATTTCTTATCTAATCCATAAGTTAATCCACAAGAATCTTTTACTTCAAATACTAAATCCCAACCTATGTGAGGAAGTTTCACATTAGCATTTATCTTATCTACTATACCCTTGAACCATCCCAATCCATTACTCTCTTTTCCCTCAGTTCCCTTTTCAAACATTATCTGCATACCTAGACAAACTCCTAAAAAGCTAGTCCCACTCCTTCTTAGATCATTGAATAGGTCCTTATATTGTGAGATAAATTCGGCTACAGCTGAAAATGCTCCAACACCAGGAAATACAATTAGATCGTAATCTTTCCTTGGTTTATTATCAATTATTACTTCGAATCCTACTCTTTTTAGAGCTGACGAGATACTATATAAATTCCCTACTCCGTAATTAATTACTAACGCTTTCATTTTCTCCTCCTCTCTAACTCTCTATAAATATCGTCTGGTGTTACGCCTTCTAATGCCATTAACACTAATAAATGATAAATTAAATCTGCAACTTCACTTATAAATCTCTCCTTATTCTCCGCTAAAGATGCTACTATTGTTTCTACAGATTCCTCACCAACTTTCCTCGCTACGTAGGCCTTTCCCTTATTTACAATTTCAGCAGTATAACTACCAGTTGGCCTCTTTTCTATCCTATCGAGTATAACTTTGTACAATTTATCTACTATTTCATTACTCATATCGGACACCTATACTTTTACCATGAATTACGAATCCTTCATAGTTTGCTAAAGAAATAGATGCTTCAAGTAATTGTTTATTTATATCACGGACATTAGCGTACATTGTTGGCTTTATAAAATCGTAAACAGTAACGCCTCCTCTAATTCTAGCCCAGCCATTAGTAGGTAAAATATGATTAGGACCAGCTACATAATCTATTATTGCTGGAGGTGTGTTTCCTAGGCTTATTGCTCCTGCATTTACTATTTTATCCATTAAGGTATATGCGTCTTTAACATATAAGGATAGATGCTCTGGGGCAATTTTATTTGCAATTTCTATAGCCTCATCTATATTTTTAGTTTTTATTATGTAATATATTTTTTTATCATCCATTATTTTCTCTTCAACCTTCTTTAGAAGTTCGTCATCATTAGATAAGAGTACTATATACGTATCAGGGCCATGTTCAGCCTGTGCCTTCATATCTAATACAACATGTTCAGCCTTTGCAGTCTCATCTGCTATTATTACTAATTCAGTTGGTCCTTCAATTCCATCAATTCCGACAACGTTACTCACTAGGAACTTCGCAGCTTGGACATAAACATTACCCGGTCCTACAATCTTGTAAACTTTCCTTACACTCTCAGTACCATAAGCTAAAGCAGCTATTGCTTGTGCACCACCTACCTTATAAACGTCATTTACTCCTAGCTTAATTGCAACATAAGCTAAAGCCGGATTTACTGATCCTTCTTGATTAGGAGGAGAGGCTACGTAAATTTCCTTTACCTTAGCTACTTTTGCTGGTATTCCAGCCATTAGTAAGGTTGATGGATAGGAATATTTACCGGAAGGAACATATATTCCAATCTTTTCTATACTTCTCCAAACTACTCCAAATGATATTCCTTGATAACCCCCTCCAATATTTGGAGGAACTAGCATTTCGTGAAATGCTTTTAATTGCTCATAAGCCACATCTATAGCTTGCTTAACTTTAGGATCTAACTTAGAAGCTTGCGTTTTTAATTCTTCTTCACTTACCTTGATGTTATTTATCTTCACCTTATCCAATTTTTCAGTTAGCTGATATAACGCGTTATCTCCCCTAGCCTTAACAGATTCAATAATATCTCTAACTACTGGAATCACTCTGCTAAAATCGTTAGGTCTCTCATTTGGTAAACTATAGGAAATCATATTCTCACCTCAATGCCTTTCTGGCTTAAATACGACTTCAAGTCTTTTATTTTAATTATCCCATCATGGAATATGCCAGCAGCTAACGCTGCGTCGGCTTTTGCGAGGGAAAAAACATCGTAAAAATGCTCCATTTTACCAGCCCCTCCACTAGCTATCACAAGTATGTTAACAGAATCTACTATTTTCTTAGTTAATTCTAAGTCATAGCCAAGTCTAGTACCATCTCTGTCAATACTAGTAAGCAGTATTTCACCCGCACCAAGTTCTTCCACTTTTTTAGCCCACTTTATAGCATCAAGTCCAGTATTGTAAGTTCCGGATTTTATGAAGACTATCCAATTTCCATTTATCTTCTTGGCGTCTATGGCTACTACTACTGCTTGTGAACCAAACTCTTCCGCGGATTTTTTCACTATTTGGCTATTTTCAACTGCGGCAGTATTTATACTAACCTTATCCGCTCCCGAACTTAACGCCATTGACACGTCATCAAGCGTTCTAATACCACCACCAACTGTTAGGGGAATAGACAATACACTCGCAGTATCCTTGATTACACTATATAATGCTCTTCTGGCTTCTATGGTTGCAGTTATATCTAAGAAGACTATCTCATCAGCACCTTCCTCCTCATATAGACTGGCTAGACTGACTGGATCTCCTTTAAATTGAAGATTAAGGAAATTTACTCCTTTAACTACGTTAGCGCCCTTTACATCCAGACAAGCTATTATTCTCTTCGTCGTCATATGACCCCCTTCGTGCTTCTTATTTCATTGTCAACTATTCTCGTTGCCTCGTATAGTGCTAATCCTAAGGCCTTAAAACTAGCCTCAATGATATGATGTGTATTATATCCACTTAATTGAGAAATATGTAAGGTAACTCCACTATTGTAAGCGAAGGATTGGAAGAAATGTGGAATATTTTCCGTAGCTAATCCACCAATTTCACTTCTCTTCAAATTAAGGCTTACGAAAGCCATTCCCCTATTTGATATATCTAGTGAAACTAAAACTAGCGCTTCATCCATTGGTATAATTTGGTGAGAGAATCTTTTTATACCTCTCTTATCGCCTAATGCCTCCTTTATCGCTAATCCAAGCGTTATTGCAACATCTTCTATAATATGATGATCATCATAGGGTAACTTATCAGTAGCAGATACTGTTGCAGTAGAGTTCATGTAAGTTAGTAATGTTATAAGCATATGGTTAAAGAATGGAACTGGAGTGGATACCTTAATTTCGCCTTTTCTATCTATATCTAAGAATACCTCTATTTTAGTCTCCTTTGTTTCCCTTGTAATATTAGCATTTCTAGCCAACGTTAATCCCCCTTATTTTGTTTAGGTAAAAAGCCATTCCAACTATTATATAGTCAAACCCAACGTTTTTTAAGTACTCAATATCTGCGTCACTTGAAACGCCCCCAGCGTATTCTTTTAATCCCCGTATCAGTCTTGCATAATCCTTCACGTTGTAATCTATTCCTTTCGTTGTGCCCTCATTACTGATATAGGTTAGTATTATTCCTAATAATTCAAGTTCATTTACTTTCTTGATACCATCTATAACTTCCATTGATTTTTCTTTCCATCCCCTTATTAGAACTCTCTTTGTATTATCATAATCTATTGACACCATTACTCTATTGCTTCCAATTTCCCTTACAATATCATGAAACAAGTTAAAATTAGTGAATACTATTGTGGAGAAGATTAACGCGTTAACATCTAGCGAAACTAATCTTTTAGCTTTTTCAATATCCCTTATACCCCCACCTACTTGAATCCAATCAAATCCTATTTTGGAAATTTCCTTAATGTACATCTCATTATTGCCAACTCCTTCCGCAGCATCCAAATCAACTACGTGTATTCTTGTGTACCCTTCATTATAGAGTTTGCTTGCTAGTTCTATTGGATTGCCTAAAATTAGACCCGTTCCCTTAACTCCTCTAATTCTTTTTACTGCTTTTCCAAGGCTTATATCAATACTCGGAATTATGTTACTCAATTACTTCACCACTTTCTCTATGTCAATCACAACGATATCCCTAGCTCCAGCGGCTTTTACTTTGGCTATAACCTCTGGTAATATATCCTCATCTGCTACCGTAATCACTTCCCAAATATCAGACCTACTTAGCCTGGTTATTGCTGGTGCTAACATTGCAGGTAATGAGTTTATTACTCCATCTAACCTATTATCAGGTACATTCATGAATATCATTTTCTTACCCTTAGCCGCGATTGCTCCTTTCATCATTGTAAGAAGTAAATTAATTCTATCAGCCTCATCGTTTTTTATCCAGTTCCTATTTCCTATAACTACAGCATAGGAGTCCATAATAATATCTATTGCTTTTAACCCATGCAGTTTTAGTGTAGTACCAGTGCTCATAACGTCAATTATTGCATCAGCAGCACCTAGTGATGGCATTACTTCAGCAGCTCCACTTATCTTTACTACTTTAGCGTTTAGTTCTTTTTTTCTTACGTATTCTTTTGCTATATTGTAGTATTTGGTAGCTACTCTAAATTCCCTTACTTTCAATTCTTCTACAGAATTTTCGCTCCAGGTTTGAGGTACTGCTAGAACTATTTTTGATCTTCCAAAGTCCAGTTTGATTAACTCCTCAACATCTGCACTACTTTCTATAACATAATCGTGACCAGTAATTCCTAATTCTGTAGCACCAGTTTCCACAATATTAGGTATGTCCTCAGTTCTGATCATGACTAACTGAACTCCCTCCCAACTTGTCGGCACTATCAGTGCTCTATCATCACTTGCTAATGGTTTTATGCCTACCGATTGTAAAAATTGTAATGTAGGTTGTTGGAGCCTTCCTTTATTTGGAATTGCTATTTTCAAGTTCCTCACCAAGTTTATCTATAACCATTCTGCATTGCTCTTCAGTTCCTACTGTTATTCTATAAAAGTTGTCATATAACTTTCTTATTGCAATACCGTGTCTCATAAGCATTTCTTGTAAGTTCCTATTATCTTTTATCAAAAGGAAATTGGTTATTGATTTATAAACTTTCAGATTTAGATTCTTGAGTCCTTGATATAATATTTCCCTATTCCTACTAACTGTGTCTATAACATCCTTTATATATGACGAGTTTTCTAATGCCGTTATTCCCGCAATAAGTGAAGGTAAAGGTATATCAAAAGGTGTTGATGACTTCAAGAGAGTCTTCACTATTTCCTCATTGGCAATCGTATAGCCTAATCTATAGGAAGCTAATGAAAATGCCTTACTCAGAGTCCTAACTACTAAAACGTTAGGATAATCGTAAATGTAAGGAGAAACTGTATATCCTCCAAATTCGTAATAGGCTTCATCAATTACAACAAAACCTTTCGCCTTCTCCGCTAATTGGCCTATTAGTTCTCTTTTCCCATTAAGCATTGGAGAACCCGTGGGATTATTAGGATCATCAATTATTACTAACTCAGCTTTTTCTGCTTGAGCTAACAGATCATCAATGTTTTCTCTCCACCATTCATTATCTTCTTTAAGATTTACCTTAATCACCTTAGTTCCTCTTACTGATGAGTAGACTGAATACATACTGTAAGACGGATAATTTGTTACTATTGTATCACCAGGTTCTATAAGATTGTAAAATATTGCTCTAATTGACCCATCTGCACCCACAGAGGGATAAATGTTTTCTGGTTCCACCCTTGAATATTCAGCAGCTAATTCCCTATATCTCTCTAAGAGCTCTGGATGCTGATATCTATTTCCCTTACTTAAGTACATCTTTACTGCATCTACAATAAATTGTGGAGGTTCAAATGGAGATTCATTAAGATGTAATCTTATTCCTTCTTTTATGTCTGTAAAATCATACTCACTTGCATTTAATAGCCAAGATTTTATCTTATTTCTAACTAACTTGGTTGGTGCAATATAAAACCCTAGATAAGCAAAGTAAAATAAATAAATAAGCTTTAATGAAAGTCTCATCGTGAATTTGATAGACTATTTGATATCTCTGAGAACGGGAAAGGTACTTTTGCAGTCATATCACATGAATGTAAAAATCGCTTTAATTTACGATATTGCACAGAGATTATATAGGGATAGAGTTAGCATATGTATTATTAATTACGAAAAATTCTTAAAATTGTCTGGGAGAGAAATAGATCAGAGATGTGATGAGAGTTCATACGTAATCGTTTTCGAGGCTGAGGGACCCCCTGACTTACCAATGCGATATAATCTGGTAACGAGTTTTGTAAAAATAAATAGGTATTTTGACGACATTTTAAAGATAGATAAAGTTTCTACAAATTTATATAAGGCTCAAAATAATGCCGGAGATTTGTTTATATTTAGCGTAATTAATGGAGAGATAATTGAAAGGAAATTAAGACCCATACATGAGGATATTATTAATTTTTTAAAGGAATATGAAGGAGAAATTGAAATTAAAGATTTAATAAATATAATTTCAAAAAAATATGAAATAAGTAGAGATAATGTTAGAGTTGAGCTAGCACTTCTTAAAGAGTTAGGTATAATAGAAGTTAAAGATCGAAAAGTTATCCTTACTCAATTATTATAGCTGGTCTTAGGGGCATGGCTTCTTTATTATATGCCTTTTTGACTTCCTCATTATAAGCCTCTACTTGAATTTCCACATTTAACTTTCTTCTAATGTATTTTGATAACTCATTAAGCACATCTACCTCATTAATATTGTAGTTCATAATTAATTTCTTCATTTTATCATCAATTTCTAAAGACTCATTGAAGATTTTCTGTAAAACTCTAGCATCCTCTTTACTTTTAGGTTTATGAGCATCCATAAACTTTTTCATTTGCCCATTAGCCTCTATAGCGTCCCTAAGCAATTCCACGTACCTAGAATCGTTCAAAGCGTAAATTTTAATGAGCTTTGGTGTTCCCTTAAAGACATTTAAGATAGACCTTATATCTTCAACTATTCTTTTCATATATTCATGTTTCAATAGTATTAGTTCGTCTATCTTTGAACCTTCGATTTCAGGCCATTTTTCATTTACTATAAATGTAGTTTGTTTTAAGATTTCGTGCCATATTTCCTCTGCTAAGTGCGGAGCGAAAGGTGTAATAAGCTTAAGCCATATTGTTAGGACTTCCCGTAAGAGTTTATTGTTTGCCCTTCTCCCCTCAGCGTTTACCATACCGAAGTATTCATCTAAATCTGAAGAGAATACAAATAGTAATTCATTGGCGGCATCTCTCAGCTCTAACGCTTCCATATGTTTTGTTGTATTAGTTGTGATCTCATATATTCTTGATGATAACCATTTCTCTGGGAATCCAAAGGTGTCTTCAGTATAATTATCTAAGCTCTTGAAGAGTTCATACATTCTTCTTAAGGTTTCTCCTACGGTTTTAACTAAAGATTCGGAGAAGTTTACATCTGATCCCATATCAGCTGTAGATGATACTGCAATGCGCATTACATCAACTCCATACATTTTTAGACCTTTTCTTAACGGTATAATATTTCTAAGCGATTTGCTCATTTTCTTTCCTTCATATAATACTAAACCATTTACAGCAATTGCTTTTGGCCATAAGTTCTCTTGGAAGATTGCAGCATGATTAAAGATGAAGAAAGTCAAATGGTTCGGAATTAAGTCTTTTCCACTATGTCTAATGTCTAAAGGATACCAATATAAGAATTCTTCTCTTAACTCCTTTATAATATTAGAGGGTATTCCAGTATTTTTGCTTACATCTTCTAAATTACCTATGCCTAACATTACATAATCCCAAAATTCTTGAGTTAACTTGGAGGGTGATATTTTATATTGTTTAATTTTGTGGGAAATAGTGTAAAATGCCATATAGATTGTCGAATCGCTTAAACTCTCTATTATCCATTTCTTATCCCAAGGTAGCGGAGTACCTAACCCTCTAGTTCTCGCACAAGCTCTTTTCTCTAACCATTCAATAGTGAATTCAAAATCCTTTCTGGATTCCTCAGGGATTATCTGCATTTTAGATAGAGATTTTCTCGCGAGTTCCTTCCATTCTTCATTTGAATAATCTAGGAACCACTGATCTTTAAGTATCTTAACTACAATTTCTGTGCCACACCTACAATATACTGGTTTATTCATTATTTCGAATATTTTTCTACCTAAGCCTTTAGAAATTAAGAAGTTAGTTATTAGTTCTCTACCCTTGGGAACGGGAAGTCCACCTAAATTCTTCAACTCATTTCTATACTCTTCCTTAATCAAATTTTCAAGATCAGACCTTAATATACCCTTATTGTACTCTGTTCTATACACATATTCTGTTAATTTCTTTAGATCCTCATCATTCTTTGGGTTGTTCTTCTCCACAACGTCTTTAGCTAACTCATTTCCTAAACCTTCAACTGTAATTACTGGTATTATCCCAATATTATTATTTTTAAGTATCTTCTTGGAATAGTAGTAATCAAAAGGAGCATGAGCTGGAACACTCATGACAACGCCTGTCCCTAAGCTAGCATCAACGAAGTCTGCCCCCATTACTACTATATACTTTCCGGTTATTGGGTTTTCTACTTTAAGCCCAACTAGTTTTGACCCCTTTATCTTATCCTCAATTTCTATATTATCTATTTGAAAGGACAACTTAGTAGCAGATTTCTCGCTCAATATCATCTTTTTGTCCAATATATTAGCAATTACATACATCTCATTAGGATTTATCCATAATCTTGTAGCCCCAAATATTGTTTCTGGCCTAAGCGTAGCTGCTGGAAATATACCCTTTTCTGAATTGAAATATATTAATACAAATTCGCCTATTTCTGGTTCTACATCTCCTTTAGTGTCATGCATACCAACTGGTATATGATGAACTGGGCACCATCCTACAGGGTGTGTATCTTTTACTACATATCCCTTGCTCTGTAATTTATGAAATTGCCACGTTACAAATGATGAAAATTCTGGATCAATTGTTGTAAATTCCCTTCTCCAGTCTATTCCTAATCCTATTTCTCTCATTGAAGTCTTTATATCCTCTTTAAAATAGTTTGCCATGAATAGTGGATCAGACATTCTAGGGATTACGTCTGGTGATATTTCATAAATATCCTTAAATGTCTCTATGAGCTCTTTATCTCCTTTTGCAATTGCGTCAGCCATAGCCATTATAGGCGTTCCGGTGTAGTGAAATGCCATGGGGAATAATACGTTATATCCTCTCATTCGTTTATATCTAGCTAAAATATCTCCAGTGACGTAGGTTCTTCCATGCCCTATATGCCAAGGGCTGTTAGGATAAGGAAATGCAACTGTAGTGAAAAATTTAGATCTATTAGAATTTGGGTTAGACTCATAAACTTTAGCTTCCTCCCATTTAGTCTGCCACTTGTGAGCAACGTTATTCAAAAAGTCAATAAAGTCCCTATACTGTGAGCTTATTTTACTTCACCAAAAATGATATAGCTAGGTCTTTTTTAAATATTAACTAATGTTCACCAGAACTGGAGACGATGGAAATACCAATGTAGTATCTAAGAGAGTAGGAAAAGATTCACCTCTAGTAAATCTATTAGGGGATATAGATGAGCTTAACTCCTTCATAGGTCTTGCATTAACAAAAATAGAATGGGAAGATATGCAAAATGATCTCATGCGTATTCAAACTGAGTTGTTTGTATTAGGTGAGGAGATTATTCAAGATAGAGGTAGAATAAATGAGGAGACTGTAAAGTGGTTAGAGAGTAGAACTGTCGAATATAGGAAAGAAAGTGGTCCTGTAAGGTTATTTGTAATACCAGGTGGTTCTGAGGAGGCTTCATATTTGCATGTAGCAAGAAGCGTTTCTAGAAGGGTTGAAAGAAATGCAGTAGCTTACTCTAAAGAACTGAATTTCAATAAATGGATAATTGTTTATCTGAACAGATTATCTTCTTTACTATTTTCCATGGCCATAGTAGCAAATAAGAGGAAAAACGTAAAGGAGAGACTTTATGATATAGGCAAGTATTTTTGATATTCTTGAGGCATTAAACCAGATCTGATTAGTAATTCACAATTTTTACATATCGTTCTTCCGGGCGTAGTGGGTTCTCCACATATTATACAATTAGGTAATTCACTAGTAAGTCTGTGCTCTTTTTTGAGTTTCTCTGAAATCTCATCAAACTGTTCTAGTATTCTCAGTAATGTTCCAGGTTTTTTCTCCTCTAGCTTGTACAATAGTTCTCTGACCTTAGCCCTTAGAGTTGGTTTTTGAGAAATATATGGGCATTCAGTTTCTTGAAACTCAAATCCTTTGAGATGAGCATAGATTGTTGTCTCCCACTCGTAGATTTTTCTTAATGGCTTTACTCTCATTACAAACTTACTACTTACTATTAATGGCTTATCACCTAATCTTATTAGTCTCAACAAGTCTCCTCTTATCAAATTTATAATTATAGTTTGCACCTCATCGTCTAAATTGTGCCCAGTTGCCACGTAATCTGCGTCTACTTTAATTCCAGCTTCATTAATCAACTTCCTTCTAAATCCTCCACAAAAGGTACAAGCGGATACATTAAGGTTCCTCTTTAACGAAGCTTGTAGCATCTCGTCTAGAGAAAAACCAACTTCTTCTTTAAATCCGCTCTTTATTAACTCAATCCCTAGATCTTTTAAGTACTCCTCAAGTTTCTTCACGTCTTCACTTCTATTATATCCCCTTATACCCTCATTTATATTGAATGCTATTAGTTTAGATGGGTTTATAAATTGAGACAAGGTATCGGCTAATACTAGGCTATCCTTTCCCCCTGATACTGCCAAAAGGATTTTATTGGAATTGACTAACTCCTGCTTTTGAGCCTCTAATTTAACTCTTTTCCTAACGTCTTCTATAAAGCATTCTTTACATAATTTTCTTCCAGTATGTGTTTGTAGAACTACCGCTTCTCGTGTCTTGCAATTATCACAAATCATCCTTTACCTTTCCCTCGATTATTCTATTCCCACTCACTACTTCGTCAATACTATGGATTGCACATCCCTCTTCTTCTAGCATTTTTCTTATATCATCAAAATTGAGACTAGTTCCTTCAATTATTATCATTAATCCCATAGTTTCAACATCCATATCAGTGACACTTATATTTACACCTTCTACTCCATCCAATTTTGATATCCTCTCGGCTAAGTCAACTATCGATGTTCCCCTAATGGGCTTCAGAACGTCTAAAACAAGTCTTCTAATTGCCACTGCTCATCAGATACATTAGTATTAATCAATTAGCATTAAAAACTTACTTTTAACCGCTATCAGGCGGAAATAAATTTATAAATGATAAAGTAGAGGGGTTTAAGTGGGGGGTTGATGATGGGGGTAGAGTTAGCTTTTCCTAAAGTAGTAGGAAAGCAAGTATATGGAAGCTTATATGATTGCGATGAAAACGTTTTAAAAGATACTAAAAGACTAGAGCAAATAATAAAGGAAGCAGCAGACGTGGGTAATATGAACATTCTTGACATAAAGTCATGGAAAATTGGGGAAGGTGTAAGTGTAGTGGCGATTATATTAGAAAGTCATATAACCATACATACGTGGCCGGAGTACAAATTCGCAACAGTTGATGTATACTCTTGTGGTCCACATACTAGCCCCTTAAAAGCATTTAATTATATAGTGGAAAAACTGGGGGCTAAGAAATATACTATAAATGAGGCTGATAGATCATCGGAGTTCTAATAGTAGGCGGGGGATTAGCTGGGCTATTATTGGCATATAATATTCTGGATTCTAATCCAATAGTTTTTGATAGAAGACGTTTTCCGGGTAAGAAGTGTACTGGTGTAATAAGCCGAAAAACATTTTTAGAGCTTGGTGTTAGTAGACAATTCATAGATAGAGAATTTAAATCAATAGAAATAAAATATGATCGAGGGTATACAATTTATGTAGATACCGATGTTATCAGACTGAATAGGGAAAACTTAGAAATATGGCTTGATGGGGAAGTAAAGACAAAGAGACCAAGAGATGCAATAATTAATGGCAATACTGTAATATCAGGAAATGAAAAATATGAGGGAATAGTAGTAGATTGTAGTGGTTGGAAAGGTAATGCTAAATGGATTAAGGCAATAGAGTATTTGACGGAACCGATAAACGAGGAAAGCATTATTGTTTATATAGATTCTAAAAACGTTGGAGGGTTTAGTTGGATAGTTCCTTTACCATATGGAACCTTAGTGGGTGCGATCTCGTATAGTGATCCAAAGGCGTTTCTGCCTAATATTAATAAAAGGATTTTAGACATTCATGGGGGAGCAATTCCACGCGTCTCACCTGTATCTAACATAAAAACGTTGAAGTTTGGTGATTCGACTGGACTTATAAAAACATTTACTGGTGGGGGCATATTTGGTATCGCAAGCTTATTATATCCCTTAGTAAATGGAATTCGCAGTGGGAAATTCAATGAGTATCATTCCAAGTATAAGATTTTAGCTAAAGAGATAAGAAGACAATACTATATAACTAGATTTCTGGAATCCGCTTGGAAGCTTCTTCCAGTTCTATTTAAGTTATATAACGATAAAACGCTCAACATTTCCGAAGAGTTTGACTTACATTCACTTCTTATCCATAGATTTCCTCACTAAATTATAGCATCCTTCCCCTTTTTCTATTATTCCCATTTCTATTAGCTTAGATATTACAGCTTGAGGGTTGGAAATGCCCCTAGCCTTAAGATCCATTGTAGCTGCTATCTCACCCACGGAAACGTAATTTTTAAAATATTCTATTGCAATCTCAATTTCCTTCTGATTAACAGACATAAGATATATTAATCTAGTATTCATTTAACGTTATCGTGAGTTTAAAATCTTATATGCAACTTGTTAGAATGCATAATGTTATAGGAGCAGCGTTAGGAGCGATTATGGGCTTTTTGGTTTCCTCTCAGTGGTATCTTGAACTCAAAGGGATTTTACTATCCGCACTTGTAGTTGGCCTTATTGCAGCAGGAGGATACGTTATAAATGACGTATATGATGTAGAAATAGATAAAATAAATAAACCGTATAGACCTATTCCATCTGGTCGAATATCTGTCAATAAAGCTAAAGCATTGTCAATAACACTATTTGTAATAGGTATTGCTCTTTCAATTCTACTAAATATTTACGCGATAGTAATAGCGTTATTAACTACGATTGGTCTGGTATATTACGCTAAAGATCTAAAGAAAACTGGTTTTTATGGTAATTTGTTAGTGGCAACAACTACTGCTCTTTCAATATTCTATGGTGGACTTGCATTTTTCTCTGATAATTGGCTTTTAAGAATAATAATTCCCACATTTTATTCATTCTTTCTCACGCTAATAAGAGAAATAGTAAAGGGTATTGAAGACTATAATGGGGATTTACTTAATAACGTGAAAACATTAGCCACAACCTTGGGGATAAGTAAATCTTGGAGAATAGCTAAAATTCTACTTACGCTTCTATTGGTAATTTCGCCTTTACCGTTCTTTATAGGTTTCAATTTAATTTATATCATAATCTTAATAATCGCTTTTATTCCCTTTACTATTCTTTCCATAATTCAAAAAGAGACAATAGAAGGGGCCTCTAAAGCTAGAACATATCTAAAAATCTCAGCAATTGCAGGAATAATCGCGTTTTTGTTAGGGAGTCTGCCAATTCTTTAAAGGCTAATTTGCTTATCTATTATCTTTCTATACCCTCCCTTTATTCCAACTACTCTTATGTTAATTACCTGAGCTTTCTTATTTTGTGGTATGGATATTGGTAATTTTAGATCTATAGCCGAATCAATCTCTATATTGGTAAACGTTTTAAAATGAGCTGGAACACCATTTATCATAACATTTATTATTAGTTTATCTAAGCTTATCTCGCTCTCATTTTTCAAGTATAAGTAAATTATGTTGTTATTCACCTTGCTGTCGACACTAAAATTTATTTTAGGAGCTTTTTCAAGTAAGTTGTACGAGGCTAAAATAACTCCATAATCTTTTTCATTATTTGATTGAAGCGTTGTTGTTACCACATCATTGTTTTCAATTTCTATCTCATCGCTATCAGAGCTAGGTAATACTGTGTAGATTGTTTTCCCGTCTGTATCACTTATTTTTACCATTCCTTCCTTACTCTCATTCCTTATCACAAAATATGACTTTTTCATTAATTGAAAAGAAACCGAATCGTTTCGATTTAATATTAGTGAGCCTGCACTTAGTCTATACTTAGTGCTAAAACCTTCAATCTTATAGAACGAAATTAGACTTAGATTCAGCAATTCAAGTGTTTGAATAGATGGGTGGTAGACTGCTATCTGATGTTTCCCCTCTTTAGTTATAGGAGTTATATCATAGACTATAGTTGAGATAACTTGGATATCATTTACCTCAGTTTCAAGATTTGGCTTAAACTCTTTGGTTAAGGAGAAGTTATCGAACCAAAGTCTCCATCTAGGTAAATATGTTTTTTCTCGTTTAGCTTGAATTATAAGATAAAACCTATTAGGTTTAGATGTTATATCTATAGAGAAACTCGCTTCTTTATTTATATTACTTAGCTTGATTGATTTCGTAAAGGACTGATAATCTATCGATCCTTCAAAGTACCCTTCGTCAAATATCGCTAACTCTCCTTTAGGCATGCATAAAAATAGCAATTACAAGAAAATAAAATGAATGCTGGGGGAAGTCATTAAGTTGATCAAGAGATCTGATCTTATAGTTGAAGTGTTGGATGCCAGAGAGCCTTCTCTAACTAGGTCGAAGAAAATAGAGGACATTTCAATAAAAAATGGCAAGAAAATATTATTAATATTAAACAAAGGAGATTTAGTACCCTTATGGGTTCTTAAAGCTTGGAAGGATTACTTTAAGGAAGAAGAGAACATTGAAAGTGTTTATATGTCAGCAACTTCCCATTTGGGTACTAAACTTTTACGTGATACAATGAAGTCTATATTAAAGGGAGATAAAGGGATTGTAGTGTTTGTGGGGTATCCGAAATCTGGAAAGTCTTCGATAATTAACGCTCTCAAAGGTAAGCATTCGGCTCAAACCTCGGTCCATCCATTAGAATATGGTTATACCAAATCTCTACAATTGTTTAAAATTGATAAAAAGATCTATGCGTGGGATACACCTGGCGTCATACCCCCAGATGGCGACGAACTAGAGAAAATAATTAGGGGATCCAACGTAGATTTATTAGAAGACCCCGTAAAACCCGCTTTAATTCTAATAAATAGAATTATTGAATTTTCGAAAGAGAGCTTAATTCACGTTTATAAAGTGGATTTTTCCAATCCTTATGAACTATTAGAAAAAATAGCCATAAAGAGAGGATGGTTCTATAAGAGTACTAAAGAGCCCAATATTGATATGGCTGCTAAGGCCATAATAAGGGATTATCACGAAGGCAAAATTGCTTATTATACTCTTCCCCCTAGTCTATATAGAGATGATTAGAGCAATAGTGTTTGACGCTGATAAAACCTTGTGGGATCATCATAATATATCGGAGTTTGAAGAACCTTTAAAGCTTGTAGATGCAAACACTTTAGAGGATTCTAAAGGTAGAGTTCTCCATTTATTTCCAGATGTTAGAGAGACTCTTAAGGAATTAAAAAATAGAGGTTACATATTAGGTCTAGCTACGTGGAATTTTGAAGATAAGGCAAATAAAGTATTAGCTACACTAGATTTGCTTCAATATTTTGATATAATTGTAGCAAGGCCTTATCCCTATAAATTTTTAATGTTGAGTCAAATAATTATTGAGATTAATGCCAAAACTAACCTAAAAATAAAACCTAACGAAATCCTTTTCTTAGATGATAGAAGAGGGCATTTCGGGAATATTTGGCTGTATCTAGGGGATGTAAAGTGTTTAGAGATGTGGAAAGATATTACTAGGTATAGTGAAATATTTAGCATAGTAAGTCACGTTGAAAATGAATAGTTTTTATTATACACTTTATCATTGCTAAATAAAAATAATGAAAAAGTTTAAAAACATACATACATACAGACATAGACGTGAAAAAGATGATAGGTGAGTTCTCCCTCCAAATTTGATACGTATTTCAAAACTTTCAATAGATTTCTTGATAAAGGAAATGAAGATCGAGTTAGTTATGAGGTATCTATATACAAGAAGGTGATATAAATTGCCAACAGGTGCACGAATTTTAGTTGATTCTCTAAAAAGAGAAGGAGTTAAGGTAATCTTCGGAATACCTGGACTATCAAACATGCAGATTTATGATGCTTTCGTGGAAGATTTGGCAAATGGTGAGCTTAGACATGTTCTGATGAGACATGAACAAGCTGCTGCACATGCTGCAGATGGATACGCAAGAGCTTCTGGAGTCCCTGGAGTGTGTACAGCCACATCTGGTCCAGGTACGACCAATTTAACTACAGGACTTATTACTGCATACTGGGATAGTTCTCCCGTAATTGCAATAACCGGTAACGTGCCTAGAAGCGTTATGGGTAAGATGGCATTCCAAGAAGCTGATGCTATGGGAGTGTTTGAAAATGTAACTAAATACGTTATTGGTATTAAGAGAATAGATGAAATTCTCCAATGGATTAAGAATGCATTTTACATTGCAACTACTGGAAGACCTGGGCCAGTAGTAATTGATATTCCTAGGGATATTTTCTATGAAAAAATGGAAGAGATAAAATGGCCAGAGAAACCGCTTGTTAAGGGTTATAGAGATTTCCCAACTAGGATAGACCGATTAGCATTGAAAAAGGCTGCTGAGATTCTAATCAATGCAGAGAGACCAATAATTTTAGTAGGTACTGGGGTAGTATGGGCTAATGCAACCCCAGAAGTTTTAGAGTTAGCAGAACTATTGCATATTCCAATAGTCTCTACTTTCCCTGGAAAAACTGCAATACCACATGATCATCCCCTATATTTCGGGCCAATGGGATACTATGGAAGAGCAGAAGCATCAATGGCTGCCCTAGAATCTGACGCAATGCTAGTTGTAGGTGCGAGATTTAGCGATAGGACATTTACATCATATGATGAAATGGTAGAGACTAGAAAGAAATTCATAATGGTAAATATTGATCCGACAGATGGAGAAAAGTCCATAAAGGTAGATGTCGGAATTTACGGTAATGCCAAGATAATATTAAGAGAGTTAATAAAGGCAATAACGACACTAGGTCAAAAAAGAGATAGAAGCGCATGGCTGAAAAGAGTTAAAGAGTATAAAGAATACTATTCTCAATTTTACTATACTGAGGAGAACGGAAAATTAAAGCCTTGGAAGATAATGAAGACCATTAGGCAAGCATTACCAAGGGATGCAATAGTGACCACTGGTGTAGGCCAACATCAGATGTGGGCTGAAGTGTTTTGGGAAGTATTGGAACCTAGAACTTTTTTAACCTCATCTGGAATGGGTACAATGGGTTTTGGTCTTCCTGCTGCAATGGGAGCTAAATTAGCTAGATCGGATAAAGTTGTAGTGGATCTAGATGGTGATGGTTCATTCTTAATGACCGGAACAAACCTAGCCACAGCTGTAGATGAGCACATTCCGGTAATATCAGTGATATTTGATAATAGAACCTTAGGGTTAGTAAGACAAGTTCAAGATTTGTTCTTCGGGAAGAGAATAGTAGGTGTAGATTACGGTCCTTCACCAGACTTCGTTAAATTAGCTGAGGCATTTGGTGCTTTAGGTTTTAACGTAACGACCTATGAGGACATAGAAAAGTCACTTAAGAGTGCGATAAAGGAAGATATCCCCGCAGTAATCAGAGTACCAGTAGATAAGGAAGAACTGGCCTTACCTACGTTACCACCGGGTGGAAGATTAAAACAGGTGATCTTACGTGACCCAAGAAAGAGTAGTTAAGGTATTGGCTTATTATAGGGATCCAGGCTTAATAGAGAGGATAGCATCTAACTTCAGGAAATTATTTATGGACATTGATTGGATATACGGCTGGAAGGTAAATGATGAAAGTCTCTACGAGTTTTATATTGGAGTAAAGGATCACAATAATTTTAACACGGCAGTAATTCTGCTGAGTAAGACAGTAGATATCAGTAAGGTAGAGATTTTAGATGATGCACAATTAAAAAGGGTTATAATAAGGGATGGAAAGGTGATAGAGAATCAATCAGAAGGGGTAAAAGAAGGTGACATGATAATTTATGTACCAGTTTTCAATAGAGTAAAAGGATATAGTTGGGGTGAAGTCTACGTCAAAGATCTACACTGATAAAGATAGTAATTTAGATGTAATTAAGGGTAAGAGAATAGCGGTCTTAGGCTATGGAAGTCAGGGAAGAGCATGGGCTCAGAATTTAAGAGATTCGGGATTAAATGTTGTAGTGGGATTGGAAAGGGAAGGAAAATCATGGGAATTGGCTAAGAGCGATGGGATAATTCCACTTCATACTAAGGATGCAGTTAAGGATGCTGATATAATAGTCTTCTTGGTGCCAGATATGGTTCAGAGGACGCTATGGTTAGAGAGCGTACAGCCTTATATGAAAAAAGGTGCAGATTTAGTATTTGCACATGGGTTTAACATTCACTATAAACTAATCGAACCACCTAAGGATTCAGATGTGTATATGATAGCTCCTAAAGGTCCAGGTCCTACAGTTAGAGAGTACTATAAGGCTGGAGGTGGTGTTCCAGCTTTAGTTGCAATTCAACAAGATGTAAGTGGTACAGCTCTTCAAAAGGCTTTAGCAATAGCTAAAGGTATAGGTGCTACTAGGGCCGGCGTAATTCCAACTACCTTTAAGGAAGAGACTGAGACAGACTTATTTGGAGAGCAAGTAATACTTGTGGGAGGAATAATGGAACTTATGAAAGCTGCATTTGAAACCTTAGTAGAGGAAGGATATCAACCAGAAGTAGCCTACTTTGAAACTATAAATGAGCTTAAGATGTTGGTGGATTTAGTTTATGAAAAGGGAATTACTGGTATGGTAAAAGCAGTATCTGATACTGCTAAATATGGTGGTATGACAGTAGGAAAGTTTGTAATAAATGAGGATGTAAGAAAAAGAATGAAAGAGGCTTTACAGAGAATAAAGAGTGGAAAATTTGCTGAAGAATGGGTAGAAGAATATGGTAGAGGTATGCCAACGGTAGTTAATGGTCTCTCACAAGTTCAGAATAGTTTAGAAGAGAAGATTGGCAATCAACTAAAGGATCTGATCCAAAAAGGAAAGCCTAAAAAAAGCTAAAATATTACAAACTTTTATTTATATAATACCTTATGAACGCTAAAAAGAGGAAAGGTTCTGCAGTAGAAAGAAATATCGTAGGTAAGTTAAGGGATAAGGGTTTTGCTGTGGTAAGAGCACCAGCGAGTGGAAGTAAGAGAAAAGACCCTATACCGGATATTATCGCCTTAAAGAGTGGTGTTATTATCCTAATTGAAATGAAGAGTAGAAAAGATAAAGAAGGAAAAATTTACGTTAGAAGGGAGCAAGCTGAAGGTATTATGGAGTTTGCAAGAAAAAGTGGTGGGACTTTATTTTTAGGAGTTAAGAAGCCTGGTGTTTTGAAGTTCATACCATTTGATAAGTTAAGAAGGACTGAAACTGGGAATTATGTTGCAGACTCTGAGATAGAAGGGTTAGATCTAGAAGACTTGGTAAGATTAGTAGAAGCAAAAGTGAGCAAAACGCTGGATAATTTTCTCTAATCGGATAGTTTTATCTTTATCTTTATATTGTTCTTCTTCTCGAGTCTCTTTAGTCGCTGTACTAGTTTCCTATTGTATTTTCCTATTTCCTCTTTCGGAATTACTATAACGTACTCTCCATCCTCATACTTCACTGTGGCATTTGGTATTATATTATTAACAATTTTCGATATTTTAAATTCCATATTATTCATTGTTATTCCTCTATTCACCGGTACTATCATGGTCTGTTCACCGAATACATAGATCTCATACTCAGTATTCCCGGTAGCCAAGTCTTTTATTTCAACAACTGGTCTTGCAAGATCAGCTTCCTTTAATCCCGCTGGTACTTTAACTGTCATTTCTAAAGTGTAAACTTTGCTTACATTTCCAGAATTTATGAATATTATAGTATCTAAGATATTCGGTATTGTACCTATATCTACTCTGTTTACAAATCTATGTATAGCGTCAATAGGTGAGGTGGCATGAACAACGCCTACCATTCCTACGCCCGCAAGACGAAGATCAACATAAAGTTTAAAATCCTCGTCATTTCTCATCTCATCATATACTGTATAGTCAGGCCTACTCAATATTAAAATATCATGAAGCTCTCCAATTTCAGCGTAATTTTTAGAATATTGTGTTATCTCGGGAGGTAAGTGCATATCTCTGGGAGATTCTATGGTTTTCACTATCTTTCCTAACCTCATATAGTATTCAGCTAATGCTTGTGCAAATGTTGTTTTTCCCATACCAGGCGCTCCTGCTATAATTATGCCCTCTGCTCTTTCTTCTAACCTCTTTATTAATCGTTCATCTAAATTATAATCCTCTAATCTTTTCCTAACTACTGGTCTAGTAATAGTTATTTCCCATCCATCACTTAAGGGTGGTCTAGTTATTACTACTCTGTAGTTGCCTAATTGGATAATAAGAGAGCCTCTTCTCTCAATTTCTACAAAGGAGCCTTTTATGAGTCTGACAGCGTTTATTATCTCGTTAGCTATCATTCTCACGTCAGTTGATAACATGGGTTTATCCGAAAGATTTACAAATTTCCAATTTCCTGGTTTGCCCTTCTTAGCCCTTGGAACAGTATCCTCTTTTATGTGTAGACTCATCGTTTCGTCGTCAAAGAAGCTTTCAAATGATAAACCTTGCTTCAATGGCTGTAAAAAGTTATACTGTATTCCCATTGCATCGCAAATCTTTTTCTGGGTCTCATCCGCAGTTACAATTATACAACCTTTCTCTAGACAATATTCACGCGACAACTCATTAGCTTCTCCTTTTTTCGAATCATCACCAACTATTTCAAAATTAACTAGGATTCTTTCTGTTATATCTTTTAACTTCTTCACTTCATCAAGTGCTATTTCAGCACTAACTAAACCATCATTGCTTTCTCTTTCAAGTTCAGCCAAGAGAGATTTGTGAATTAGAACATTGCCAGTTATTATTCCCTTCTCAAGATATTTCGAAACTCCAAACAGCAAAGCACTTTTATCTAACATCAGATCATTCAAAATCCTTATCCCCACTTTTCAATCGAAGTATATATTATAAAAAATAAAAGATTACCCTTTAACTAGATGTAAGAAGTATTCGTGTATCGAAGTTGTATCAGATAATTCTGGGTGAAACGTAGTAGCTAGGATATTATTTTCTTCAGCCAAAACAGTTACACCGTTTAACTCCGCCAAGCTTTGAGTCTTTCCCCATAATTTAGTTATTGCAGGAGCTCTAATGAATACAACATTTGCTTTGCCCTTACCTATTTTAGACAAGTCGATGATTGCTTCAAAACTTTCTCTTTGTCTTCCATAATAATTTCTAATTATACTAATATTCATTGCGCCAATTAGTGGTTGTGAGGTCTTACCTACTTTAGCGTCACTAACTTCCTTCGCTAGCATTATGGCACCGGCACATGTTCCCATAACTGGTAAACCGGACGTGATCTTCTCTTTCAATTCATCTAATATCCCTAGCCTTTTAGCTACTAGGCCTATTGTTGTGCTTTCTCCTCCAGGTATTATTACTCCGTCAATATCCTTTAGATCTTTAGGAATCTTTACTGGAGTTATTTCGCCATTTATTGACCACTTGTCAAAGGCCCTCTTTAACTGTAGGTAATGTTCTTCAAAGCTCCCTTGATAAGCTATTATACCTATCTTCATAATCCTCTCACTTGTAACAATTCTTCGGGTTTTAAAGATTTTATATCAATTCCCATCATACTCTTCTGCTCACTTATCATTTTCTGAGCTTCCAATACGATTTCTGGATATTCCCAGCAAGCTGCTGCTAGTACTACTGCTTTAGCTCTTTCATCTGGATCTTGGCTCTTAAATATACCAGAACCAACAAATAATCCATCAGCACCCAACCACATCATAAGCGCAGCATCAGCAGGTGTCGCTATACCTCCGGCAGCAAAGTTAACAATTGGTAGTCTCTTAATTTTCGCAGTAAGCTCAACTAGCTGATAAGGAACTTGATATTCCCTTGCCTTTTTGACTCTATCTTCCTCCGACATACTTATCAAGCTTCTTATCTCACTATTTATTATCTTCATGTGTTTTACTGCTTCACTGACATTTCCAGTCCCTGCTTCACCTTTGGTTCTTATCATCGATGCTCCTTCCACTGTTCTTCTTAATGCTTCTCCTAGGTTTCTAGCCCCATTGACAAATGGTACGCTAAACTCCCATTTATTTATATGATGTTCCTCGTCAGCTGGTGTTAAGACTTCACTTTCATCTATCATATCAACGCCTAACGCTTCTAGCAGCTTAGCCTCATAATAATGACCTATTCTTACCTTTGCCATTACTGGTATTGTTATTGAATTCATTACCTCCCCAATTATCTTAGGATCCGCCATTCTTGCAACTCCACCAGATTTTCTAACATCATAGGGTAATTTGTCTAAAACCATTACGGCAACAGCGCCTGCTTCTTCTGCTATCTGCGCTTGCTGAACATTTGTAATATCCATTACAACTCCTCCTTTTTGAAAGATCGGGAATGCGTGCTTTACTCTAGTAGTTCCCGTTTGGATTGTTGAATCCAATTTCTTTAATTCTGGTAGAAATTCCATTAGACCACTATCCTTTATAATATCCTTAACTTCTGCTAGTTTATAGAAAAAATCTTCAATTTGTGCGAAAGATAATTCATAAAGTCTCATTTCATCACATAATTTGATCCAAAGGTTTAAAAGACTATCTTAAACGGGCTTTCTGTTTTCTCTCATTTTCTGCCCTTATTTTAATAATTCCCAGAAATACTGCACAATTCACACAATAGCACTTAGTTACAGGATATCTAGCAATTATTGCACCCTTCTTTTCTAACTCAGATGCTAGAGAAGCGTCTACTGGGCTGTACATTTTTGTTACACATACTGCCTTATCCTCTGGTACTCTAGCGCCACATTGATCACAGCTTATATAACCAACATGTCCCTTATCTCCTTTTCTTCTTCCTCTGTTCTCTCTCTTCTTTGGCAATTTTACACCCTATTTAATTCACAGTATTTAATCTCTAATAAGTTTTTGCAACCCTTAGAACTGTTTTTGCGTTCATTTTACAAATTACACACTTGTCATTAACTTTTCTATCCTCTATTGGATAACCTAGTACTCTTGCATTGGTAAGTTCCTCAATTTTTAGCCCACACTCCTTACTTCCGCACCAAGGAACATCTACAATACCTGAGTTATTTTCCAGAATGTTTTTAGCTTTTTCAATATCATTAGCGTATTCAATTCTAGATTTTAGACTCTCCCAAGCTCTTTTTCTTAAGTCCTCTTGTATTTCATTTAGAACTTCCTTAACTTTATTGACGACTTCCTCTTTCTTCACTGTATATGACTTAAGATTATCTCTTCTCTTTATAAATACTGTACTAGAGGCGAGTTCTCTAGGGCCTATTTCTAATCTAATAGGAACTCCTTTAATTTCCCAAATATAGAACTTCTCTCCAGGCGTTTTTTCGGTGTCTTGATCAGTTACACAAGTTATATTATTCTTGTTCAACATTTCACAGATCTCTATTGAGTACTTCATTACTTGTTGGGTTCCCTCTTCATTTTTTGCAGGAATTGGTACTACTACTACTTTAATTGGAGCTACTGAAGGAGGTAAAATTGGTCCGTGATCATCTCCGTGTATTGCAATTACTGAGGCTATTGCCCTGTCTGAAATACCATAGCTTGTTTGATGTGGATAATCCAAACTACCATCTTTTTTCTGAATCTTAAAATCTAATGCCCTACTAAAGTTTTGACCTAAGTGGTGTACTGTTCCTATTTGCATTACTTTACCATCTGGCATAATTGTATCAAAAGCGTAAGTGTGTAAGGCACCTGCAAACCTATCCCACTCTGGTCTTTCAGAAAGGACGTAAGGGATTGCGAGGTTATTAAAAATCTTCTTATAAATTTCTATTGCTTCTTCTACTTGTCTCTGTGCGTCATCATACGTTTCATGAACCGTGTGGGCTTCTTTAAAAGTTGTAATCTCTCTTAGCCTTATCATTGGTCTTGTAGCCTTAGTCTCATATCTAAAGACGCTAACAATTTGGTAATATTTCTTAGGCAATTGTTTGTAACTTTTCAACCATAAGTTTTCCATCGTAGTTATTGCAACTTCACTAGTTGGTCTTAGCGCGAGTTTAACGTCTAAATCCTCGCTTCCTCCTTTAGTTACCCAGAATACTTCTTCTTCAAATCCTTTAATATGTGTGCTTTCTCTTCTTAGTAAATCTTCTGGGATTAAAAGTGGAAATAATACCTCCTCATGACCAGTAGAGTCCAGAAGATTTCTAATAATACTAATTATATTTTGTCTTAACTTAAATCCATATGGCATCCATACTCCCATACCCTTTACTGGATATCTTCCATAATCGTAAAACTCTCCTTCTCTTAAGACCCAGTCAAACCACTCACTAAAGTTTTTCGACCACTTATCTCTAGTTATCTGCACAAAAAGGAAAAAACATAAGGAGATAAAAAACTTTAACCTTTATTTTAGAACTTACCGAACAGCATTAGCACAGCGAACAAGATTCCGTACACTGCTATTCCTTCGCCAATAGCTACGAAAATTAGAACTGTACCGAACATATCTCTTCTTTCTGTTAGCACACCTACTCCAGCCGCCGCAGCCATACCTACTGCTATTCCAGCACCTATTGCAGCCAATCCTACTGCTAATCCAGCACCTATGTTAATGCCAGCAAATCCTTGAGCAGTATCTGATGGTGCTTGTGCCCCTGCTATTACACCGCTTATTAATATTGGTAATAGAACGGATAGGATCAAACTTGCTTTCTTCATAGTTAAGTCCCAGAAAACTATTATGATAATTCCTTTAAAACCTTTCTTTTTACTTCATCTAACTGATTAAGCCTATTTTTTAACAGTTTTTCATATTCTGCATTTACATTCTTTAAAATTTCACTTTTCTTCTCCTCAAGGGAGCTTCTTAAAATTTGTAAATATTTATCCTGATCCACTTTCCCTCCTCCTCTGTAATATTCTTCTTATAATTTTAAGTCTTGAGAATTCTTCCCTCTGTCTATCTTCTAAAATCTGCTTAATGAATTTAATAGATCCTCTATAAAATGGTAATATATAATTGTCTATCGAGTTAATAAGTCTTTGAGTTTTTCTTAACTCAGAAACTAATGATCTTATCGTTGACTCTAATTCAACTAATTCAATAATCTTGTTAAAGGCTTCAGTCATCTCTTCATAAGACTCAGATAAATAGGGTGATGTTTCAACATCGCTGAAAGGCTTTGAGGGAATTGTGGATTTGTCTAATTTTATCGTCGGAACCTTTACTCCAAAAATTACTTTTATCGAACTACTAACCTCTAGGCTAGGTTTTTGTGAAAGAGCTATTTCCTCTATGTTAGAAATTCCTTCTGATGCTACTGCTTGTAAATAGCTTTCATATACTTTCTTCATCTCCTCATTAACTTCATTGTAAATTTTTTCGTATTCAGAAGCATAAGTTCTTAAGTAGAGAAGCAAGACTTCTCTCTTATTTTCCAATAATCTCTTTATAACTGTAATAAGTCTTAGTTGTCTTCTAAATTGTATCAAATTTATCTTAGTTGGTAAAACTTTTTGACTCATTTCTTACCCCTATAGTTTGGATGATATTTCTTTATGTACTGCGTCTTTATGTTTGTTAACTCGGATTCTGGTAAAACTGATAGAATCTCCCAACCAATATCCAATGTGGTTTCTATATCTCTATTTTCGTTAAATCCTTGACTAACGAACTTCCTCTCGAAAAGTTCACCAAATAGTAAATATTTCCTATCCACCTCAGACAATGAATCCTCGCCTATTATTGCAGCTAGTCCTCTAGTATCTACCGCCCTTGCATATGAGGCAAATAGCTGATTTGAGACATCCTTATGATCGTCCCTAGTTTTTCCTTCTCCAATTCCATCTTTCGCTAGTCTTGATAGACTCATTAAAACGTTAATAGGTGGATAAATACCCTTGTTATATAAAGCTCTATCAAGAACTATTTGTCCTTCGGTTATATAACCTGTTAAGTCTGGAATTGGATGCGTTATATCATCGTTAGGCATAGTCAATATGGGCATTTGCGTGATTGAGCCCTTCTTTCCTAGCACCTTTCCTGCTCTCTCATAGATAGTAGCTAAATCAGTATACATATAACCGGGATATCCACCTCTACCTGGTACTTCCTCTCTTGCAGCGCTAATTTCCCTTAAAGCTTCACAGTAATTTGTCATATCAATTAATATTGCTAAGACGTGCATATCTTGCTCGAAAGCTAAGTACTCCGCCAACGTCAATGCAGTCTTTGGCGTTAACGTTTTCATTACTGGTGGTTCATTCGCTAAACTTACTATCATCGCAACTCTATTAATAGCGCCAGTCTCCTCAAAGAACTTACGGAAGAATAATGCGTCATCGTATCTAGCTCCAATTGCGGCAAAGACTACTGCGAAGTTACTTTCCTCTCCCCTTACAGTTGCCTGTTTAGCTATCTGTGCGGCTAACATATTTGCTGGTAATCCACTGCCGCTAAATATTGGCAATTTTTGCCCTCTCAATAACGCGTTTAATCCATCTATTGCCGATATTCCAGTTTGTATAAACTCTTCTGGATATTCTCTTGCTGCGGGATTTAGAGGTGATCCGTTTATATCTCTCTTTTCTCCTTTAATCACTGGTGGTCCATTGTCCAATGAATCACCTAATGGGTTGAATATACGTCCTAGCATTTCCTCTGAGATCTTCACCTCTAAGCCTCTTCCTAACATCCTTATCTTAGTACCTGTGGGCGAAACGCCAGTTGTTCCTTCAAAAACTTGTACTATTGCTATACCCATTTGGGAGTCTATAACTAATCCTCTTCGTTTTTCACCATTCGGCATCTCAATTTCCACTAGCTCGTTATATGACGCATCTGTTACTCCTTGAACATATATTAGAGGGCCTTTAATCATCGATATGTTCGAAAATTCCCTTACGCTTAACATTAAGTACCAGCCTCCTTTTCCAAATTCTCAAAGACGCTAATTAATTTTCTCTCTAACTCATCATACTTATTTAATTCATCATTTTTGATTGCTGCTTTCGATCTGATAATTTCTGGTAAGAGTTGTCCCATACTATCTACTATTTTCTTTGTAGGAATTCCTCTTTCAACTAATCTAGAAGCATGTGTGTTGAATAAGTAAATTAATCTCATTACTCTAGCTTGTTTCTGTGGAGATGAGAATGCATCTATATCATCATAGGCGTTTTGCTTTAAGAAAGCCTCTTTGATCAACCTTGCTGTCTCGAGTACTAATTTATCCTTTTCTGCTAGAGATTCTGGTCCTACTAATCTTACTATCTGTCTTAACTCATCTTCTCTAATTAATGTTCTTACCATCATGTCCCTCATTTCTCTCCATTTCGGATCCACGTTTGTATTCCACCAATTGGCAACTAAGTCAACATATGCTGAGAATCCTTGAAGCCAGTTAATTGCAGGGTAGTGTCTGGCCTGTGCTAATGATACATCTAAAGGCCAAAATACTTTTACGAATCTCAGTGTTTGACTCGTAACTGGTTCTGTGAAATCTCCGCCAGGTGGAGAAACTGCAGAGGCAACTGTAACTGAACCAAACCTTTCTGGTTTTCCTACTGTTTTGACTCTTCCAGCTCTCTCATAATATTCCGCAAGTCTTGAGGGTAAATAACTTGGGAACCCCTCTTCTGCTGGCATTTCCTCCATTCTTCCTCCTAAATCTCTTAGAGCTTCAGCCCACCTTGAAGTTGAATCTGCAACTAGCAATGTATCGTACCCTTGATCTCTGAAATACTCCGCCATAGTTATACCTACATATATGCTTGCTTCCCTAGCCGCTACTGGCATATTGCTTGTATTAGCAACTAATATTGTTCTTTCTAGCAATGGTCTACCAGTCCAAGGATCCTTAAGACTTGGGAATTGTCTTAACTCATCTGTCATCTCGTTTCCTCTCTCTCCACATCCTACATAAATCACTATTTTTGCAGCACTCCACTTAGCCAAACTCTGCAATGTAACCGTTTTTCCACTTCCGAAAGGTCCAGGTATCGCTGCTGTACCTCCTTTGGCTATTGGGAATATCGTATCCAGTACTCTGGTTCCAGTTAACAGTGGCTCAGTTGGCTCTAACTTCTCTCTGAATGGTCTAGGAATTCTAACTGGCCATCTTTGCATTAACCTTATTGGTACCTCATCGCCATTCATGTCAACAACTGCTATGGGATCTTCAACTGTATAATCTCCCTCTGCAACGATTTCCTTTAGGGTGCCGTGAACATAAGGAGGAACTAAAATTCTGTGCTCTACTAGTGGAGTTTCGTTTACAATTCCTATTATATCTCCACCTTCAATCTTATCTCCTTTTTTAACTTTGGGTATAAAGTGCCATTTAGTTTTTCTGTCAACTGATGGAACTTTTATACCTCTAGCTATGAAAGGAGATTTTGTAAGTTCTTTGATTGAATCTAATGGTCTTTGTAACCCATCAAATATTTTTCCTATTAAGCCCGGACCCAGCTCTATTGATAACGGTGCGCCTGTCCTATATACAGGCTCATTTGGTTTTATTCCGCTGGTATCTTCATAAACTTGTATGAATGCTCTATCTCCTTCTATTCTAGTAATCTCTCCTATTAATCTAGGTTCTCCAACTTCTACTACTTCATACATCTGTGCATTTTTCATATTATCTGCTACAACTAA
Organism: Sulfolobus islandicus Y.N.15.51; assembly: GCF_000022485.1. Taxonomy (NCBI): domain Archaea; kingdom Thermoproteati; phylum Thermoproteota; class Thermoprotei; order Sulfolobales; family Sulfolobaceae; genus Saccharolobus; species Saccharolobus islandicus. The sequence goes on along the minus strand of NC_012623.1, from coordinate 1,124,186 downwards.
CGGACCATTTATCCTAACAATTCTTCCATTGTTCATTTTTACTTACCTCCAAACAACATGTCTGAAATCTTTCCCCTCATACTATCAAAAACTTGGTCTAAGATAAGCTTTAATGAAAAATCTCTTGTTAATCCGCTTCCTTCATAATATATTCTTATTCCACCAAGCATTTTGTCATCAGTCTTGATGGTTACGTTTTTATTATTGCCTACAACTTTTTCTACTGTCGATTTATCATTTGGAGAACAGTATACTGTAATTTTCTCTCCTTCTATCTCTTTGATCTCTTTATTTAGTATACTCTGTATTGCATCCTTGTACTCTTTAGTTTTAACTACTTCTCCAATTTTTTCCAAGACTCTTTCATAAACCTTATTTATCCAGTACTCCTTCTCAACTAATAATGTTCGCTTATTCTCTACCTCTAATCTAGCTTTTTCTCCTTCAATTTCTTCCTTAGTTTTAGTAATTAATTCATTTATCCTTTGCGTATACTCTTGTATTATCTTAGTATGACCTTCATTGAGTAGCTTTATGGCTTCATCTAAACTTTTACTTAATTCCGTTTTTATTTCTTCCCTAACTTTGTTTAGAGATTTATCTAATAACTGTTCAAAATCCATTTATCTCACCCGAAACCTAACGCTTTCATTATCATCTTCCTTACGTCTAATGGCTTGGATTCACTAAACGGAGAAGGAATAATTGTTATTAAAGGTTTTCTTTGATCTGCAATGATTGGATCAATTTTTTCCTTTATAGGCTCATACATGTCTTTAGTTATCAATATTAGATCTATATCCTCTCTTTTCTTTAATTTAGAAATGAGATCGGGTAAGTTGTAAGGGTCATCTATGAAATCCCCTTCAGTTCCAACCATTCTAAAGAGAGAAACCGTGTATTTGTCTCCCACAACAAACACTTTACCCATTGCGAATTAATTCTAAATAACAGAGATTAAATACTTATAAGTGACCTACTAATACATATCCCGAGGTAATTAAAGTGCTATTACCAGAGAATATGGTCAGATTACAAATAATTTCTGATAAGTCCGCTGTAGACCCTATTGTAACTAAACTTCTAAAGCTTGGTATGTTTCAACCAGAGGATCCCCTTTATCCATTAAGTAATGAGAGAATAGAAGATGCTAGAAGACTAATTACTGCAGTCCAAGATCACGTAAGCAAATTAAAAATAATCATGGAGTTAGGAGGATTAGTAATAGAGCCATTAGGAAGCATAAAAGTAGTTAACTGGATTAAGGCTGCACAAGATGTCAGTGAAGAAGCGTCGAAATTAGAAGAAAGATACAAGGAACTATTGGAGGAAATAGGTAGGCTAAGGGCAGAAAAGGATCTGTATCAGCAACAGTTAAAAGAGCTGGAACCGATTAAATCAATAACAGTAGAGTTATCCAAATTATACTCCTTAGAGTTATTTGACGTAATATTAGCTCAAGTTAGCGAGGATAAGTTAAGGCTTATCAGTCAAATAATAGGTAATTCCGGTTTCGCATATTACACGAGATTCGAAGAAGGAAAATATACTGTGCTGATTATTACTGAGAAGAATGCAGATATAGAAAAGAAATTAAAAGAGACTGGAGTCAGGAGATATGAGCTGCAAGAAGGAAAGTCTCCCTTTCAGCTCTATAATGAGATTTCAGAGAGAATAAACCAGATAAATACTATTTTGGAAAGAACAAGAGAAGAATTGGCAAAGAAAGTAAAGACTGAGGAGAATTATATTAAAAATGTATACGGTAAATTGCTTACAGTTCGAGACGCGTTAAATATCATGAATAAAGCTAGAATCTCTGAGTATTATTTACAAATAGAAGGTTATCTTCCTGAAAAATATGTTAAAAGAGTACAAAATGAAATGAAGGATCTTGCACATGTGGATTATATAAGACCTAGGAGATATGGTGAAAAGGACGAACCACCAACACTAGTCGAATTACCAAAGTCAATAAAGGTTTTAGAATCCTTAGTAGAAATATATGGTTCACCGTCCTATTGGGAAATCTCGCCAATAGTCTTTCTTGTTTTCACTTTCCCGATATTATTTGGACTAATGTTCCCTGATTTTGGAAACGCTTTAGTTCTATTGTTATTCTCAATATGGTTCTATAGATATGGAAAGAAAAGAGGTAGTGAGAATATTCCTAAATTATCTATTATTCTAATATACTCGAGTATAGTTGCAATGATAACGGGTCTGTTAGCAAGAGATTTCTTTGGTCCATTGCCAGTAGGTGGATTAAGGGAGATATTAAATAATGGGAACTATAGTGCTGGGCCTCTTTACAACTTATGGCCAATTCCAGCAAGCGTATCTGAAGCGATAAAGTTCCTCTTACCCTTTGGTGAGTATAGTACTAGTGTTAGTATAGAAAATACCATGATATTCTCAGTATTACTGGGTGCTATCGCGCTATTTGTAAGCTCCTTACTAGGTATTATAGATGCTATCAGAAAGAAGGATTCGGAATTCTTATTTTTAGAAAAACTTCCACTATTCTTACTATACGTTGTTCCAATATTCATCTTCATGTACGGTATAACAGATCCAGCCAATTTCTTTATAGTTGATCAAAGGATACTGGGCCAAATACTTAACGCTGTTCTTATGAAATCCCTTAGCGAAAATACAATAGGTTATGGAATAGTTTGGTGGACGTCATTTGCACTATTATATAACTGGGTTGCTCATGCAATTTTAGTTAAAAGGCATGATAATGCGACATGGGGTTCTGCGATTGCCATGGGTTTCATAGAAGGTGGATTTGAAGGAGCATTACTATTACTGTCCAATACCATTTCATTTATAAGAGTGTTAGTTTTCGCTTTATCGCACTATTATATACTGTACGCATTCTCCTATATGGCCTATCTAGTTGCACCATCCACAACTACCATAGGAGTCCTACTAAATCCCATAGCAATAGTTATACTGATTATAGGAAACTTGTTAGCAATAGGTTTAGAAGGGTTGGTAGTATTCATACAAGATTTAAGGCTTCATTTCTACGAGATGTTCAGTAAGTTCTATGAAGGTAGAGGAAGAAAATTCGAGCCAGTTATGGCTTATGTCTCACTTGAGTAAGGTAGGTCTCATTTTTTCTATATCCTTTCTTATTTTTTCTAGCTTGTCTTTAATCTTAGACTCAAATTCTGGTTCAAGTTTCTTGAAAAGTACTTTAACTTTCCCTATCTTGTGGCCATAGTTAATTGATAACTTTGAAGCAATATCCCATTTCTCATTCTCTATATTTCCCATATTTAACATATCATATATTTCTTGAGCATGTGAGGGCATTAGCGGATATAATAAAATCGCTATCGTTTTCACTGAATTAACACCTATGTAAAGAGTGTTGTTCAATTCTACCTCTTTTCCCGCCTTATATAGATCCCAGGGAGCCTTCAAATTTAAGTACGCGTTACATTCCCTAACGAATCTCAACATTTCCTCAGTTCCAGCCTTTAATTTACCTTTCTCAAATAGATCTCCGACAATTTTTGGAATCTCGTTAATTAGGCTGATGATTTTCTTATCATTATCATCAAGAGCGTCACTCCTAAACTCTGGTACAATCCCGTTATAATACCTATTTAACATACTAAGTATTCTGTTTACGTAATTTCCAATATCATCATTAAGTTCGGTATTTACTATTCTAACAGTTTCTCTCCAGGTGAAGTTAGTATCTTTCTCTTCCGGCCTTAATCTAATTAGGACAAATCTCCAGTATTCAACGTCCATTAGCTCTGGTGCTTCGTCAATCCATACTCCTATTTTTCTACTTTTACTGAATTTTTGCCCCTCATATAACAAATATTCCGTAGCTGCTATCACATCTGGCAAGTGATATTCTTCACCCGAAGCCATGAGCATAGCTGGAAGGATTACAACGTGGAATGGGATATTATCTTTTCCTATGAAATAATAACTTTTTATATCGTTGCTAAACCAGTACTCTTTCCACTTTTCTACTTCACCCTTCTTTTCAAAATATTCAATTACAGCTGATATATAGCCCAAAAGAGCCTCAAACCATACATAAATTGATTTATCCTCAGCTCCTATAAAGGGTGCTGGTATACCCCATTTATTATCCCTTGTGATACTTCTAGGCTTCAATCCTTCGCTAACCCATCCTAACGCAACCGACTTAACATTATCTGGCATTTCATTAGAGCTACTAATCCAACTTCTTATCTTTTCATTAAATTCTGATAAATCAAAGAACCAGTGTTTACTCTTCTTAAATATGGGTGCTTTTCCACAGATGCTACATTTTGGATTTACAAGTAAACTTGGAGTTAGTAATTTACCGCAATTGTCACACTGATCGCCTCTAGCGTCCTCAAAACCACAGTAAGGACACGTTCCTTTAACAAACCTATCAGGTAGATATAATTTGTCATATTCACAAAATGGTATCTCATCTTCAGATACTTTGACATATTTAGTAAGTTTTAGTAAAAATTCTCTTACGAACTTCTTATGTGTCTCACTCTCAGTTCTGGTGTAGTTATCAAAACTTATCTTCCAGACGTTAAGAAAGAGATGCTTATCGTATTCATGGGCCTGATCAGTAAGCTCCTTTGGATTTACCTTTCTCTTTATAGCTTCAATCTCTATTGGAGTTCCATGCTCATCGCTTCCACTTACAAATAGCACGTTTTCTTTACCATATTTTAGCCTTGCATATCTGGCAAAGACGTCTGCTGATAGTATTGAACCTATTAAGTTCCCTAAATGTGGTACTGAATTTACATATGGCCATGCAGATGTAACAAGTACTTTCATTATATTTTGTGTTAAGAGCAAGTCTTTATTAAACATAACTAAACATACTATAAGTAAGGAAATGGTATTAGACGTTAAGAAGTATCCTTTTATTAAAAGTCTTGAAGACGAACTTAAGAAATATGGAGGGGGAATTACATTATCGGATTTACTATTAAATAGCACTACACTCATAGACCAGGCTAAAGATAGGATACAAAAAGTTAAATCTGGTGAGGAACTTCCACATTACGTCTCCTATAATGAACCGGTACTCGTTTTTTACACAACATTACTTTCTCTAGCAATATTAAATGATCTTAGGCTTATTAGAAAATATGCACACATTGAAGCTAAACAATTCAAATCCTTACTTCAAAATGAGAATGAGGAGAATTTACTTGAAATCACTAAGTTATTAGATCTGAAGATAAATAAATGTGATCAGATAAAATTTTCTTTGGAGAAAAAGAGACGGATAGTACAAAAGGAGTTTTGTGTTAATTTTATAGACTATCTGAAGTATACAAAAGGTCTTAGGGAGGATTGGAAGCTGAGTAAACAAGTCTTATATAAGGGATATGTATATTTGGATAAAAATCAACTAACAGATCTGATAGCTGAAAATATTAAGAATAAAATAGTTGAAATGATAAGACCACTGAATCTTAAAGAAATACCAGAAAAATTAAAGAGCTTAATAGAAAAGAAAGGAGTAGTTCCTCCATGTATAGAAAACATTTTAGGGAAGGAAAAGTTAAGCGAAGAGGAGATAAGGACTTTAATTACATTTTATATTAACGTAGGTAAGGGATTAGGTAGCATAATAGCAATTATGAAAAAATGGAACGTTACAAACATCGAGGACTTATACAAGAAATATAGAGGAGATATGGAGACGAGGTATATCGTTTATTCATGTGCTAGGATGAAGCAATTAGGTTTGTGCGTAAGTAATTGTAACGTTAAAAATCCCTTGCAGCTCTACTTCCTTAGTAAAGAATAGACAGCGTGAAACCTCTGGATCACTGTGATCGCAGTGAGTAACATGAATAGATAAAATACATATAAGGAGATCTGTTTACTAACTATTAGATAAAGTAAGAGAATTATAAATACAAATATTATTCTTTCGCCTCTCTCTATTATTCCTCTACCCTCCATTTTTAACCCAAGTGATTCAGCCTTAGCTCTAATATATGAAATTGTCAGTGATAATCCGACAGTTATCGCAACAAGATACGAGGTAAATCCCAAGAATATGAAAGCAGAGATGTAAAGAATATCCTCTATTCTGTCTAATGTGGAATCTAAGAAACTCCCTAGGGGAGATGCAGTATTTGATACTCTTGCTACTTCTCCATCTATTCCGTCCATTATTGCTGAAATTACCAAAAATACTATTCCTAATGCAGTATTAGTTCTCATGATTTCAAAGTAGTATATGATTGCAAATATTAATCCTAGTAACGTAATAACATTTGCGCCTACCCCAAATTTGGCTAATGTTTTCGCTAACGGTTCTATTATTCTTTTTATTTGCCTCCTTATTCTGGTTAACATGGTAACCACTACTATTTTAAACCCTTTTAACTAGTGATACGGGATGACAGCTAAAAAATTGATTCTGGTAACCTCTGAATCCCACCCCTTACACAAAGTATTTATGGAAACTTTGGATGAGCTCTCAAAGGAACTAAACTTAGAAAAAGAAGTTAAAACGGAAGATTACGCATTTCTAGCGGATTATGGCGAAAAGGACGAATTCGATATGCCATTTCTTCCCCAATTATTAGTCCAAACAGACGATGGGAAAATAATCCCCATACTAACTAAGATGCCATTCGATGCTAGCCTAAAGCCGGATAAGAAAGCAGGAAAAGAAGAGGCTATTAAAAAAATTAAAAACCTAGAATGAGATAGGATTATTTTGAAGTGAGAAGTTTTGAGTTACGTACCGCATGTTCCTTATGTACCAACGCCAGAAAAAGTTGTAAGAAGAATGCTAGAAATAGCTAAAGTCTCTCAAGACGATATAGTATATGATTTAGGATGTGGAGATGGAAGGATAATAATAACAGCAGCAAAAGATTTTAACGTAAAGAAGGCTGTAGGTGTAGAAATTAACGATGAGAGAATAAGGGAGGCATTAGCTAACATTGAGAAAAATGGTGTAACGGGAAGAGCTTCAATAGTAAAAGGTAATTTCTTCGAGGTCGATATTTCGGAGGCTACTGTAGTTACAATGTTCCTTTTAACAAATGTTAATGAGATGCTAAAACCAAAGCTCGAGAAAGAGCTTAAACCCGGAACTAGAGTGGTTTCCCACGAATTTGAAATAAGGGGTTGGAATCCAAAGGAAGTAATAAAAGTTGAAGATGGAAATATGAACCATACAGTGTATCTCTATGTAATTGGTGAACATAAATGAAAATTTTGATAGTAAAAAGTGAGAATGGAAAGGTGACATCGGAAAAGATAACTGAAGGGGAAATTAGTAAAGTATTACGAGATGTTGCTAAAGAGGCATTGGAAGAATGGAATGAACTAGCTTCAGATTTTATAATTATGCGTGATAATCAAGAAGTAAGATTACCCCTTCCGTTAAAACCTGACGTTTATGAAGCAATAAAGACTTTTCTTATTGGTAAGGATAAAAAAGAAGCCATTGCAAAAATTCCAGTGTACATAATAAGCTATGAGAATGAATGGAAAGAAAGCGATTTTCAAGATAAGAAGATCTATGTTGTGTCATTTTATATTAATGACGAAATAACGAAAGGTGTATTAAACGATGCAGCTCAAATGACTAGTGAGCAGAAACAAGAACTAGAAGAAGAGGAAGATTTAGAGGAAGAATAAAAAAATGAGTTAAAATTTTCTAACCCTTCCTACCTTAAAGGGTTAAAGAAGGGCATTATCGTAAAAACCTTCTAGGTTTGTTAATTATTCCCTTTTCCTCCTGTGAATGAAAAGAACGAATCTATCGACATTGTAGCTGCTATTTCATCCCAAGATACTCCAAATGCTTTTAGGATTTGTTCAAATGTACTTCTTAAAGCTTCTAAATATTTCTCCACATCTATTTCAGTAACTTTAGCTAGTTGCACTGGTTTTACTCCATCTTTTGATCTAACCTTAACATAATATATCACATCCCTGGGTAGGACGTTAACTCCAAAAGGTCTAAGTTGTAGAGCTGCTTTTACATGTTGGGGAGTGTTCTTTTTATACGCATCTAAAGGCTTGGATAACATCACCTTAAATGCTAATTCATCTAAATTGTATCCCTTATTCTTTAGCTTTTCATATGATCCTTTAATTACGTCTACTATTTTCCCTTTAATCTCCTTTACATCATTTGGCGAGTTTATTGAAACCATTAGCTCCTTTACATCATTAAATACCTTTTTTACGAATTCTGGCGTATTTCTCTTCTTCACTAACATCCCCTTTATGTCGACCTTCCCATCTGGATATACTCCAAAGTAATTCTTCTTCAGTCCAGAAAACGCAACAAACTTATAGGTTTTATCAACTTCCAAATCTAAATTGAAATTAGTCTTAACCCATTTTATAATATTCTCTAGACTATCCTTAGGAGGATTAAGGAGAAATAACGAATCAGTATCACCATATAGTACAGTTAAACCTTCTTCCCTAGCTTTCTTCACAGTGCTGGTAATCACATATCTGCCTAACGCAGTAACACTCTCTGCTACGGCTGGTGCATATAACGGAAATGTCTCAGCCCCAAATACACCATAAGTAGCGTTTATAAAGACTTTCATTGCTCTCTGTACCACATCATAGAGTAGTTTCTGTTCCTCAGTATTATTAGGGTTCTTCGCTTTCTTTTTGTATATTTTTACTCTGAAGTCTCTTAGTAACCCAGTTATTACTGCAGTTATACCTGGTCTATCCATACAAACTATATGTAGTACCTCACCGGTTTCATCTTTTACTTCATAAGGTTTCTTGCATTGTTGTATGTCTACAGTCTCATAACTAAGATTCCATGTTCTAATTATTGATGGATATAGTGAGGCAAAATCTAAAACGGTTATGTTAAAGAATATTCCAGCTGGAGGGTCTATAACTACTGCGCCTTTATAACCCTTCCCTTTTATTAGTGCAGCGGTTCTAATGTTTGAGGATTTTGCTAATATTTCTTCTTTAAGGGGAATTAGCCAATTTCTTTTTCTATGTTCCCAATAGTATAAATTTTTTACCCATGTAGAGATTTCTGTTCTCGTTAATTCCTCTATTCCTAGTCTGGAAATCCTTGAAAATAGTATGATTAGCTTCATAGTTAGGTCGTTATTAAATGTTGTAAGCTGAAGTGTTATCTCAGCGTCCCTAAAGTTATATTCTATCAATTTTTCTACATCCAAGAAAGATATTAGCGTATCCACCTTAACTTTTGATATACCCAATAAGGCCTTCGCTACAGCATCCAAATTATATTCATTATACTTACCCTCAAACGCATAATTTCTTACTGCCTTGTTAAAGAAGAATTTATATAAATCTATATGAAGACCGGCTAAGTACTTACCTTCATCCTTACTGGCAACGTCTATGGGGATTTCTTCTGGGAAATAGCCTAACTTTAACGCCCTAAAGTAGATATAGGGTAAATCGAAATCATCTCCATTGAATGTAAGAACTACTGGGTATTCTAGCAATATGTCAAAAAATCTCTCTAATAATTCATACTCTGTATTGAATCTCTCAACTGATATTCCTTCTAGTTTTACATTTCCTTCATTAACATCGTTTCTATTTAATACAAGAACCTTTCTTAACCCATCACTTCCTGCTAACGCAATACTTATAATTGGAAACTCTGCTTTCTGAGAATCTGGAATCCTACCCTTAACTGGTGTATACACCTCAATATCTATGGCAATCCTCTTTATTTTAGGTATTTCAGTTTCGAATATGGGAAGCCAATCAACTGCCATTTGTCTAGTCATCTCATCTGAATCAGCAAAGGCTTTCTTAATCTCCTCAACGTCCTTTTCGTCCAAAGACAAAGAAATACTTTCTAACTTTCCGTTCTTAACAATATAAGGCATACCTGGAATTAGACCTATGTCATACATATAATTATTGAAATATTTTATGTGAGCCTCATATGCTTTTGGAACATCGTTCCTTAATCTTCTTACCGCTAAGGGATCTCTAACAACAATTTTAGTCAATTTAAATTTATTCCAAGTATATGGGTCTGTCTTAGTCACAGTCTCTATATGATCAAATGATGGATCTCTAACTATTTTTGGTACTTTACCTACTTTATCTGGTTCAAGATCTACTAGAAAGTATGGCTTATGCCCAGTATTATCATATAAGGCATAGATTTTTTGAGTTTCTTTATCGAATAATTTACATACAGCCTTACCTTTCTTACCATCATAATCTACTTGCAATAGGAAATATATCTTATTTTCTTGAGCCTCTTTAAGCCATTCCCTTCTAGTTATTCTTTTTTCCTCAACGGGAGGGCTAGGTTGCGATTGTTGAGTATTTTGTTCACTCTTGGCGGGTTTAGATGAAGGAATATCAAATAAGGTAAGTTGCTTACTCATTTTCTAACATATATAATTTTCTGAGAAATACGCTATAAGTTTTAATGCGGAAGGCCGATTAAAGTTTAATCATACCTTTAGATAATTTTAATCGTTTCTAATTCATAATCACTCAGTGATTCGCATTGTGGTGAGATGATGAAAGCAATCAAATGGGATGGCCGTAGCGTTGTCCTCGACAGAGCCCCAAAGGGTTAGGCTAGTGATCCCTCACAAGGAGCTAACCTCAAGTCACAGAATTAGAAATATTGAGAACCAATTGGAAACACCGTGAGTAGGGAAACGCTAAATATTCATTTCATGAAGAATGTGAGTCTAAAGATTTCCAAATTTTATGAGGTTACAGTCACGTTCATCTCATTATTTCTTAAGAGATGCATCTTAGATCTTAGTAAACATTATTAATATGCATGAGAAAGGAAACACCAGATACAGTATAATACTTTGAGGACCCGTAGCTCAGCCAGGACGGAGCGCCGGCCTGCGGAGCCGGCGATCCCGGGTTCAAATCCCGGCGGGTCCGCACAAGTCATTTTCTGAGGATTTTTTCGATAATTTCCTTCTCGATCTTCTTTATTTCCTCTTCGTCTTTATTTCTATATGCTTCCAGAAGTTCCTTATTCAATTCTATGAAAGTATGACCCCACTTTACTACATTAGAGAACTTTATAGCCTCTTTCACCTCATCAAGAATATATAATGTAGCCATTAACGCCTCGAGAGATGACAGTTTGTAGGCTATACCATAATGTATTGGATTTCCGGCAAACAGAATTGGTAATCTCCTATGCTCTCCTCTTACATTTTTAAATTCGTTTTGTGATGTATTATTCCATGAAGTGTCGATAATCGTTATACCACTCTTTATTAATATATCTTTGTCATTTATGGATAAGGTTCTTTCAGAGAAGGGATTAAGAATTATACCCCTACCTACTCTCGTAAGTTCAGCAAGTTTAAGTTTGACTAACTTCCTACCGGTACATTTCTTTGGATCATCTTTATGATAGTCTATAACATATACCTTCATTGGTTTCCTAAGTGAATTTTTGTTTCCCTATATTAATAAATATAGCGAACTTCACGAGTTTGATTCTACTCTAAAATTCTATATTAAGATAAATCTTTGTTAGTAGTATCTTGTATTAGAAGAGTATTTTAGCAAAATATCACAATTAAGTTGAGAGAGACTATGAATTCTTTATTTGTTGTGAATCTTGTTGCTTCTTAACTATAAGTTCTTGTCTTAGTTTTAATAACCTTTTTAATGCATCCGATTTTATTTTTCTCCAATCCTCGTTTATGCCAACTTTTAATCTTGCTAATACTATTACGTGATCCTTATCGCTTTGCTCATTTATATACGGTCCTTCTATTACGTTAAAGTCTTTCAATTCCTCTTTAACTAGATTTTCTAAATTACTGATATCTACGAAAGTTAACGGAAACTCTGCCCTCACATTAATAACTTGTTCTTCAGAGTATTTCGAAGTGTAATCCAGAACTGCTGAGTTCAGTAATACAATATTTGGTACTCTTAATTCTCTTAAATTCTCTAATAGAATTCTGGAATAAAATAAATCTATCTCGACGACTGTACCTTTATATCCTTGTTCTATAAAGTCTGTTGAAAAATACTTATATGCTGGGAATTGTGCGGGATAGAATGGTACTTGTGTGGAAACAATCCTTATTTTATCCCCAACAGTAATATATCCAGTTAACATTATTAATAAACCAGCAAAAAAGTTACTCAAGACTGGTTGTAGAGCAAGACCTACAATTAGACCAGCAAAAGTGCTTCCGGCAATCAGTGTAGAAGAACTAACTCCTAAGGGCAATAGTATTAATAGTAGAACAAGCACATACCCAAAGTACTTTACACTGTTTGCTATTACATTAGCCCTTATGCCGAGTCTCTTTTGCGAATAAACCCTTATGGCTTCTGCTATGGACGAGACTATCCATAAGCCTATAAATATGTATAAGACTATCCTAAGATAGAAAATTACCGAACTGATCGTCGATTGGTTGGTTATTCCAAGTCCTTGTAAAATGTATGGAATTATAAAGTTTAATACAACTACTAAAAAGGACAAAAATATTAGTATGGCAAAACGTAAACTTAATCGCATCTCTATTTACTACTTCCACCTAGATTTAAATGTATACACACTGGAAAGTTATAACGTTATTCAACGAGATTTTTGAGCATAAAGCTTAGCAACTGCTAATTGTTAAGGATTTAAACTTCAACAGCATAATGTTATTAGAGGCTCAAAAATTGATCTTTGACATATTTAGGAAAGACAAAAGTGAGGAGGTTAAGGAGCCATTTTACGCTGATGAGTACGGAGAATGGTTAGTCGTCTCTCATAATAAACCATTAGTATATATTTCAAATATTTTACAGAAATCAATCAAGAAAGCTGGATTAAAGAACCATGATTTATACGTGATTCAATATACTGAAGATGAAAAAATAAGAAATTTAGTTAGTCTGAAGAGCATGATTTGTAGCAATGGCAATGTAAAAGAGCTTGATTTGGCTAATGCAATAAAAAATTCCTTGAGCAATAATCTTACAGTTGGCGAAATGAAAATATTTAAATTGAAGATTTGTGGCATTCTCTTTATATTCTTCTATATAGACGTTATAGTTAGAAATCTGAAAGAAACACGAGGTAGTGTAAAACTCCTCTTTCCACCAATGGGTGTAAACTTATATGAGATACCCTACACTCTCCAATCACTAATAAAGAACGTAATAGAAAAAACCCTTGGGATTAGTTGTAGTGTTTCTGAAATAGATACTGGCGATGGTACCAGACTTAAGGCAATAGCTGAGTGTAGGATACAACAGACCTTAGAGTCAATTGAACCATTAAGGAAAGCATTAGAATATTTTAGCCTTTCTGAGCCTAAGATTTCCTTAAATAGGACGAGTGTCAAGCAAATTGAGTTGCAGATCTTTATAAATCAGTTAAAGACTAAGACATTAATACCTCTAATTTGGGATCGTTTTATTATCGATTCTCTGCGTTGCTAAAAATTATTACCCTAAAATTCAGTATATAATTGGGGATCTTTCTGATCAAAGTGGGAGATCTAACTATACCCACAATGGACGATATAGATATAAGATCTAAGAAAGTTCTATTACGTATTGATATAAATTCGCCTGTCGATGAAAACGGCAAAATAATCGATGACTCTAGAATAAAGGCACATATTGGGACTATAAAGGAACTAGCAGATAAGGGTAACTCTGTCGTGCTAATTTCACATCAAGGTAGGCCTGGGGATAAGGATTTCATAAGTCTAGAGGAGCATGCTAAATTAATCTCAAAGTATTTAGATCGAGAAGTAGTTTTCGTAGAAGACGTAATAGGTCCATATGCTAGAGAAATGATCAAAAAACTAGAAAATAATGGAATTTTGCTTTTAGATAATATAAGACTAATCTCAGAGGAGTTAATAGAGGCTCCGCCACAACAACATGTAAAAACCTTTTTAGTAAGGAAATTAGCCCCACTTTTTGACGTTTATGTCAATGACGCATTTGCTACTTCACATAGAAGTCAGCCGAGTATTGTAGGCTTTCCTCTAGCTTTACCATCAGCTGCAGGAAGAGTAATGGAAAGGGAAGTTTCAGCTTTAGCTAGAATTTTTAATGCTGAAGATACACCAAAAATATTTACATTAGGTGGCGGGAAGGTTCACGACACTATTAGAATAATTGAAAATCTAGTGAGAAAAAGGATAGCAGATAGAATACTTACTGGTGGTCTCGTTGCAGAACTGTTTTCTGTTGCTAAGGGAATAAATCTAAATCCAAAGAATATGGAAATTTTGGAAAAATTAGGTATTTTGAGCTTAATTCCTAGAGCTAGAAAACTACTTCTAAGCGGGGCTCCCATCGAAATACCAGTTGATTACAAGGTAGAAATAAACGGAAACGTAATGGAGGAACCAGCTAGCAAGATTACTGGTGTGATAAAGGATATCGGATCTACTACTGCGGAAATATACTCATCATTTATAAAAGATGCTAAAGTAGTAGTTTTAAGGGGACCAATGGGAGTAATCGAGGATGAAAGATTTAAGAGTGGAAGTAAAAGCGTCTTGAAGGCGTCATTGGAGGGTCAAGGTTATGTTATAATAGGAGGTGGACATATGATAAGTGCTTTAGATAAGGATATGAAGATCGATAGTAGTAAAGTTCATATATCTACTGGTGGAGGAGCTCTTCTCTTATTCTTATCTGGAGAACGGTTACCCGCATTAGAAGCATTATCAATGTCGGTGGTGAATAGTAGTGATTAGTGTAGCTGTTAATGGATATGGTACTATAGGTAAGAGAGTTGCTGATGCTATCCTTAAACAACCAGATATGAGACTAGTAGGGGTTGCAAAGACATCTCCAAATTACGAAGCGTTTATAGCACATCGTAAGGGGATAAAGATTTACGTCCCACAACAATCTATTAAGAAATTCGAAGAATCTGGAATACCAGTTGCTGGCACAATAGAGGACCTAGTAAAAGCCTCTGATATTGTAGTAGATACTACGCCCAATGGTGTTGGTGCACAATATAAGCCAATTTACCAACAATTCCAAAGAAACGCTATATTCCAAGGTGGAGAAAAAGCGGAAGTTGCTGATATTTCGTTCTCAGCCTTATGCAATTACGATGAGGCCCTTGGCAAAAAGTACATTAGAGTCGTGTCATGTAATACTACAGCACTACTAAGAACAATATGCACAATAAATAAGGTCACTAAAGTTGAAAAAGTTAGGGCAACAATAGTTAGAAGAGCTGCAGATCAAAAGGAAGTTAAGAAAGGTCCTATAAATTCATTAGTACCAGACCCTGCAACTGTACCAAGTCATCATGCAAAAGACGTTAACAGTGTCATTAAAAATTTAGATATAGTTACAATGGCAGTAATAGCTCCAACAACGTTAATGCATATGCACTTTATTAACATAACCTTAAAGGATAAGGTAGAGAAAAAAGATGTACTTAGCGTTCTGGAGAACACTCCTAGGATAGTCCTAATCTCCTCAAAGTATGATGCAGAAGCTACAGCAGAATTAGTAGAAGTAGCAAGAGATCTGAAAAGGGAAAGAAATGATATTCCAGAGGTGATGGTGTTCGATGACTCTGTTTATGTTAAGGATAACGAGGTTATGTTAATGTATGCAGTGCATCAAGAATCAATAGTGGTACCAGAAAATGTGGATGCAATAAGGGCCTCCACTAGATTAATGAGTGCAGAAGACTCAATAAGAATTACAAATGAAAGTTTAGGAATATTAAAGGGGTACCTAATATGAGCGAACCATCCTATTTCGTAAGCTTTTGGTTAAGAAAAATACTAGTACCAGTAGATGGTTCTGAGAACAGTTTAAGAGCTCTGGATCTTGCAGTAGACTTCGGTATGAGATACGGTTCAAAGATAACCATAATACATATATGTAGTGACTGTAACAATACCAACGATATACAATCGCTTATTGAAAAAAGGGTAAATAACAAGATCGAATATAATTTAAAAATAGTTAAGATCAACATTAAAGAGTCCAGTGTTTCAAATGAAATTTTGAAAGTAATAAATGAGGAACCTTATGATGCAGTAATAATGGGTGCAAGAGGAACTTCATTGAATAGTGATATAAATATAGGCTCTACAGCTCTAGCAATATCGATCAATGCTCCAGTCTCTGTAATATTAGTCAGATGATTAATTTTAATGATTTAGAAGAATATTTTTCTAGATCTTTCATATCGTCAAATGTATACTTAACCTCTAAGAAATTTTTCCTCATGTCGATTACCTCTTTTTTAACTTCATTAACGTCCTTCTTGTCTATAATCACTTTCTTAAACAACTCAGCAATCTCCTCCATTTCACTTTCTTTCATCCCATATCTGGTCATCTCTTGTACACCTATTCTTAAGCCACTAGGATCGGAAACGTTTTCTGGCTTATCATAAGGCAACAAGTTTTTATTTACTATGATATTCGCATCTTCTAATAATTTAGCTATCTTATTCCCTCCACCGAATTGTCTTACGTCTACCGCAACTTGATGACTCTTAGTATAGCCTAAATTCTCACCAATTACCTTAAATCCTCTTTCAGCTAAGGCCTCTGCTAAAGCCTTTGAGTTCCTCGTTATCTGATTAGCGTAGCTCTCACCAAAGTACTTCATCTCGATTGCTGTTACTGCGGTTGCCGGCAATCTATGCAAATGATGATTACTAACAAACCATGGGAATATTGTCCTTGAAACTTGTTTAAAAACTTCCGAACCATCAGAGAAAATAGCCCCACCTTGCGGACCAGGAAAAGTCTTATGAGTTGATACAGTCATAATGTCTGCCCCCTCTTTTAGCGGACTACTCCAGACTTTGCCTTCTATTAATCCGTATACGTGAGCTGCATCGTAAACCAATTTAGCTCCAACAGCGTGAACATGTGGAGCTAGTTCTTTAGTAGGGTGAGGAAATAGATAAAGACTACCTCCAAGTACTACAAATTTCGGTTTAACTTCTTCTATCATCTTTATTGCTTTATCAACATCCACATTGATGTTTTCTTCATCAAATGGCATTTCAATGTGTTGAATACCTAAAGCTCCTAATGTTCCGAACTTAGTATGGCTGACATGAGCACCAGCTTGAACTGGAGCTATTAATGCCTTATCTCCTGGCTCAGCTAAAACTCTAAACACAGCAGCATTTGCTATAGTACCACTAGTAGGTCTCAGATCACAATCCTTCGAGTTTGTTATCTCATTCATCAAATCCATAGCAAGAGTTTCAATTTCATCCGTATATTTAGTCCCTTGATAATATCTCTTGTAAGGTTTGCCTTCTGCATATCTAGACATGAAGTCGCTCATATATACACTTTCAGCCAATGGACTCATTACGTTTTCAGATGCAATAAGATTCAAAGTTTGTGTTCTTCTCCATACGTTTTGTGCCTTAGTAATTTCAAGAACTTTCTCCAATTCTTTAGGAAATGACATAAGAGTAAAGTAGTTACAGAATATTTAAATTTTGATAAAAGATTAAACTTTCATTGCTCTTCCAAGTCTAGCATGGGCCTTACCTAACTCTCTGTTAGCTAAAGCTGCAAGAAGATTAAGTTCTCCAGATAATACAGTAGAAGCTATTATCTCTGCAAATTTCTTAGCGTTAGAGCTTGGCGGATTTCCACTACCATAAACTCCCATAATTGATAGTGCCTCTTTCTGTGTAGGTAATCTAGTACCTCCTCCTACAGTCCCTACTTCTAATGAGGGTAATGTAACTGATATGTATAAGTCCTCTCCTCTTACTTCAGTCCACGTATATCCAGAACTGCTCTCAACTACTTGGGCTACATCTTGACCAGTAGCAATAAAGATCGCTGTAACTATATTCGCGAAATGAGCATTAAATTGAGATAAGGATCCTGCTCTTGCTGTTCCGAGCCAATTCTTTCGCAGATTTATATCGTGAATTAGTTGTGCGTTAGAGCGTAATACATTTTTTATAACGTCTTTCTTTATGAGTGCCTCTGCCACGACAGTTTTACCTCTACCAAAGAGGCTATTGACATTGGTCTGTTTCTTGTCACTGCACATATTTCCACTCACAGCTAAACAGTCAGCTGATGGAAAGTTTTCCTCTATGAATTCACACACTTTTTCAACGGCTATAGTAACCATGTTCATCCCCATGGCATCACCAGTTTCAAAGGAGAATCTTAACCAAACGTTATTGCCCAGTACGAAAGGTGTGATAGATTTTAATCTGCCGTGACTGGAAGTAGAATCTGCTACGTTCTTTATCTTTTCCACATTTTCCTCTATAAACTTTAGAAAATTTGGTATTTCTTCTATTGAATCAAACCTAAAGACAGGAGCTCTGGTCATTTCATCTTTTAAAACCTTAGCCCTAACTCCTCCGCTCAGCGTCGCAGCCTTACTACCTCTATTTACACTCGCTATTAGTGCACCTTCTGTTGTTGCTAGAGGGACGTAAAAATCACCCTTGGCGTAATCACCATTAACCCTAATCGGTCCAACTATACCTAGTGGTATTTGAACTGCTCCAATAACATTTTCTGCATTTTTATTTTTTATTTCACTATAATCAATAACTGTAGAACCGATTGAGGGAAGGCCAATTCCTAAGATTTTCTCTAACGCAAGTCTCCTTGCAACCATCGCAGCATTTGCTTCTAATAAATTGTCAATCTCGTGAAAAGAAATTTCTCCCTTTATTAGTTTTTCTACGACTTCGTCAATTTTCATCATTCAGCTACCCTAAACTTTATGCCATACTGTATTAAACCATTATATGAATCCGTGTAGACTCTCCTTAATGTAGCTTCTACCTTAACTCCTTCTTTTAGTTTATCCAAATCTGCATCTACTATAGGTGCAACTATTTCTACACCCTCGTCTAATCTAACTAGCCCAATAACGCTTGGAAGTCCTTTTTCATGTCCATCTCTAGATTGATATGAAACAGTATAGGATTCTAAGATCCCCTTACCACTTATCTCAATCTTCTTAACGTTTTTACTACCGCATTTAGTACAATATGATGAATAAGGAAAGCTTATATGTCCGCAACTTTCACACTTGCTCGCTGTTAGCTTGTACATGAATCTTTTGTTTCTCCAAACTTGAGGAGGAGCTATCTTCATTTAGATCACCTCGATAAACTAATACCATAACTTACTATACCTAAGTCGTCTGAGGAAATTACGAGATAATCATCAACATTAGCCTTTTTGCCTTTGAACGAACCAATTAGTTGCATATGAGCCTCAGCGAGTTGATATAAGGTAGTAGCTCCACCAGCATGTCCTCTGGCTTTAAGCCCTCCACTTAAATTGACATTAACGTTATCTAAGTTATAAAGGGACTTGCCACTCTCAAATACTCCCGATTCCTCTAACATTAATGCAGCCATAATACTATAGGAATCATGAATATCAATTCCAGTCTTCTCAGTGAGTCTCATACCTAGCTTGTTCCTTAACATTTTTACAGAAGGCAAAGATGGAGAAAATTCATACCTAGCTTGTGCGGAGACGATCCGATTGATCTTAACAGAGGACTCAGTCTTGTTGCTTGAAAGTAAGACTATTGCAGCCCCATCTGCTCTAGCGCCAACGTCGAATAATCTTACAGGATCTGAGATTATCTGCGAATTAATTACAGTATTTAAGTCCACCGGGAATCTTAAATACGCGAAAGGATTTTCTGCCGCGTTTTTGTGCATCTTAATAGCCCAATTTGCAAAATAATTTCCATCAACATTATACTTTTTCATATATTGTTTCATTAATAAGGCAGCTACTGAGTGGGAAGAGATACCATTGTAATACATATAGTCATCCAAATTTGTAGCTATTGCATCATAAAGATACTTGGAAGGGTAATCTGATTGCTTTTCAACTCCTATTATTAGAATTGAATTTACCATACCGCTCTTAATCATTGAATAAGCGGTAAGTAAAGCGACACCTCCACTGGCATCGGCATTGTCCACCTTAATAGCGGGTACATTAGGTTTCCCTATCTTTTCTGCAATCTTTGGTGCAATCAAGGATGCGTTATTCAGTTTTTGTGAATAGGCGTTAGCGACTACAATTAAATCAATGTTATTTACATCATATTCTCCTTCAAAGTTCTTATAAGCCTCAATCACTAAATCATAAATGTCATACTCATAATATCTATCAATTGGTATCATTGATGAGGAATTAATGTAAACCTCTGTCATTATTCATACACCTTTATCTTATTAGTGTACTTAGCATATTCAGCATAAGATACAAGTTTTTTGTTATTTATATAATATTCAACAGTTTTAGCCAATTTCTGCTTCTCTAATATACCTTCAGAAACTAAAATACTAAAAGCATCGCTACCAGCGCCACTACCAAACGGGGCAACCAATATCCTTTCACCAGGCTTTGCAATATCCAATACTTTAGCTAAACCTAATAGGGCAGAGGCGTTATAGGGATTACCTATGTATGGGGAAACTAGTCCTTGTTTAACTTTTTCCAATTGGACCCCTAACTTTTTGGCAACTTGAATTGGAAACTTACCATTAGGCTGATGAAATACAAAATAATCGAAGTCAGAAATCTTCAAACCACTATTTTGTAGTAAATCACTAACAGCGGAAATTATATGATGGAAATATGCTGGTTCTCCAGTAAATCCTTCACCATGGACTGGATATGGAGTTCCATCTCTACGCCAAAAATCTGGGGTATCGGAGGTATACGATGAAGAATACTCTATCACTGCTGCTGAATGTTTCTCATCAACATTACCTACTACAAAAGCAACACCAGCTGCTGCCGAACTCAATTCTAAAACATCCCCAGGATTAGATTGGGCAGTATCAGCGCCAATCACTAACGCGTAACTATCACTATTATGCAAAACGAAACTAGACGCTAATCTTAATCCTACTGATGCAGCCCTGCATGCAAATTCCATATCTGCAGTTGCCGAATAATTGTTAATGCCTAGTGCATCTATTAATATGGTAGATGTTGGTTTTACTGCGTAAACTTTGGATTCTGAGCCAAAAAGGACTAGCCTTATTTTAGAAGGATCTACTTGAGCCCTCTTAATTGCGTTTATTGATGATTCCCAAGCTATAGTTGTAGAATCCTCATCATGGCCAGGAACTGACTTTTCAGTTAATCCAAGACTTCTCACAACACCCTCATCGTAACCCCACATCTTAGCTATATCCTCTACTTTTATTCTATATCTTGGAACATAAGCTCCCCATCCTAGAATACCAGAAAGCATTATTTTCTAAACTGCTTTAATCAAATATAAGGTTTTCGATTTTTGTCTATGAGCCTATAGACAGTTGACGAATGAATTAAAAAACAAATAGAGATTAATATAAAAAACTATTGTGAACTCCTATCGGCATAAAACATTTGATAACGTTTGGGATTGAGGGCATTTACTATGTGAGCAAATGCAGATTGTGGATCACTATCTTCACCACATGTATAAACATCAAGAGTAGCATAGTTATACTCATTCCACGTGTGAAGCGCTATATGACTCTCCTCCACTAGGGCTATAACCGAAACCCCTCCTTTTTTACCACCAAAAGACCAAGCTTTAATTTCCACTAGCTTCATATGAGCTATATTTACAGCTTCTAGGACTAGCTTCTCTAGAAACTCCTTGTCGTTAAGTCTCTCAGCATCGATGTCATATAGGTTGCCAAACACATGTTTTCCTATTATTCTGTCTTCTTTGCCTTCGGGGGAATTATTTTTTTGTAATACCTCCTGTTCTGACATCTTTCTTTCTTATGCCCCCATCTCATTCTCAACAATATGAGAATAATAAGTGTATCTATCCCCATAAACCTTAGGATAAACGTTATAACTAGCTAATAAGTAGTACACGTAATGACAAAAAGTATCGGGATTGGAACCATTTTGATAATAATAAGTATAATTATAATTGGATCTGTTGCAACAATATTTTATCTTGAGAACACTGATGTT
This sequence comes from Sulfolobus islandicus Y.N.15.51, assembly GCF_000022485.1. Lineage (NCBI taxonomy): Archaea > Thermoproteati > Thermoproteota > Thermoprotei > Sulfolobales > Sulfolobaceae > Saccharolobus > Saccharolobus islandicus. The sequence goes on along the minus strand of NC_012623.1, from coordinate 1,102,221 downwards.
AATATTTCAATAAATCCGCTATATTGGAGAATATATTCAAATAGTTACGAAGTGATAGCGTTCTCGATAACAGCTATAAACAACGCTCCATTAACCCAAACGCTAAATATAACGCTATTATCACTTTATCTCATTCCAGGATCAAATGGAGTATTAAAGCCACTAGCCAACTCAACAACAATAATCGTAAAACCACACTCTTCCTCAACAACAATAATTTATTTAGCTTTCTCTTCTTCAACACTACTTCCAGAGATAGAGAAGTTTACAGTATTAGTACACGGACTTTACGGCTATTCAAAACAATTTGGTAATGTGAATACGATTTACACTACAGACTTAACTAGAAGTATGGCAATATTTATGGGAATTAATCAAAACCAATTCCCATATTTTTCAATAGTGGGAAGCTTTACTCCAACTGCGAATTTCAACTACAGTTATAATATAGTATATTATCAATACAATTATACTTCGAATACTTCATTCCTACTTACAAAGTTCACCATATCGCCATTGGGTAACCAATATCTTCAACCAGGAAACTACAACGTAACATTTAGTTACTTAGATCATATCAACTCCTTCTTAATTAATATTCCAAGAAGTGCTCCAGCATATTTCTACTTACCAGTGCCCATGGCAGACTTCAATATGACAGTGATTTTACAAGGTCAAGGAGTTAAATATCAAGGTTATTTCACGGTAACCTTGGGATAGATAAGAAAAACTTTTTAGGTAAATGACGAAAGATCTTATAAGTGCCGCCGTAGCTCAGCCTGGTTAGAGCGCCGGACTCATACGCGTAATATCTGGGAAATCCGGTTGTCCGGGGTTCAAATCCCCGCGGCGGCATCTCCCTAATCTTTATCATAAATTGAAAGAGATTTACGTTCTTATGAGGGAGTATGATTGGAAACGTCTGAGGAAGAAACTGGAAACGCATAATATCAATTAGGTCTCTGACGTATTTATTAGAAGAGGGGTAGGAATAATAGACATTTTCGGGCTGACGGAGTATCAGAAGATCAAAATCTTAGAGAGGACACTGGAGAAGAGCTTATCAGACAAAGAAGGATAAACGAGGTAACTATAGTCTGGAAGGAATTCCATTCTTTCTATTGACTCCAGAGGACTGCAATATGAAAATGAAAGATATCAGTATTGTTAAGTCAAGCAGAGAAGAGTTATATTAATATCTCACGAAAGCCTGAGGTCTATGAATTTGAATGGACTAAATTCCCTATTATTACCTCTTCTTTCAATTTAATCACAGAGAAAGAATTAGAGCTAGAGCGATGATAATAAGAAGCATTACCGAGGAAATACCTACCGCAGTCCCTACACAAATACCTCTGCCTACCCAAAGGCCTACTACACTTGACAACATGATGACTACTACAAGAAGGACGTGCTAGGTCTTGTCTGTAACACATTTACGTAACTATTAGTTATTTTTAATTACTTCTAATCCCTTTAATGCTATTAAGTAAGCTGAGGCTGTATGCCTATCGAAACCCTTCTCCCTCATTATCCTATCGTGACCCTCAGAATTTGTAGTACCCTTAGGATTAACTAACACAACGTCGAAACCCAACCTAAGTGCTTTAATAACACCGTGAGTTAACATTTGCCTCTTAGCGAAACGTGAAACCTTCCTATTACCGCTCTTACTCCTAGTGAATCTCCTCTTCTTAACTAGGAACAAGTCCTCAAAAGCAACGTAATCAACACCAACCCTTGATAGGAAATTAAGAGCTTGTGAAAGAGCATTCAAACGCAAAGCCATAGCTTTCCCTTTAGGAAAACCTGGTCTAGTAACATCTGAATACCAAAAAGTCTTAATGGCAATAACTTTACCATCCTTATTAACTACAACAACGTTCAACCTATCACTGTTCAAATCAAAACCAGCAACCAAACCGTAACCCACAGGTTTTGGTGAAGAGAAGTGCTTTAAGTACAACCAGAGTGGGATTTGGAGGTGGATCATGGGGTAATGCTTGAAACTTACTACAGCACCGTAACCCTCCTCCTTCCTTCGAGATAACTCCTCTAGCTCAGAAAGTAATGGTAAGTACTCCTTGCCGAAGTACGCCTTCCCGTGAACCCACTTACCCCATAGGTCTTTAACTTTAATTTCCACGTGGTCTTCCAAAACGTGAAACTTAATCCCCCTATTACCATTATCGCTTTTGTTACCCCTACAAGCGATCCATCTCTTTTTAATCTCAACCTTATTACCATTAACAAGAGCTAAAGCCTGCTTATAAGCAGTCTCTGCATAAAAAGCGTAAGGGATGATATTATACAACTCCTTAACAGCATCATTTAATGAAACTCCTTTTAAAGCCAAGTCAATCCCAGCCTTCACAGCCTTTGAGTAATAATAAGCAATTCTTGAGATTCTTTCAACGTCTTCAAACTCAACCCTACCATTTATAGTCACGAATTGGAAGTTATCAATTGCTTCCTTAGAGCCAATTAATTTACTCCTCATCATCTGGTAGGATGACAATTACTATCACCTCCTTTCCAGCAATTTTCCCAGCCTTCTCTTTCACGCTCTTAGGGATGTATATTGCATACCTCTTCTCACCATACTTATCACTACCAGCTGAGGATATGACACCTCTGAAAACTATCTGCTCCATATGTTGTAAGTAGCGGAAAAATTTATAAACTTTTATGCTAACATTAATTTGGAGGGTGCCACTATGAAGTCTATGAGCAGTCGCGAGGTGGAGGAAGGCACACGATGAAACTCCCCATGTCCTTGAAGGGAGTGGTTTAACTACCGCTCCCGTAGACGGCATGGGGAGGGAGAAGGAGTGATGAGGCTAAGTGATTAATAGTCACGAAAAGTGACTATTAGTCACGATGAAGGCTGAACTCTAATTGCAAGCCTTCTGCTCATAAATAATTCTGGTTATACAAAATATACATAGCTTAATGACTGCACTATGCTCACACTGACTCAATAAGTAATTCAAGATATATTAAACACTACATTATTTACTATTTCCTTTCTACTATAACCTTGTATACAAACAAAGACGGCAAGAGTGAAGATAACCCTGCTATTATAAAAATTCCATAAAACAAATCCAGTTTTACGATAAATGCAAGTAAGATTGACGCTAACGCTGAGAAGATAGTATCCATCAAGTGGTAAAATGAAGAAATTTTTGTGCTAAAATTTAACAATTTGACTACTGTTTCTTCAACGACTGGTGCCCTTAAGGATGAGGATATGTTGGCTAAGAGTATTAGGGATAAGAAGAGAAATATCGATTCCCGGTAAAACATAGAAAGTGATAAGAAAAGAATTAATTCTGCTATACACAATATTATGAAAACTTTCTCACTTATTTTATGGGCTATATAAACGAAAATAATTAGAGGAACTTGAATTATCATGAGGTATAAACTTATTTCCTGCGGGGTATATGTATAAAATACTGTAAGCAGAATTAAAGGTATATAACTTGTGATTGCAACTCTTCTTAAACTTGCAAAGAAGCCAAAGAATAAAACTAACTTCCCGACGTTTTTTAACCAAGAGTAGAGTTCCGATAAACTCTCTTTATTCTCTTCATATCTAAGCATTGATGATAATACTAGGTTTGCAAACAATAGAGGAATAAATAATATGAGGAGAATTTTTATCCCTATTATTCTACTTAAGTAGAATATTCCTAATCCTGCTAAGCTGAGGGTGTAAGTTAAGGTCATCATTATTGAATAATCCTTTCTCGTAAATCCTTTTTGAAGTATTATAACTGAGGAATTTATAGAGTTGGAGATACCCATAAAAATTGCAGAGAGGGTGAAAGTAAGGAAGGATCTTTGGATAATTAAGATTATTAGTATAAGAAGTTCTAATGCCGCTGAGACCAAGAGATTCCTCTTTATCGAGAAAGACACCAGAATAATGTATGTGATAAACTGAGATATTGATATAGTACTTAATATTAACCCTATTTGAAAGTCATTTAAGCCTGATATTTTCATTAAAGCTAGGAACGCAAAACTCATGAAACCTATGAAAAATGAGATAATTGACTTATATGCTAAGTAATAATTCTTCATTTAGATTCATCCATTATATTTTTTCAAAATGTTGACTAAGTTATCCACGAAGTCTTTAGGATATTCTCCAGTATACTGCAAGAATGGCTTAAAATACCTCTCTACTAACTCTTCCAGGCTTAGTTCTCTTGATAACTTATCTATCTCAGCAAGGGGCAAATTAAAGTAGTAGATGGTGGGATCTTTAACTTTTGCCTCTTCAAAAGCTCTTCTTCTAGATCTACACGGCATACATATGCCGCAATGCATTTTTCCAGATACAATGCAACTATGAGTTTTTGTAAAATCTACGCCTAATTCATTACCCAACTTAATAACTTCACTTTTTACCATTGTGTGAAAAGGTGCCATAACCTTAAAACCCATAAGAGATTCAATACCTTTTAAGATACTCATTTTATTACTCCACTCATCCTTAAGCCAGCCCACAAACATGGTATTTAGATTCGGATAAGCTGAAAAAGATGCTAGGATTTCTATCACAAACTGATACTTAATTATATATTGTATAGAATCTATTGGAGGGAGATCGAAAGACTTAATATAAGAGGAAAAATCAATAATCTTTAGAGGGACATCGAGCTTTTTAGATAATTCTTTGACTAACTCTAATTCTCTTATCTGGGGAGGATAGCCGTAATATATGAAAGTTCCATGCAACACATATTTATCTTTAAGATAATACGCTAACACTGTGGAATCTATTCCTCCAGTAAGTTGAATAATAGCTTCCTCAACCATGATTATTTCCCGTAAGGGTCTTTTGCCGGCATATAATATGCTATATGTGACATTGAATCTATTCTTTTATTATTCTTTATCTGATTGAAATTAGCATCTTTGTATTTAAATATCATAACCTCATCAAATGGTAATTTTCTGCCACCATATATTTTATATTCTCTAATGGCGGCCTCGTAATACATTCTACCCATGGAGTCTACTTGTATCTGATTATAAACTCCAGATATTATATTGTCATTTTTCTGTGTCAGATATACTGCATAACCCGGCGAAGTATTCAACCGGAATTTTTCATCAATAAACCCAACTAATTTAACTTTACCAACTCGTACCCCGTTAATAGTCTTAACTATACCTTTCTGATATCCTTGGAATACTATCTCACCCTCGTCGTTTAGGGTTAAATATGTAACATTTGCTTCTAATGGAAAACCTTCTAATGTTCCCGCGACAGAACTTATGTTAACCGCACCTTGATAAGCTTTTGAATAAGTAGAATAATCCCAGCAAATTATGGAGCCACCACTAGCAGCTTGCACTTCATATTTAGTTAATGATTCCCACTCGAAATAGAGAGACGAGATATTAGTCTTTGTATCGTATGAACCAATGCCAAGTCCTCTATAAGTTTCATCATTTAAATTAACTTCAATAATAAAAATGGTATCTATCTTGGAACTATCATAAAAGTTATAATACGATTTTAGAAAATCTTTGAATTGTTTATCTTCTAACTCACTATTTTCAATTTTTATCTCAATATTAGAAACAATGAACTTTATTTTGGGTATTAAGTTTTTCCCTATTATGTATTCAACTTTAGAACTTATTTCCATCTTTACCTGGATAGATTATTTCATATATGTTTAATAAAGATACTGTATTTAGAATATAGAGGAATATGTAGAAAATGTATATTATATTAAGTTTTTTCCGATCTTACTCTATATAATATATTTTTGCCGAAGTTACAACAGTCTGGAGATAGTGTCGTAATTAACCTACAAATTCTGGAATTAACATTCTCTCCCACAAGACTAGGACTATGTAGTACATCATGGTACTAATGCTCCTATTTACTGTCTTAGTAGTCCTCTTAAAACGTACGAGCCTATCCCTCAATGAAGAGTGCAGCGATTCGTTAGGATTAACGGGTGAGATAACCGTATGATCTTTCAACCAGACAAGTTATAAAAGCTTCTCCCCTTGTTCCTTCACCCATCTTTTACTGTCCTCTTGTCTCTCACGTAAGTCCTTTTTTCCTTTCTTATACTTGAAGCCCAACTTCTTGGGGACTGGGCTTAAACTCCTTGGGTTGTATTTCATTCCATATTACTTCTTAAGTATATAGGCTATGAGCTTCAAGGTCCAGAAGTCGTAGTTCAAGCCGAAATCTCTTGGACTCTTTTCTAAGATTTGGACGAGCTTTTTCTCTTCCTTCAGTTTCGTGGGTCCCTCCCTCGGCTTAGCGCTCCAGTCATCTTTTCTTAACTGTTTGCACACGGTAAAGACGGAGACATTATACTTCTTGACCACGTCCTTTATTCTCATATCGTTCTTCACGTCTTTTATACGCTAATTCTCCTCTCTTCCTCTTGTTTCTTGTTGAGACTTATACATGCATTCTAGATTTCGGCATACAATTTAGTATTACTCATGAAACATAAATCTTGCCCTTTAAGGTCTGACAAAGTATAAGATAAGAGAGTATTGTCTTATATAGAGATGAACTTTGAAATGCGTTAACTGAGGAGTTTAACGGTTTAACGTGTTATGCGCAGTAGATGTGAAAATCAGATATTCATTGCAATAATAAAATAACGTATATTGTTATGCCTTTAACAAATCGCGTTAAATTGAAACGGCCAATTTAACGTTTTAGACACCCGGTTGTCCGGGGTTCAAGTCCCGCGGCGGCACCTTAACTACATTTGCGAATAATTTCGGACAGTTTTCTCGATAAGAATAACTACCAAAAGAGTAAGGATTTTACAACAACATTAATAACATCGTATAAGTTTAAGCTTTTATCTTTCTCCGAAACGATTCTTATATGTCTCGATCTTACTCCTTAAACTGTCAACCCACATTTTAGTCTCAAAGCTTACACTCTTCCCATCCATAGCCTCCTCAGCCCTTGCCAGATACTCCTTAGCCCTCAAGTACAAATCCTTGTTGTCATAAGCTACACTGTTTTGCAAATACACCATAGCAACTATATCTAATTGAAATTGTTAGACGTACTCCTATCAATATCTTCTTCAGAATCTACTTCAGCAACAATCCTCATAATTCTTTAAACTATTCGTAGTGCTATACTCCTCTCGGTTAATGGTTAAACTCTTTAGACATTAGTTTAACTTATATTATATGGTTTATCAAATAAAGTTAAGGAAGAAAGGTGTAATTATCTTACCAAAAGATGTTAGGGAAAAACTCGGGATAAAAGAAAACGATATACTGTTAGGTGAAATGAAAGGTGGGGAGTTAGTTTTACGTCCCTTAAAACCTAAAATTGTAAGGGTTGATCCCAAAATGGTGGAAGAGATCCTTAAGGAAGAAGGTGAGGCTGAAAGGAGGAAAGAGGAGGAAATATTTAATGATAGTTGATACGGGAGTTCTAATAGAGTACATTAATGAGGCTGGTACATACCATGAAAAGGTTAAGAAGCTAATTGAGAGCTACACACCACTTTATGTCACACCAATCACTTTGAGTGAAGTATTATACGTAAGTTATAGGGTTTACATAACAGCTGGGTTAAGTAATGCCAACAATTACGCAAAGGAATTTGTAGAGTGGCTATCAGCTAAACTGAAAGTCACGGAGATTAACCACGAAATAGTAATAAAAGCAGGGGAAATAAAGAAAAAATACGGGATAGCTTTGCCAGACTGTTATGTAATAGCTACTGCAGACTATTTAAAAGATAAGGCTCTCTTTAAAAGAGAGAAGGAAATAGTTCAAGTCTTGGACGAAATTAGAAAAGAATTCGGAGATATTATTAGTTTTATTGATGAAATATAATACAATAATAAAAAACTTAAATTTTATAAATTCCGAATATTTTAACAGAAGTATTTACTTAAACATCTCGGGATTATTACTACACTGGAGTTAAAGAGGATAAAACTAGTTCAAATACCGTAGCCGTTCCAATAAATTACTTAAGGATAATCGAGGGGCGAAAAATTTTCACGTAAGAAGATGGGGTAAAAAGCTCTCTGTACATTTAAGAAAATTTTCAATATTCTTATATATAGTTAAGTTAAAGACTATCAGCCTTAATAATTAATCTTATGTCCCTGTCAAAGCATATCATCGTTCTTGAAAAGAAATCTTCCCTACCTAAAATAAGGCTTGGAAAAACTCCTTCATAAACGCCGAAATCGGCTATTGCAACTGGTATTTCAAAATTTTCATTTAGCTCTACGAAATGAAATTTTAATTTGTACCTTTTTGCATGTAAATTTAGATTGGTTAATATAATGATATCAAAGTAATGATCTTCTAGATTATCAAAACACTCGTTTAACGTTCTCCTATTTATTAAAGAAAATCTACTACCGCTATCTGGTAATGCGTATATCAAAACATCTTCCCCAGACTTAGGGCACTCCATCCTTACTTTTATTAAAGGTACTGAGTAACCTTCGGCGTTAATAAAAGGGATCTCTATTTCTTTACCCATACTAACTCTTTTCTTGCTTCACTACCGTTAAAATATCATACTGACTCCTTTTATACCCCTTCTTTTCCATTATTTCCTCGACTTCCTCCCACGAATTACCCTCAGCCACTATGTTTCTATTCTCATCTATCGCCAAATACTTTCTTACGAGCTTAATGTTCTCAGACATGCTCTCAAATTAAATATAAACTTGTAGAACTATAACTTTATCTGCTGCACTCTATTGTTTCAAATTTTTGAACTAGAGACGTGCTTGTCCTTTTAGTATTTAAAAGATTAAAATGTGCTTTCACTTAGGGAAATAAGTGTTATGAGACGATAATAGCAATATTAGCTGGAAAAAGTTAGTATACTATACGATTATTTAATGTAAAAGCTTGAATGCGACAAAAATCTTTTTTAGCAAAATTTTCTAAAATCAAACAGGAAATAATATTCAGTTTATAGATAGAATATTATGGTAAGAAGTTCAGAATTTATACGCTAAAAAGGAGGAGAGTTTGCAAGGTAATTGAGGTATTTTAGGGTCTAACGTCTCATATTATGTAGATTCTTTCATCTAATAATTAATCTAAAATTATAGTATTGGAATGAAAAAACTCTTTAACGTAAAGGCATTAAATCGAAACTATTAATTTAATTTTTTAGAGATCCGGTTGTCCGGGGTTCAAATCCCCGCGATAGCATGAGATAAATTCAAGACCTTTGTCCAAAAAACTTTAAATTTCACCCTTTACTTATTTTATGAGGACGTGCCGCGGTGGTTTAGCCCGGTCAAGCGCAGGCACCGAAAGAATGCGGGCCTTTCGAGCCCGTGACCCGGGTTCAAATCCCGGCCGCGGCACTGATTTTTAATTAAATTGAAAGAGAGTAACGTTCTCTTTATAAAGGCGTAAATGGAACAGCAATCCTTATTTTTGGAACAGCGTCACTTTCTTATAAGTAGGGTAGAAATATATGCTAATTGACGTTTATAAACTGGACGAGCAACAAAGGAAGAGAATTATTAAGAAGTTAGTAGAGAAGTTGGGGTTATATCTCAAGCTGCAAAATACTGGATGTCGGTAGGAGTACTTTATATAGATACGTTAACAATGACCAGAACATTCCTTTGGAGGTAGTTAAAAAGCTGCAGAAATGTTAGCTCAAGATGAACTTTCAGACGCTATTTACGGGTTGAAAGTTGTAGAAGTTGACGCTACTACTGCATTATCCGTAGTTATTAAAGCCATGAAAGATGAGAAGTTCCAGAACTTTTTCGTTTCTATCCTTTATCAATATCTAGGAGATTATTTGAAGAACGTATCATCGACATACATTGTTACTGAAGAAGACGTGAAGAAGTTTGAAAAGTCACTCCAAGAAAAGACTAAAAGTATTATCGATATGAGGATGAGGTATTTGGGGATAGCGCTTACAAAGTTGGGATATGAGTTAAGTCCGGACAGTTTCAGAGACTTAATAGCAGAGTTATCTGAAGATAGCTGCAATATAGCCAGACATACCGCGAATTCCCTAAAACTATTCATAAAGACTATAATAAAAGAGAAAAACATCCAGTTGGCGCAACTACTTTATAACTCCTTTAAAGTGCCTAAATCCAGGTATAAGTATAAACCACAACCCCTTTCCCTTGACACTTTAAGGGAAATATTTAATAACATAGACCATCTAGGCGCCAAAGCGTTTTTCTTGCTTTTAGCAGAGAGCGAACTCAGGGTAGGAGAGGTATACTCACTTAAGATGGACCAACTAGACCTAGAAAACCGAATAATAAAAGTAATGAAGGAATCGGAAACCAAGAGGGCCTATATTTCCTTTATCCATACAGAAACTAAGAAGTGGTTGCAAGAAGTTTATTTTCCATATAGAGAAGAGTTTATAAAGACGTATGAACACGCTGTAAGTCAAATAGGAGCTGATGTGGAAGCGTGGAAGCAGAAACTATTCCCTTTTCAGTTAGCGGACTTAAGATCTTCAATAAAAGAAGGGATGGAAAAGGTTTTAGGAAAAGAGTTCAGGCTTTACGACCTGCGGTCCTTCTTTGCCAGCTATTTGATCAAAAATGGAGTATCGCCGATCATGGTATGTTTCAATAGCTTCTCTAATAACTTCGCTCCTATGCATCCTGTTGTTTACAACACCAATAGTACTTGAAGAGGTAAAAATACTGGCTAAGGCCATCCTCGAGACGCAAGAGAAGTTAAAAGAGGTCAAGGAGATGATAGGGAGTCAAGTACCGGAAGACCACGTCCTACTGACGATTCCGGGAGTTGGGAAGCTTGCAGCAGGGATAATCATTGGCGTTGTAGGTGATATTGGACGCTTCCCCAAGCCGGAGACTTTCGTAGCTTATTGCGGTCTAGATCCGGTAGTGGAGAGGAGCGGTAAGGCAGTGGTAAGTAAGGGAATCTCAAGGAGGGGTAACAAGTACTTGCGCAGCCTTTTCTACTTTCTTGCGCAGATGAATTATTCTAAGAACACTTATATAAAACATATTAGTCAGATCTGTATTACACAGATCTGACTGGGGTGTAGGCCGTTGAGAACACTGAGCGTAAAGCTCGACGGGGAGCTTGGCCTCCTCCAATTCGGACCGGAAGTTGGGCAAAAAGCCCGAATAAAACATAAGGGTGAGTATACATGGAGGCCCCAGTTGCAGGAATAGATGTATCAAAAGATAAATTAATCGTGTATTTTCAAGGTAAACTCTACGAGTTTACTAATGATAAGCGAGGTTATGAGGAGATAAGGAAGATCTTACCTAAGGGTTGCAAAGTGGGTATTGAGAGTACTGGAGTTTACCACGTTAACCTAGCAAAGTACTTGATGAGTGAGTATGATGTTAGGATCATTAATCCCTTTATTCTCAAGAAGTTCAAGGGTTTTAGGGGTAAGAAGAGTGATAAGAATGATGCTAAAAAGCTAGCAGAAATAGTTGTAAGTATGGGTAGTGGGTTTGTAACAAGTGATGCTAGGGAGTTGACTAGCCAGTGGGATTTTGTTACTAGGAGTATTGCTAGGGTTAAGAATAGGTTGAGGAGGGATTTGGTACTTTTAGGCTATAGGGATAGTTTGTCTAAGAAAAACTTGGAGGAGGTTTTGAGGGGTGGGGATAGTGTTGTCTTGGCTGAGGTTAGGTTTCTTTTGGAGGAGCTTGAGAGGCTTGAGGGTAGGAAGAGGGAGATTGAGAAGGAGCTTGAGGATTTTGTTCCCAAGGATAGTTTGATTTTCACTATTCCTGGTATTGGTAAAACCTTGGGTTGTATTATTTTGGCTAGGGTTGGTGATGTTAGGCGCTTTAGTGATAAGAAGAGGTTTGTTGCTTATTGTGGTCTTGTTGTTGAGTCTAGTGGTAAGAGTGTTGTATCGAGAGGTATATCCAAGAGGGGTGATGCTGTTTTGAGGAGGGCTTTCTATCTTGCAGCTTTGACTGCCATTAAGGTTGATCCTGTTATCAAGCGTTTTTATGAGGATCATAAGGGTAGGTTAAAGGGTAAGAAGTTGATTACTGCTTGTGCAAGGAAATTGGCTGTTATTACTTGGGCTGTGCTGTATTATAATAAGCCCTTTGATGCTAGTGAGTAAAGCAGGTTTCATCACTTGCGTAAGTAGTGTGGACTATGCTCGATTTTTCATGGAAAGGCTTTTATACCGGAAGCTACCTTGTTGAAGTTATACGAGTCTCACAAGAATAAGCTTCACGGTTGGAAGTTGTACACTGCTCTTGCAAGGAAGTTGGCTAAGGTTGTGTGGAGCGTGTGGTATAATAATAAGCCTTATGAGCCTAAATAGGTGATCACTCCCCCAATCGCCACGTGGGTTGAAAGGATTCACGTGGCAATCTTAGTTAATATTATGCTTGAAGTTCAACCGAAAGATTTATTACTGAACGCCACACTCAGAAGAGTTTTAGGGTATCTAAAGGTAGGCAAGTTGATGTCAAGGATGTTGATGTGGGTGATGTACTAGACTTGTTGTTTCAGTAGGTTTGTTAGAGGCTAAGCAGTGGGCCTTCTTGTTGAACTTATAGGGTTTTGTGTAGGGGATTCTCAATCTCTTCCTCGCTATTCTCCAAGCTGTTATGTGGCTTAACGTTGAACTTCTCTTCTATGTTTTTGCTTCCCATATTTTCTTGCCTTGAAGTTCTTGTGGGCTTATCTTCTTTTCGTTGGTGTACTTGTAGTATTTTAGCTATTTTCCTAGTTTTCATCCCCTCCAAGTGTAATAGTATTCCTCTAGCCTTAGTCTCGTTTAAACTTTTAGCCTTCTTGCTAGTTAGCTTCCTTATCCCCCTTTTTAATTCCCTTAACTTCGCCAATTTCTCAGTGTCTCCCCGCTAAGTTTGAGATAGTACCTTCCTAGTCCCCTTTGCACCTATTATGAAAAAGACTATAAACCATAAAAAGATCAATTATTTGTACTACTAGTATTTTTCATTAAACTACAAATAACTTCTAGCTGTTTTAGGATATAAGTTATTCAAATCATCATTTATGGCTGCATTTATAGCCTTTTTTAACTCTATTGCTCTAGTTTCCCAACCAACTTCTCTTAATATTTTTTCAGCTTCCTTAAGGTGTGCTAATCCTTGATCCTTCATACCAGATTTTAACTCAAGTAATCCAAGAGCCCATAGAGTAAGAGCCTTTTCATCTATTACTAAATCATCTATTAATTCAAGACTCTTCATTAAATACGAGATACCTTTTCCTATATTCTTTTCCACTTCAGCTACATAAATACCCATCCCCCTTAATGCTACGCCTTGTAATAAAGGTCCTTGGATTTTTTTTCCCATTAATGATTCAACTTTCTCCATATCTTCCCTAGCTTTTTCTATATTTCCCAATCTAAGATTTAATACACTTCTCTCAGATAAGCATACCATTAAATGGCCAAATCGCATGCATCTAGCTAAATCTTCAATAGCTTTATTGTAATATTCCATTGCTAAAATCGGATCACCTTCCTCAATAAGCATACTAGCTATTCCCCATTCACAATGACCTAAACCAAATAAATTGTGCATTTTTCTAAAAATTTCTAACGCATTTTCAGCTAGTATCCTAGACTTTTTTAGATCTCCTTTTCTATATAATACAATAGCCATTTGATGAAGAATAGGTGCTCTATTCTCTATATCTAGTTCATCTATACTATCAAGGGCTCTTTGAAGAAGATCTAACGAGTTATCCAATTGTCCCATTTCTTCATAAACTTCAGCCATTAAGGTTGCCATTCTGCTAAACCATATTGAATTTCTCTTTCCATAAATTTTCATACCTTGTTCACATACTTGTTTAGCCTTATCATAGTTATTTATTACTATATATGATGAACAAAGAAAATATAATAATTGTGCGTAAGTTTCCCAATCTTTTGCTGATCTGATTACACCTTCTATATCCTCAAATATACTGAGAGATTCATTAATTTTTCCAGAAAGATGCAAATATAATCCTTTAAAATACTTAGATTTAATTCTTCCATAAGGAGAAAGTTCTTCTTCTATCACATCTTTAAATAATTCATTTACTTTCTCCAGTAAACCTGCATTAGCTAATCTAGGTAAGTATTTTACTAAAGATAAGGCTTCTTCTTCCTCTCCTGCCTTGATAAAATGATACACAGCCTTCAACGTAGAAAAAGGATCCAATAGTTTTAGATAGTAATGAGCGGCTTTTTTATGAAGCTCTTCTTGAGAGGATGAATTGTCATAGATTATATCTTTAAGAGTATTCGAAAGCCAGTAATTTTCACCATAACTCTCAATTAATGACATATTTTCTAATTCTCTTAAATAATTTATAAGACCTTTAATGCGAGTTAAACGCCTTAAAGAATCTAAATTTATAGGGGAGTCAAAAACAGATAAGTGTTCTAAGATTTTCATATGCTCACTAGTAAGCATTTTTCTAAGCTCCATTATTAACCATTCCTTAAAGGATTTTACAAGCAATCCCTCATTTTCAGTTGCTTTAGAAATGCATAAAAAATAAAGACCTAATGGATTACCATCCAATTTTGATACATATGTAGAAGCATTATTAAAAGATTTGTTACATTTTATAGCCAAAAATTCCTTAACTTCCTCTTCACTCATTCCTTGAAGATGTATACTATATGATTTATAAAGATTTTTAATCTGTTTACGCGAAATCACAAATAAGCTTTCTCCTTTTTCAATCAATTGATTAACCAATAATTTAATTGAGTCATCTTTACATAGATCAAAGTTATCTAGAACCAAAAGTATATTATTATTAATAATCTCGCCAACTGCTATATCGATAAGGATTGAAGAATCCTTTACTCCAGCTATAATATAATCTGGTAAGGTCCTATATCCTTTTAAAAAAAGAAATGTCGCTAGTTTATTTACGAAATATTGAAAAGTATCTATTTCTTTGCAATTATACCAAAAAGTTTTGTTTTCTAGTCCACTATCCCATATAAATTTTGCTACTAATGTAGTTTTTCCAATACCAGGCATACCCCAGATAATTATTGGACCTTTCCAAGAACGTATAAGTTCTAATTCAGCTCTTCTTCCTATAAAAGATGTTACTATAGGTATCATATTTTCTAATAGTTTATGAGGTATAATTATCTCCGATTCTATATCTTTACCTCTGATAACGAATCCCATTGGGGTAAAATTTATCTCTAAGCGATCTAGCATGGGGTAATAGAGTTTTACGTTTTTGTTGCCAACTCTCTTCCAAGAGCTTGATACAAGTCCGGCTTTCTCCATTTTCCTAAGCCTATCAGAAACGTGAGATTCTTTCATACCTAATTGCTGAGCGATTTTTCTGACATAAGTTGGTTCAGCTCTTAACATGGTTATTATAGTGAGATTTATTTCATCAGATATAATATCCAAGATCTCTCGATCTTTAATATCATGTCTAAGCCCTTTTTTAATAGTCTTTTTATAACTCACTTTTATCAAGTAATATTTAATTATAAATGTAGCTAATAAATTTATATAGGTGCTGTTCCCTATCTAAAATAAGAGTTAAGTACAGCAGTTATGGGACTTTAACGTAACTTAAAGATTTTCATCAGCCTGGGTGGTCAGCCTAAATGACGTTCAACGAACCTGAGGAACGCCTCCACGCTCCTAAGGTTCAGCGCCCCCACCAGCTCCCTGACGACGTTGGTCACGTGAAGATCGTGAGGTAGCCCTGAAGCCTCTCCCTCCTCCAGAACGGTAGACCCAAAATCACCTCCTTAAAAATAAATCTATAGTGTAAATAAGTGTTTCAATTATATTAAATGTAAAATTCTCTGGATTGAATAAATCAGGAAATAAAAGAATTAATAATAATCTAAACTCCTCTCTCCCCACCTCCCCCTTGACGGTAGACCCAAAATCGTATTATGAAAAATAATTCTGACAGAATAATATCGATTCATGATAGATAACAGGATTTATATGAGTATTAAGAATTCAGTTGAAGAAAGGTTTAAGCTGAGGGAGATGTGGTATTACCACGTGAGTAAGTGAGATGGTAACACCGGTACTCCCTCACCAAAATAACATTCAACAAATAGGATATAAATTACTTTCCATGCTGAACTTCAAGGGAAAGAAAGGGGAAGAGGTGGCGAGAACCCTCATCTCAGCGTGTTTATGGAACGATTCGGTGGAAAGCAAGTCGAGGGCGTATGGCGTGTCCCCACAGACCGTGAGGAATTACGTGGAGGAGCAAGGGATGGAAGTTATTGAGAAACTCTTGGAAAGCGCCAGGAAGATATCCTTGAAGGTACTGAAGGGAGTCAAGGAGATAGACGTCTCAATAGACTGGACAACCAAGACCTGGTACGGGAGACCGGTGGGAGGGCTCGGGAGTTCGGAGGAGGGAAACTCTTGGAACTACGCAACTGCGACGACAAAGTTTAATGGGAAAGTGCTCCTACTGGCCTTCGTCACTCAAGTCAAGGGGATGACTAAGGAAGAGATCGTGAAGGCCCTCGTGGAGCAAGTCGTCGCGATGGGGTTCAAGATAAGGTTGATAACTCTTGACGCAGGTTTCTATACTGTTGATGTGCTCAACTTCAT